>NZ_CP040106.1:5646666-5995000 GCF_005281475.1 Echinicola rosea | reverse complement strand
ACTATAACGGTCCTAAGGTAGCGAAATTCCTTGTCGGGTAAGTTCCGACCTGCACGAATGGTGTAACGATCTGGGCACTGTCTCGGCCATGAGCTCGGTGAAATTGTAGTCGCGGTGAAGATGCCGCGTACCCGCAACGGGACGGAAAGACCCCATGAACCTTTACTGCAGCTTAGCATTGGCATTGGGCAAACAATGTGTAGGATAGGCCGGAGGCAGTGAAGCGGCGTCGCCAGGCGTTGTGGAGCCACTGTTGAAATACGGCCCTTTGTTTGTCGGGTGTCTAACCCGCGAATGTCGGGGACATTGCTTGGTGGGTAGTTTGACTGGGGTGGTCGCCTCCAAAAGGATAACGGAGGCTTCCAAAGGTTCCCTCAGCACGCTTGGTAACCGTGCGCGGAGTGCAATAGCATAAGGGAGCTTGACTGCGAGGCCGACAAGCCGAGCAGGGTGGAAACACGGGTATAGTGATCCGGCGGTACCGAATGGAAGGGCCGTCGCTCAAAGGATAAAAGGTACTCTGGGGATAACAGGCTGATCTCCCCCAAGAGCTCATATCGACGGGGAGGTTTGGCACCTCGATGTCGGCTCGTCACATCCTGGGGCTGGAGAAGGTCCCAAGGGTTGGGCTGTTCGCCCATTAAAGTGGCACGCGAGCTGGGTTCAGAACGTCGTGAGACAGTTCGGTCCCTATCTGTTGCGGGCGTGGGAAACTTGAGAGGATCTGACCTTAGTACGAGAGGACCGGGTTGGACGGACCGCTGGTGTACCGGTTGTGGTGCCAACTGCACTGCCGGGTAGCTACGTCCGGAAGGGATAAGCGCTGAAAGCATCTAAGTGCGAAACCCACCTCGAGATGAGGTTTCCGTACAGGGTTGTCATAGACGATGACGTTGATAGGCTGCAGGTGTAAAGCCGGAGACGGCATAGCCGAGCAGTACTAATAGCCCGAAAGCTTGCCTGTTCGGAGTTGTATTATCTTTGGTAATGTCGAAAGGCCAAAAAGGAAATAAAGATATTGTTCCGTCGCCTGAGAAATGTCGATGGGACGAAGAGCTTAGGGTGGTATGGCACGGGGGATCCACCTCTTCCCATCCCGAACAGAGAAGTTAAGCCCTGTCGCGCCGATGGTACTGGGGTTACACCCGGGAGAGTAGGTCGCCGCCCGCTTTTATACAGGCCCACCGCACAAGCGGTGGGCCTTTTCATTTTTATATGCCCCTGTAGGACCGGGGGATCCGGCATGGGGGATTTTGATCAAGCGGAAAAGTTGGGGCTGCCGGTTTTCTTACCGATAAGACCACCGTTAAAGAAATGCCACAATGTCCCAAAGGCTCCAAGTGCATGCTGGACCTGCGGTGAACCCGCATTTAATGCGGGTTAGTTTAGTGTGTATTTGGAAAAATGTGTTCAATCTTTTTTCCTTGGGCAGTTATCTTTCTTGCCAAATTCCCGGTTGGTTTTTCATCCCTCTACCGTTGTTGCCTTTTTGCTTCAGGTCAAAAAAGTAACCCGAAAACCCCGCCGCTACGCCACGGCGCACAGGTGTGCAGCTATTGGGCTAAAATTAAAACCTTCCCCCATGCAGGCAAACTCCTTCTTTTTGGCTGCCAAGTAGATGTTGTAAACTGGAATTGAAAGAATTTATGATTGCTTAGTGACTTGGAGCCTTGGTGGCGTATCACTGGTTCGATAAGCACATAAACTTATTGCTTACAGAAATATTGCTTGATCCACAATGTCCCAAAGGCACCAAGTGCAGGTTGGACCTGCGGTGAACCCGCATTATGCATTCGCCTTTCTATTACGAGCTGAAACTATTTCAAAATACCAAGTCAACATTCGTCCTACCTAGAAATATTGCTTGATCAAAAAGGGACCAAGTCATATTTTTTTGGCTTCACAGCAAGGAAACATTACAGATACCCTTTCTCGACAGTTCGCATTACAAATGCGGGATTAGAGATGGATTACAAATGCCCATTGTGCGGATCCGGGATTACAAATCCCGAACAGCTAAGTAAGGCGGTAGTGGATTTTGGACGAGATCGAGGTACAAAAAACACGGTTAGTCGTAGCTAAGGAAGTCTTTTATAACACAGAGATCAGCCAAAAGACGCACCGTAGTACACGTAGGTTTTGGTTTTACTTGACACTCGTCTTTTTGTTACATTATCGGACAGGGTTTGTGGTTGGGTTTAATAGATTAAAGGGGCTTTTTTTAATCTTTCGGATTATTAGGTTTATTTTTTAAGAAAAAAGTGCCAGTTTTGCACAAATATTTTAAGCATGGCAATTCTACTAAAATCACTAAAATTAATCCAAAAGGATACCGTCGGAACCCCATCAAACTATGCTTATGATGGAAACAAGATTAGCCCTTACGATGGAAATGAAAGCGGATTTGACGAAGTGATTGATTGTTCAGGGTGGCTCGGAAGTGCCGGTTGGATCGATCTAAGGTGTGGAGTAGGAGAGCCTGGATATGAGTATCAAGAGACCCTTGAAAGCCTAGATCAAGCGCTTCAGCATGCCGGATTTGTTCAGGCAGTATTGCTGCCCAATACATCTCCAGTTGTTCAGAGTAAAAGTGAAGTAGAATTTATAAAACACAGAAGCAGGGACTTTTTGACCAAGTTTCATATCCAAGCGGCGGTGACCAAGGATACACAAGGTGAAGATTTAACTGAAATATTGGACATTCACCATCATGGGGTCAATATTTTTGGTGATGGCATTGTTCCCCTTTCCAATTCTGACCGGATGATGAAGGTACTCCAATACCTCCAGAAGTTTGATGGAGTGTTGTTTGACCAGTCCTATGACCCATTATTGGCCATATTTGGTCAGATGCATGAGGGATTTACATCTACTTCCTTAGGGATGAAGGGTATCCCGTCACTTGCAGAAGAGGTTGCTATTCAAAAAAATATTGAAATCCTCAAATATACGGGTGGTAGTATCCATTTTCAGACCGTAAGTACAGCAAATGGTGTCGCAGCCATCAAGAAAGCAAAAGCAGAAGGGCTGAAGGTCACTGCTGATGTATCACTGTACCAACTGCTTTTTGTTGATGAGGATCTCAGCGATTATGACAGTAACTTAAAGGTGATGCCTCCGTTTAGGGAGAAGCCCGATCAAGAAGCATTATTGGAGGGACTTAAAGATGGTACCATTGATGCGATTGTGTCCAATCACCAACCCAAGGATTATGATGCCAAACATATGGAATTTGATCTGGCGGAATTTGGGATGAGTGGACTACAGGCCTTTTTGCCTGGATTGGTGTCTTTAGAGGCCAAATTGGGCTGGGCTTTAATGATAGATAAGATTACTGCCGGACCAGCTCGGATCCTTAAAAGTCTAGAAGAAGAAATGACCTCCCTTACAGTGTTTGATCCATCTGAAGAATGGGTGTTCAATAAGCAGACCAATAAATCGCTTGCAGCTAATTCCCCTTTCTTTAACCAACGCCTAAAGGGGAAGGTGAAAGTGGTGATCAACAAAGGTAAATTTGCTCGGTTGGATGACTAAGTACTTTAAAGGAAGTTATTTGTTTGGTGTAGTCGGTGGGGGATTTTGCCTGCTGGCCTTTTGGGTACTTCATTGGGTAGGTTTGGATCCTATTGGTTACACGTTGTTATTTGCTTGTCTGATCACCCCTGTTTTCGTCTTTATAGGAACAAAAAACTATCGTGATACCAATGGTGATGGTGAAATGTTATTCGCCCAAGGGATGACTGTTGGCTTTGTAGTTTACGGGTTGATTGCTTTGATTACGGCATTGGGAATAGCGTTATTCCTGCATATGGCTCCTGATCTATTCACCAGCTATAAAGCAGATAAAATAGCTTACCTCCAGGAAAAGGAAGTCTATATTACAGAAAATGTCAATAAAGAGGCCTTTGAAAGGGCCATGACGGAGCATGAGCACATGTCCATTAGCGATGTGGTGTTGGATGTGGTTTTGAAAATTTTTATACTGGAATTGTTCTTTACAATTATTATTTCGATAATTTTAAAAAGAATAAAAAACTAAATTTTGTAAATATGGAAACTCAAGAAACACCTTTTAAAGCTGCGCTGAGATCAGGATTGATCATTGGGCTTATTTCGTTAGTGATCAGTTACGTAGTTTATTTTATAAATGCTACCAGTCTTGCGTCAAGTTGGATGCTTCTATTGCTGGTTTTGTCATTTGTATTGGTTCTCGTATTTGGGTTTAGCTATAGGAAAGAGCTGGGAGGATACATTCCGTTTGGCGCTGCTTTTCAATTCTCCTTTTTTACGTTGGTCGTTGCAGGAATAGTAGGATTGTTTGGACAGCTCTTGCTTTTTCAAGTGATAGATCCTGCGTTACCAGGAGTATTGGCTGACCAACAAATGCAGAATACGATGGAAGTTATGGAGAGCTTTGGGGCAGCAGATGCCATGAGTACCGAGCAAATCGATGAGATGAAACAGGGCATGCTAGATGGATATACTGTTGGAGGCCAAATCAAGTCATTTGGCTTTGTATTGATCTTCTATGCAATTTGTGCATTGATTTTGGGAGCTATCATCAAAAGAAAAGAACCGACACCAAGTTATTAACAGTTAAATGACGCAAGTTTCGATTATCGTTCCCGTTTACAATGAGGAAGAATCTTTACCTGAATTGACCGCGTGGATAGGACGTGTAATGCATCAGCACCGTTTTAGTTATGAATTGATATTTATCAATGATGGCAGTTCGGATAAGTCCTGGGAAGTAATCGAATGTCTTGCTAAGCAAAATGGTCATATCAAAGCAATTGGTTTTAGCCGGAACTATGGCAAATCAGCTGCTTTGGATATTGGTTTTAGCAAGGCGTCCGGAGATGTGGTGATCACCATGGATGCGGACCTCCAGGACAGCCCTGACGAAATTCCGGCGCTATACGATATGATAAAGGAAGAAGGGTATGATATTGTGTCTGGCTGGAAGAAAAAGCGCCATGACCCCTTTACCAAGACGGTTCCATCAAGATTTTTTAACGGAGTGACACGCTTGATCTCAGGAATCAAGCTACATGACTTTAACTGCGGGCTCAAGGCCTATAGAAACAAAGTGGTCAAGCAAATTCACCTTTACGGGGAAATGCACCGTTATATTCCGCTAATTGCTAAATGGAACGGTTTTAATAAGATCGGAGAGAAAACAGTGGAGCATAGGGCCAGAAAATATGGTACAACCAAATTTGGGGTTGAAAGGTTTGTTCACGGTTTTCTGGACCTGATCTCAGTGTCTTTTGTCAATAGGTACCGTAAAAAGCCCATGCACTTCTTTGGGGCTTTGGGAACCGTATCCTTTTTTGGTGGATTCTTGATTACCTGCTGGCTTGTGTTCCAGAAAATCAGGGGAATGCGGCTTGGCCTTGAAGTGAGGGAAGTGACTGACCAGCCATTGTTCTTTTTATCACTAGTAGCGCTAATAGTGGGAGTGCAGCTCTTTTTGACAGGATTTTTGGCCGAAATGATGATTTCCACCTCTTCAAGAAAAGGAGATTATAATATTGACGAGAAGTTAAATTTCGGTCACTGATGTTTTTTTCAATCATCATCCCGGTTTATAATCGGCCTTACGAAGTTTCAGAATTACTCCAAAGCCTTTGTTGTCAGACTTACAGCAAGTTTGAGGTGATTATTGTCGAGGATGGCTCGTTGGAGGGATGTGAGGAGGTGGTTAGCGAATATCAAGATAAATTAACAGTACATTATTTCTATCAAAATAATACAGGGCAGGGATTTGCACGGAATTTTGGAATGGATCAAGCCAAAGGAGATTATTTTGTGTTTTTTGACTCGGATTGTGTGATTCCTGAAGACTATTTGGAAAATTTAGCGGAAGCCGTTCGTTCTCGGGGACTCCATGCCCATGGAGGTCCCGATAAAGCAGCCGAAGGATTTTCTGCTTTTCAAAAAGCCATTAATTTCAGTATGACCTCCTTTTGGACCACTGGGGGGATCAGGGGGAAAGTGGCAGATCCCAAAAAATACCAAGCACGGGGTTATAATATGGGGATGTCCCAAAAAGTGTATGCGGCAATTGGAGGTTTCATTGATCCGAACAAGGGGGAAGATATTGAACTGAGCATACGGATAAAAAAATATGGATTTAACTTGGAGTTGGTCAAAGAGGCTTATGTGTACCATAAACGAAGGAATGATTTTATTTCGTTCTTACGCCAAAGTTATTCGTTTGGACAAAACAGGGTGAATGTCAATAGGTTTCATCCAGGAGCCATTCAAGCGGTCCATTTGATGCCTGTCTTGTTTTTACTGGGTTTTTTAACCGTTGTTTTTAGTAGTTTGATATACGCTCCATTGTTTGCCGTGGGAGCTTCTGTCTATGGCTTATGGACCTTTGGTGTCTTGTGGTCATCCACCATCGGCAACCGTTCATTAAAGGTCGGTTTTTTGTCAATTTTGACGTCCTATGGACAGCTGTTAGCCTATGGGGCGGGGCTGGTTTGTGGGGTCCTTAAGAAATAACTGCCCCTTTGGTACAGTAAAAGATGATTTCGTTTGGGGGTAGGGCATGGGCCGTGATGGTTTCTTTCGGCAGGGTCTTTACAAATTGGTCTTCATGCACTTTCAGGCCTGATTGGGAGAGTCGCTGGGCATAATCATTTCCGTATTTTCGCACATGGTCTCTTTGCCCAAACATCTTTTCACGCTCGGCAGGAGATGTGACGCTCTTGTCTTCGAGGGTCTGAGGAATGTCATAAACGGGAGATTGGATGATGCCCCAGCCGTCCTTTTTGAGTACACGGTTGATTTCTTTACAGGCCAATAAGTCATCATCGACATGCTCCATGACGTGGTTACAGAAGACGACATCAAAATGCTGGTCCTCAAAGGGAATCTGATGGACGTCCATTTTGACTTTGGCCAGTGGGGATTCGATATCGCCCGTAATGTATTCGATATTGGGAAGCTTTTCGAAGCGATCGATAAAGCAAAGTTCCGGTGCAATATGAAGGACCTTAAGTTTGGCATCAAAGAAATTGGTCTGCTGCTCTAGGAATAGCCACATGAGTCGATGACGCTCTAGTGCAAGGCATTTAGGACATAGAGCATTTTCCCTTGCTTTGCGGCCATACGGCAAAAACTTACTGAATTCCCGCTTACAGACGGGACAACTAACATCGTGTCCCCGGTAGAAAACAGCCAATATCCTTAAAAATATATGACTGATGTGCTGCAAAAAACTTCGAGGAATATATCTAATGATAAAACTGATGATAGACTTCATAAACGCCCGTTTTTGGAGATTTTGCCGCAAGATAACAAATCATTGCATTTAAATTTAACATTTATTAATTAAGGTTTTAGTTTGAATTATTATGTCAATGGCTATATTTGAATTTAGTTGGGACGGTGCTTAGTTTTTAAAAATTTAATTTTGTAAACAATAATCTATAAATACACCTAACAGTGAAACTGTCATGAAAAAGAATTTATTATTTGTAGCGGTTGGAAGTGTGGTGGCCATATTGGTCCTGTACTTTATTTTTTCTCCCACTGCCTCCGGGGATGGAGCAGATATCATCGTTCCGGTAGAGAAAGGAAAATTTACCGTTGAGATAGCCACGACTGGTGAGCTAAAGGCATTGCGCTCGGTCATGATCATGGGTCCCACTAGGGCGCGGGAGTTTCGTGTAAACCAGCTTACGATAGAGCGAATGGTGGATGAAGGAACTGTTGTGAAAAAAGGGGATTTCATTGCTTCACTCGATAAGTCAGAACTCTTTGGAAAACTCAGTGATGGCCAGAACAATTTGGATTCTGAGGTGGCGCAGTATGAGCAGGCCAAATTGGATACTGCGCTGACGCTTCGTCAGGAGCGGGACAACATCCTTAATCTGGAGTACAATGTGGAGCAAAAGAAATTAGTACTGGAGCAGTCCCAGTACGAGCCACCGGCGACGATCAAGCAAAATGAATACGATTTGGAAAAAGCCGAACGTGATTTGGACCAAGCCAGACAGAACTATAAGATCAAGTTTAATCAAGCCCTTGCCAAAATGGCTGAACGGACGGCAAGGCTTCGTAAAGAAGAGCGTGAATTCCAGGCGATGAATGACCTATTGGAAGAATTTAACATCACCGCTCCGCAGGATGGTATGGTGATTTACAGGACCAATTGGGATGGAAACAAGATTGCCGAAGGCTCCCAGATCAGTGCTTGGAACCCTGTGGTGGCTACGTTGCCAGATTTGACAGAAATGCAGAGCATCACTTATGTGAACGAAGTGGAGATCAGGAAAGTAAAAGTGGGCCAAGAGGTGAAGATAGGATTGGATGCTTTTCCTGAAAAGGAATTTACCGGAAAGGTGACCCGGGTGGCCAATGTCGGCCAGCAGCGTCCAAATTCTGATGCAAAGGTGTTTGAAGTAGAAATATTGGTCAATGAAAGTGACCCCGTCATGCGCCCTGCCATGACCACGAGTAACACGATCATTGCACAGGAGCTGGATGAAGCTATATACGTACCCTTGGAGGCCGTGCATGTCCAAAACGATAGTATCAATTATGTGTACCTGAACAATGGCGTCAAACAAGAGATAAAACTTGGACTGTCCAATTATGATGAAGCGATTGTAGAGCTTGGTTTGGAAGAAGGGGACAAGGTGTACCTGTCCATACCTGACTGGGGTGGTAACCAGGAAGTGAAATTGCTGGAAGAGCTAAATGGCAAGCGTAACTTAAAAGAGGAAGGGGAAAAACCCACCCAATCTACACCTAATACGCCTGGTAAGGGTGGTCCACGTGGCCCGAGACAGGGCGCCGAAGAGGCAAAGTCAGGTAAGAAAGCTTCAAACTCTTAATTGTTGACTTATGTTTGGACCAAGACTTATGTCTAATTTTTACAGTGCCTTGGAGGCAGTGATGGCCAATAGGCTCAGGTCACTCCTGACGGCACTGGGGATTATTTTTGGGGTGGCAGCGGTGATCGCCATGATGGCGATCGGAAATGGCGCGCAACAAGAAATCCTGGAGCAGATCAAGCTGGTGGGGGTAAATAATATCATCATCGAACCGGTCGTGGAGCAGGTAGAGGAAGAGGTAAGTGACGGGCCTGGTTCAGGGCCAGGTGCCGAAAAAAACAAATTTAGCCCAGGCCTTAGGATGTTGGATGTGGAAGCCATCACAGAGGTGATACCCGGTATTCAGCGAATCAGTCCAGAGGTGATCATGGATACGCATATTGTGAAAAGTGGCATCAGGCGTTCGGCAAAGCTCGTGGGGGTGACACCGGAATATTTTAATGTGACAAATTTTAAGTTGCGTGAAGGCAGCATGTTTACGGAAAACAACCTTACCAATGGAGATCCCGTGTGCATTATCGGCCGTGGGGTTCAGACCAAGTTTTTCAGTAAGGAAAACGCCATTGGCAAACGAATCAAATGCGGCAACCAGTGGATGCGGGTAATCGGGATCTTGGAGGAGCGAATTGTCTCAGATAAAAGCCTCGCCAAACTGGGGATCCGGGATTTTAACATGGACGTGTATATTCCCATGCAGACCATGCTCGTGCGGTATAAAAATCGCGATATGGTCACTTCAGGAAGCTTGGTCTCCGGTAGGCAGGGCGTGGTAATTATAAACGGGGAAGTCCAGCAAAACACGTCCAATAAGCAGACCAATTACCATCAAATCGATAAGCTGGTGGTGCAGGTGAAAGAGAGCGGGATGCTTAACCCGACGGCTGAAGTATTGTCCAGGTTGCTGGAACGAAAGCATTATAATGTCATTGACTTTGAGATTACCATTCCAGAACTGCTCTTGAAGCAGCAACAACGTACCCAAAATATCTTTAACATTGTATTGGGGGCCATTGCTGGGATTTCCTTATTGGTAGGGGGGATTGGCATTATGAACATTATGCTGGCCTCTGTAATGGAGCGGATCAAGGAAATAGGCCTCAGGTTGGCTCTGGGGGCCCAGAAGACGGACATTATTCACCAGTTTCTTTTTGAGGCCATGATGATCAGTGTCAGCGGAGGGATCATTGGGGTGATCCTCGGGATTGTTTTGGCCAGCCTTGTTTCCCAATTTGGCGATTTTCCCACCATCATCACCATACCTTCTATTTTGGTCTCCTTTAGTGTGGCCGCTACCGTAGGATTGATTTTTGGAATAGCTCCGGCCAAACGCGCCGCGAGCCAGGACCCGATAACTTCTTTAAGACATGAATAAGCAAATCACATTCTTCGTTTTTATTTTCTGTTTGATGTTTAGTGTTCCGTGCCAAGTGAATGGGCAGGAAAGGATCAAATATACCTTGCAGGACATTATTGCCCGGGCAAAGTCCGTATCTCCTGCTGCACTAAGGGCCGAAACCCAGCGGCAAAACAACTACTGGCAATACCGGTTTTACAAGTCCAATTATAATCCGCAGTTGAGATTAAATGGTACCCTTCCGAGTTATTCCCAGGAAGTTCGAGGGGTAGAACAAAATGATGGATCGATAGAATATTTACCACTTGAACAAAGTACAGTGGATGTTGGTCTTGGCTTGGAGCAGTCCATAGCGCTGACTGGTGGAGAAGTATCCATCAATACGTCGGCAACAAGGTTTGATAATTACCTGACTGATAACCCAGATCAAAGGACCCAATGGCAGGGCGTTCCTGTAAATATCCAGCTCTACCAGCCGATTTTTGCCTTTAACCAATTGAAATGGGACAAGAAAATAGAGCCTTTACGATATGAAGAAAGCAAGAAAAGCTATGTAGAGGAAATGGAGCAGATCAGTCAAAGGGCCACGCAGTTGTTTTTTAATTATTTGGTAGCCCAGGTAGGGTACGATATTGCGATGCAAAACAAGACCAATACCGAAGCGATCTATAAAATTGAGAAAGGCCGGTATAATATCGGTACGACCACAGAGGACCAATTGCTCCAAGTGGAGCTACAGGTACTCCAAGCGGATCAGGATTTAACCTCGGCACAATTGTCCCTAGAGTCATCTGCACTTGCCTTGAGGTCTTATATTGGCTTGAATGAAAACACCCAGTTTGACCTGGTTTTGCCTGATGAAATCCCTGATTTTGTCGTGGATGTGGACAAGGCCATAAACTTGGCTTTTGAAAATAGCTCTGATGCAGTTAACTTTAAGATCCAGCGACTTCAGGCAGATGCGGAGGTGGCCAGAGCAAAAGGCCAGCGGTTTAACATGAGTCTAAATGCACGGTATGGGTATAACAATGCAGCGCAGACGTGGGGTGGTGTGTATGAAAACCCAGACCAACAGGCGGTCGTAAGTTTAGGGGTGAGTGTACCAGTGCTGGATTGGGGCAGAAATAAGGCTCGAATGGGAATCGCCAAGGCAAATAAAGAGTTAGTGAACTACACGGTCGATCAGGAAGTAATCAATTTTGAACAAGAGATTTTCACTAGGGTCAAGAATTTCCAGCAATTGAGAAGTAGGATTTTGATCAGTGATAAGGCTGATGAGGTGGCGGCCAAACGGTATGAGATTTCGCGGCAGCGTTACCTGAGCGGAAAGGTGGACATCACGAACCTCAATATTGCCCAGCAGGAGAAGGACTCGAACAGGAGAAGCTATATCCAGTCCCTGCAGGAATACTGGCAGGCTTATTACGAGTTGCGGCAGCTGACCTTGTACGATTTCCAAAACGAGGAACTGCTGTATAACCCTAATTTGGAGGAAGAGCAAGAATAATACATCATAAAAGAGGCCGACTATTCGGCCTCTTTTTGGTTTTTGCCGGGTTTGGGAAGCCTGCCCGCTTTCTTTAAGGCATCATGGATCAGGTACTCCAATTGTCCATTGGTGCTCCTAAATTCATCGGCCGCCCATTTTTCCACTGCCTTCATCATTTTTTCGTCGATCCGTAGGGCAAAAGCTTTTTTGTTTGGCATGTTACTGTTCTATTATTGGTGCAAGGTTCCCACATTGAGGACAGGGCTGGCACTCTTGTCCGAGCAGAGCACCACCATCAGGTTACTGACCATGGCGGCTTTTTTCTCTTCGTCGAAGTCGATGATTTCCTTGATTTTCAAATCATCCAAGGCCATCTCTACCATGCCCACTGCACCGTCCACGATCCGCCTTCTGGCTGCTACAATAGCCGTGGCCTGCTGTCTTTGGAGCATGGCACTGGCAATCTCCGAAGCATAGGCCAAGTGGCTGATCCGGGCTTCAATCACCTTGATCCCTGCGTGCTCCAGTCGTTCGCTGATTTCCTTTTCCAGCGACTGGTTGACATCTTCTACACCTGATCGTAGGGTCACTTCTGCATCCTCATCCTCAAAGTTATCATAAGGATATAATCCGGCCATTTTCCTGACTGCCGCATCCGCCTGCAGGTGGACAAAATTTTCATAATCGTCCACATCAAAAAAAGACTTGTAGGAATCCTCTACTTTCCAAACGACGATCGTGCCGATCATGACGGGATTACCGATTTTATCATTGACTTTCATGGGTTTGTTCTCGAAGTTCCGGACACGCAAGGAGATTTTTTGTTTCTTCATAAATGGGTTTACCCAAAAGAAACCGTTGGATTTTACAGAGCCCTTATACGCACCGAAGAGGAGTAATACCACGGCTTTATTGGGTTCGACGATAAAGAACCCAGGGGTCACGAAGATGAAGAGTACACCTAGGATGATGGCCAGTATAGCATTTCCCGAGGCGATGGACGCCAAGGCGCCAATGGCGAGCAGCAGCCCTGCCAGTACCATTAAATATCCGGAAATGGGTTTAGTTGTTTTTTCCATTTTATTATGATTTTAAAGTGATATCATTTTGATATACGTTGTGAGCTGTTTGAAGGTTGCAATGTTTTAAAGCTGGTAAGGTAGGGGGTGCTGACATGCTGGCTGTACTTTCAGTTATCCGGACAATGGGGTTGGATTTGCAGTTATACGAATTTATGACTAATTTGTTAGTTGTGTTCAGGTAAAAATCAGCAGCTGTGAAAAAGATATTTTGGTTAGGTACTTTGGTTTTGTTGATCTCTTGCCCAAAAAGAGAAAGGGTGGAAGTGTATCAAGGAAGGCTTGAGGAATTGGTGGATGGGGAGTTTATATTAAAGGTGGATACGACCACTGGTTATATTAATCATTTAAGTACGGTGACTGGTAGGGAAGATTGGTTGGTCCATCCTGTTCCTATGGCGGATCGTACGGGATTCATTATAAAAATACTTGAAGTGGGCTCTTCTAGATTGATCAAAGAGATTCCTATTCCTTATGAAGGTCCCAATGCCTTAAAAGGTGGTAGGGGAGCAAATTATTATGTTAAGGAAAATCTGGAGGTATTGCTTGTTGGGAGTCTTGGTCGGGTAGGACTGTATAACAGTGAAGGGAAGAAAATTAAGGAATGGGAAGTGGATTTTACCTTGCCGACCACAAAAGAGAGCTATGTCACATTGTCTTCAAGAAAAGGTTTAATGGTGAAAAAAGGTGCTTGGTTGCAGGTGGGACAGGATCCCAAAAATCACATGAAATTCAGGGACGAAAAAGCACGGTTGGCCAGGGTGGAGTTCCCTTTGGACTTTACCCATTGGCTGAGTCAAATCAATCTCCAAACTAGTGAGGTTAGGCACACTAATTTCACTATTCCTGGGGGGAATGAAGCATTTCAAGGGGATATTACGGCTACTTGGTTGATGGGGGCATTGGATACTAAGCGGGGAGATTATTATCTAGGTTGGCCATATTCGGATACTTTGTATCGCTTGGATGGAGTGAAGTTATTGGATAAAGTGGGCGTAAAATCGCGTGTTGAGTTAAATTATAAGCCCAGTGAGCGTATTCCTGTGGGCAAGGGGGCAACAACTTGGGTATTGCATAAGGAAGCTTCCCAACATATTTTTGTAGTGTACGATAGACAAAATGACCTTTTTGTACGGGGTAGTAAGGTCAATGAATCGGGAGAAGGAAAGACCAAATTTGACCGCATCAAGCACTATGTCTTACAGGTATTTTCCCCGAAATGGGACCCCTTAGGTGAATATTTCTTTGATTTTAAAGGGGAGAAGGAGGTTGAAAACTGGTTTGTGTCGAATGGTTTTTTGTATATCAATAAACCGGAGCGGTTGGATGAAGATGAATACGAGTTTTATCGAATTGACTTGGGACGATCCAAGGGGTTAAAGTATTGAGTCAGAGACTCAAATTTTGGTTAGTGCAGGGGCAGAGACCCTGCACAACCCCATGCGATCCAGTATGCAAAGAAAAATGCCCTTGAATCTATCCATGACAGGTTCAAGGGCATTTAATTTTTCAATTTATGAATTTTTCAATCTTCCAATTCCTACGTCAGCATGGCACCATCCACTTGAATGACCTGTCCAGAGATATAGGAACTCATGTCCGAGCCCAGGAATACACAGGCATTGGCCACTTCTTCTGGTTGGCCGCCCCGCTTCATAGGGATGGCATCTCTCCAGCCTTGGACAGTTTTCTCGTCCAATACCTCGGTCATTTCCGTTTCGATAAAACCTGGGGCCACGGCATTGCTACGGATACCCCTGGAGCCCAGCTCAAGGGCCACTGATTTGGTAAAACCGATGATGCCGGCCTTGGAAGCGGCATAGTTGGCCTGTCCGGCGTTTCCTTTGATGCCGACCACAGAGGTGATGTTGATGATGGACCCTGCTCTTTGCTTCATCATGGTCCTGTTCGCCGCTTTTACGGTATTGAAGCAGGATTTGAGGTTGATGTTGATGACATCGTCCCAGGCTTCTTCGTTCATGCGCATCAGGAGGTTGTCACGTGTAACGCCGGCATTGTTGATCAAGACATCCAGAGAGCCAAATTCCTTGACCACCTCGTTGACCAGTTCTTCTGCCGCCTTGAAGTCGGAAGCGTCAGAGCGGAATCCTTTGGCTTTGATGCCAAATTCAGCCAGTTCTTTTTCCAAGGCTTGTCCTTTCTCCACACTGGACAAAAAAGTAAAAGCTACATTGGCACCTTCTTGGGCATACTTCAGTGCAATTGCTCTTCCGATGCCTTTGGATGCCCCGGTTATGAGGGCGGTTTTTCCTGTTAATAATCCCATATTGTATATTAGTGTTAGATCGTTTAGAAGGATCAAAAATAGGGATAATTTCCCAAAAACAAATTTAGCACTCCATGTCCGCTACCATTAATATAGAGAAAATGATCTCTGCGGTAGGTGAGGGAGGAGGTCGAATGCCAAAAGCCAATTGGCTAAAGTCCTTGTGTCCAGCATTTGGCTTTAGCCCTTCGCCTTTCAGCCTTTGGCAATAGTCTTTTCCTTTTGATCAGCAGTAGATGCAACTGTCCCGTACCGTGCCGTAATTCAGCCGTTTCACGCCAGGATATTGGAAACCAAATTTTTTTCTGTGGCTAAATAGTTTAAATTTGCGAAGGTTAAAATAGCTATTTTAAAAACATACACATATGTCTTCAACAAAATTTGATGTTATTGTAGTAGGTAGTGGACCGGGAGGATATGTAGCGGCTATCCGCGCATCCCAACTGGGTCTGAAAACTGCTGTTGTAGAAGCCGCCGAATTGGGTGGTATTTGTTTGAACTGGGGATGTATCCCTACCAAAGCCTTGTTGAAAAGTGCGCAGGTTTTTGAATATATCAACCATGCAAAGGACTACGGCATTACCGTAAAGGATCCCAAGGCTGATTTTGGCGGAATGGTGAAGCGAAGCAGGGGAGTGGCCGATGGAATGAGCAAGGGTATTCAGTTTCTTCTAAAGAAAAACAAGATAGAACAACTCCTCGGCTGGGGCAAAGTAAAGCCAGGCAAGAAGGTCGAGGTGGAAGACAAGGACGGTAAGAAAACAACCTACAGCGCCGATAATATCATCATCGCCACTGGTGCCAGGTCCCGGGAGCTTCCTGCCATCAAGATCGATGACAAGAAGATCATTGGCTACCGAAAAGCAATGACCCTGGAAAAGCAACCAAAGAAGATGGTCGTGGTTGGTTCTGGAGCCATCGGAGTGGAATTTGCCTACTTCTATGCGGCGATCGGTACTGAGGTGACCATCGTGGAGTTTATGGACCGTATTGTCCCCAATGAAGATGCGGAGGTTTCCAAATCTCTCGAAAGAATCTACAAAAAAGCTGGCTTGAACATCATGACCAGTACTGAGGTGACTTCAGTGGATACCAAAGGCTCCGGCTGTAAGGTGACCGTCAAAACCAAAAAAGGTGAAGAAACGATCGATTGTGACGTGGTGCTTTCTGCAGCTGGTGTAGTCGCCAATGTAGAAAACTGTGGGCTGGAAGATGTAGGAATCGTCGTTGATAAAGGCCGCATTAAAGTGGATGAATTCTATAAGACCAATATGCCTGGTTACTATGCTATCGGAGACGTGATCCCTGGACCGGCCTTGGCGCACGTCGCTTCTGCAGAAGGGATCATCTGCGTGGAGAAGATAGCAGGCCATAATCCTGAGCCATTGGATTACAACAATATCCCAGGCTGTACCTATTGCGTGCCTGAAATTGCTTCGGTGGGCTATACGGAGGAGAAGGCCAAAGAGGCTGGTTACGAACTGAAGGTAGGTAAATTCCCTTTCTCTGCTTCCGGAAAAGCCAAAGCGGCCGGAGCCTCAGATGGCTTTGTGAAGTTGGTGTTTGATGCCAAGTACGGGGAATTACTTGGTGCGCACATGATAGGTGCCAATGTGACAGAAATGATTGCAGAGATTGTAGCTGTCAGAAAGCTGGAAACTACTGGTCATGAGCTGATTAAGACCGTTCATCCGCACCCGACCATGTCAGAAGCAGTGATGGAAGCAGCAGCTGCAGCGTATGATGAGGTAATTCATTTGTAAAATTGGTAAATATATCCTTATATTAGAGCACGAGATGGTTATACATCTCGTGTTTCTTTTTTTAAGGGACAAAAAAATAATAAATAACCTCGGCAACTTTTGCAAGAAGACCAACTCATAAAAGGATTACGAGCTAAGGATAAGCAAATAGTGGACTATTTATATGATAAATATTCCAGGGCTTTATTTGCTGTGATATCCCGTGTAATCAAAGACCACGACATTGCAGAGGAAGTCTTTCATGATGCTTTTGTGAAAATCATCAGGCGCATCGAAAGCTATGATGAATCCAAAGGGAGACTCTACACCTGGATGGCCAACGTTTGCAGAAATGCAGCCATCGACAAAACACGCTCCAAAGAATTTTCCAAAGACAGTAAGACCAATACGATAGATAACTACGTATATGGATTGGAAGGAGCGTCGGGAACTACAGAAGCTGTAGATGCAATCGGCGTAAAGGAACTCATTACCACATTAAATGAGGAACAACGATTCGTGGTTGAATGTATTTATTTTAAAGGCTACACCCATTCCGAGATTTCCGAAGAATTTGAAATTCCACTGGGAACAGTGAAATCCAGGATACGTGCGGCCTTAGGAGTATTGAAAAAGAATATTAATAGAATTTAGTGGATATTCAGTCTTACATAGCGTCAGGTAAGTTGGAGCTCTTTGTGCTGGGAGAACTCAGCGACAGAGAGTGCGAGGAGGTTATTGCGCTTTCCAAAAAGTATCCTGAAATCAAAAGAGAGCTTGAGGAAATCGAGGATGCCATGTTTGCTTTTGATGACAAGACAGGAGTCAAGCCATCGGAAGCGGTGAAGGGCAAGATTTTTGACAGCCTTTCAATGGACTTTGAAGAAGAAATAGAACCTGCAGCAAGCACTCCCCCTGTGGCAAAGCAAGTGGTTTTACAGCCGTGGAAGCAGTTTGCCGTGGCATCTTCCATCGTGGCCTTTTTGGCGATTCTGGCTGCGGTATATTTTGCTGTTCAGTATTATGATGTGGAAGAGCGTTTTACCGCTCTACTGGAAGAGCGAAATGTCTTGTCACAAGAGTTGGATGTAAACCAAGCCCGCTACAATGAGCTGGATGAGCAATTTGAGACCTTGCTGTCCGGTGATTATGAGCGCGTGCCAATGCTAGGAGAGTCCTTTGAATTGCAGAAAAATGCAAGGGTGGATGTCTTCTGGGATAAAGGATCACAAAATGTGTTCGTTTCAGTGAACCAATTAGCTTCATTGGATGAGGGCCAAGATTACCAGCTTTGGGCAATCGGTGACGATGGTCCGGTAGGGATTGGTATCGTGAAGCCAGGCGAGACACTGACCTTACAGCAAATGGAAGCAGCTGCTAGTGCTGGAGCCTTTGCCATCACCATCGAGCCTAAAGGGGGAAGCGAAGCACCGACTTTGGAAAACCTTGTCGTAATCGGTGAAGTCGTGTAAAGTAAATCCCTTGTGATATAAAAAATAAAACTGTGACAAACCCCGTCAATTTTTTTGACGGGGTTTTTATTATCCTCTAAAATTCCTGAATTTAGGTAGTCCAATTGAATCCACTTACTTATGGAACTTGAACTCTCCACCCCAGCATTGTTATTTTCGGCCATTACGTTATTGATGTTGGCATATACCAATCGTTTTTTGGCGATGGCCAGCTTGATCAGGGGGCTGAATGAACGCTATCGCGAACATCCTGATGATATGCAGCTCCTCGGGCAGCTTCAGAACCTCCGCAAACGAATGATCATGATCAAATACATGCAGATTTTTGGGGTAATCAGTTTTCTGATATGTGTGGTTTGCATGTTTTTGATCTATAGAAAATTTGATACAGCAGCCAATGTGACCTTTATGATGAGTATGTTGGCACTTTTGGTTTCCTTGGGGATATCCCTTTGGGAGATCAACTTATCCACTAAGGCACTTAGCATTGAACTGAGTGGCATGGAAGAGGTGCTGAAAAAAGCCAAGGGAGGTGCTCTCGGGTTAAAATTTAAAGATTCAAAACAATCAAAACCTTAATCGATGCAAAAGCAATTTTTGGCAGCAATTTACTTATGGTCCCTGAGCCTGGCCTTTGGGTGTAGTGATCCTTCTTCTAGAGGGGCTAGCCGAGAGCATTATCTGTCTTTTGAGAATGTTTCAGACACCAAGGCTTTTTTTACCAAAGATGCCGATTGGTCTCCTATGGTCAGTGCCCACCGAGGGGGAAGCTATCCCGGTTATCCCGAAAATGCCATTGAGACCTTTGAGTATGTATTGCAGCATACCCCTGCGCTCATAGAATGTGACATTTCGATGACCAAGGATTCGGTGCTGGTCATGATGCATGACAATACAGTGGACAGGACAACATCAGGAACTGGTAAAGTTGGGGATTTGACCTATGGGACATTAAAGACCTTTTATTTGGAAGATGCTTCAGGGAATACCACGGAATTTAAAGTGCCTACACTTCGAGAAGTCTTGGAGTGGGCAAAAGGGAAAGCTGTGCTCACCTTGGATATCAAGTCCAATGTGCCTTATGAGATGGTGCTTGAAGCAATTGAAGCGACTACTTCGGAAGCGCATGTTGTGCTGATTACGTACAGCTTGGCAGCAGCCAAAAAACTGTACAGTATGGATTCGGAGCTGATGCTGTCCGTGACCTTGAGAAATGAAGCAGAGTGGGACAGGTTTTTGGCAACCGGTATCCCCAAGGAGAATGTTCTGGCCTTTACGGGCGTTTCCGAAAGGAATTCCAAGTTTAATGAAAAACTTCATGAGCAGGGAGTGTGCACCATCTTAGGTACCTTGGGGAATTTGGACCAAAGTGCCGCTGCCAGAGGAGACCATCTTTATAGTGAATTTGTAAAAAACGGAGCTGACATACTGGCGACCGATCGGCCAATAGAAGCTGCAAAAATAATCAGGGAATAGCCATGATCATAGACCTTAGAAGCGATACGGTGACCAAACCCACAAAAGGGATGTTGGAGGCAATGTGGAGCGCCGAAGTAGGGGATGATGTCCTTGGAGAAGACCCTACAGTTCGGCTTTTGGAAAGGAAACTGTCGGATATGTTTGGAATGGACGATGCCATGTTCTGCCCATCAGGCACGATGTCCAACCAAATAGCGATAAAACTTCACGCAGGACAGCACAAGGAAGTGATCTGTCACAAGGATTCCCATATTTACCTTTACGAAGGAGGCGGCATCATGGCCAATGCGATGGCTTCAGTACGCCTTTTGGAAGGGGATTATGGGAAATTGTCAGCAGGCGAAGTAGAGGCAGCGGTGCAGCCAGATGATGTGCATGCGCCGATGACGACACTTGTATCCCTAGAAAATACCATGAACAAGGGTGGAGGCAGTGTATATACCCTTGAGGAGGTAAAAGCTATCCAGCAGGTTTGCCAAAAGCATCAGCTGAAGTTTCATCTGGACGGCGCGCGGATTTTTAATGCGCTCGCGGCCACTGGGGAAAAAGCTAAAGATTGGGGAAATGTTTTTGACACGATATCTGTTTGCCTGAGCAAGGGGTTGGGCTGCCCTGTTGGGTCTGTGCTGATAGGAGACAAGGCGACAATTCACCAAGCCAGAAGGATCCGGAAATCGATGGGCGGAGGAATGAGGCAAATAGGGTTTATGGCTGCAGCGGGCATATACGCGTTAGAGCATCATGTGGACCGCTTGGTGGATGATCACAGACGTGCCAAAGCAGTAGCCGATGTCCTGAGCACCCATTCCTATGTGGTGGAGGTATTTCCGGTGCCAACGAATATTGTCATTGTCAGGCTGGAAGGGATCAGTACGCAAGAAATGCTGGCAAAACTCGATCAAAAAGGCATAAAGGCAGTCCAGTTTGGAAAGAATATGCTGCGATTTGTAACGCACTTGGGCCTTACGGATGATCAGCTGGAAATGATGAAAGAAAAGCTAAACGAATGTCGATGATCACTGTTAGCTGTCCAACATTGGCGGTCGATAATCGTATTTACAGTTTTGGCACATAAGAGATGAAATCATCTGTCAGTAACTAATAGCAAAGGAATCTAATTACCAATTATATGAGTCAGGAGCCACTAGCAGAGCGGATGAGGCCGGCAAAGCTGGAAGAATTGATAGGTCAGGAACACTTGAGCAAGGAGGGGACGTTTTTGCACCGGGCGATCAGGTCAGGCACGGTGCCTTCGTTGATTCTTTGGGGACCACCCGGGGTAGGGAAAACGACAATCGCCAATATCATCGCCAATGAGGTGAAGGCTCCCTTTTATACCCTAAGTGCCATTAGCTCAGGTGTGAAGGATATTCGGCAAGTGATCGAAAAAGCCCGGTTTCAGCAAGGTGTGGTTTTGTTTATCGACGAGATCCACCGATTTAACAAAAGCCAGCAAGATGCGCTTTTAGGGGCTGTGGAAAAAGGGCATATCCGCTTGATCGGGGCGACCACCGAAAATCCTTCCTTTGAGGTCAATGCCGCATTGCTTTCCAGGTGTCAGGTGTTTACACTGAATCACTTGGAAAAAGAGAGTTTGGAGGCCATGGTCCACCAAGCGATGGAAAAGGATGTGCTGATAAAAACCAAAAATATCGAATTGAAGGAGTCTGAGGCACTTTTACGCCTTTCGGGAGGTGACGGAAGGAAACTGCTGAACCTTTTTGAGATAGTGGTAAATGCTATTCCAGATGACCCCATTGTCATTACCAATGAAAAGGTAACGGAGATAGCTCAGCAGAAGGTGGCCATGTATGACAAGTCTGGCGAGCAGCACTATGATATCATTTCAGCTTTTATAAAATCCATCAGGGGGTCTGATCCCAATGCTGCGGTGTACTGGCTGGCACGGATGATTGAGGGAGGCGAGGATGTGAAATTCATTGCCAGAAGGTTGGTAATTCTGGCTTCGGAGGATATCGGAAATGCCAATCCAAATGCGCTTTTGTTGGCTACACAGTGTTTTGATGCGGTGAAAATCATCGGATATCCTGAAGCGAGGATTATTCTTTCGCAATGTGTGACCTACTTGGCCAGTTCGGCCAAAAGCAACGCCAGCTATTTGGCCATCAACGAAGCCCAGGCCATTGTCCGTCAAGAGGGAGATCTTCCGGTTCCCATCCACCTCCGAAACGCCCCGACCAAACTGATGAAAGACCTCAATTACGGTAAGGGATATAAATATGCCCATGATTATCCAGGGAGTTTTGTGGAGGAGGAGTTTATGCCGGATAAGCTGAAGGGCAAGAAGCTCTATGAACCGGGCAGGAATGCGCGTGAACATGACCTGCGTAAAAATCTCCAGCGATTGTGGGGCAAAAAGTATGGATATTGACCCGAGGTGCGAGAACAGTTGGGATCATGTCGCTGGATGCAAGGATCAATAAGTTAGACATGAGCGCCAAGAGAAAAGAGAAAAGATTTTACAAATGCTGGATTGTGCCTGGTTCCGCGTTGTGCTGGGGCTCCGCCTCAGCACGGGCATGTTTTGCGTCTCTGACTCAATTAAGCAGTTCCGGATTTGTAACCTTCCCAGTTATTGCCAAATTTATTAATGAATACCAATAACCTCAGTTCGATTATAAAACCGTCACTGCGAGGCTTAGCGGTAGGTCTGAGCGGGTGGAAGCCGTGGCAGCTCGCCGCGGCGAGTTGCCACACCCTTTTCCAACCCACATTCTCCTAAAAAGGGTAGGCAATGACGCTTTTTATACTAAAAATAAGTCGAGCTCAGGTTAATATTAATCCGGTAAACACTAATCAGGGAAGGACAGCCTTTTGATGTAATCAAAAAAACCGGAGCCTCTTTCATAAAGAAGGCTCCGGTCAACCACTAACTGCTTATTCGGAAATAAGCGACACTTCTACTTTTCTGTCAGAGCGATTAGGCTCCTTTTTGGTGGGCGTTCGTAAAATCTGTCCACCCGTATGGGTGTTTATCCTGTCAGGGCTAATATCAAATTCCTCGATCAAAATATCTTTAACCGCCTGGGTACGTTCTTTGATTAGTTGGAGATTATAAGTGATATTACCTGTATTGTCAGCATAGCCTTCCAGGTTGATTTTGCTTTCTGGATTGGTGTTTAGGTAGTCAACTACGCTTTCCAGTTTTCTTTTTTCAGTCTCGCTCACTGTTTTTTGATTTAGTTCAAAGTACACGGCTGTCTGTGAGGAAAACAGTTTGGTGGTGTCCTTTCCTTTGATATAAATGGTGTCCACACGACTCGTCTCTTTTTGAGGGACAGTTGTAACAGCAGAAGCCATGTTGGCGGTTTTCTCAGGGGAAGTGGTTGCAGCAGTATCGACGGCCCCCTGACTGTCCGCCGCAATGAAGATGCCTGCAGTGGTCATCCCCAGGGCTGCTGCTGGCAGGTAATACTTTTGATATTCCTCTTCTGAGATGTTTTCATACCAGGGAGAGACAGATGATGTCAGGTCTGGAGATAATTCAGCTGAGTCATCACCGTTTTTATTAGCGTTTTTGGCCTTTTTTTTATCCTTGTTTTTGTTTCCACCAAAAATGATGGGGATTGGAATCCAACTTCTTTTCTTCTTTTCCTCTTGGTATGCCACTGCCGGAGCAGGTGCTTGTACAGTGGTTGCGGTTTGCGATGCATCACTAGGCTGGATATATACATACTGTGTTTCGGGAGTTGAAGTAGTAGCGATGGATTCCTCATTTTCTTCCTCTTCAGCAATTTCTTCCGTTTCCATCGTCTTGGTAGAAGCCATTGGTATATAGCCATCTTGGTCGGATGGTTGAGGGGTGAATGAAGCTGTGCTATCAGGCTGAGCGGGCGGCTGCATCATCATATATGAATTTCTACTTTCAGGTAGGTAGCCTCTTTGGGAAGCAAGAGTTGCTAGGTAATCATGGTAAGCCAAGGAATCGCTGGCAACTCCCAAACCAATACCTTCTTTTTGCTGCTCGAGTTCATTGATTTTTTTTCGGATTGTACTGGCTTGGTTTTCAAGGCTGTCTTTTTTTGCCATGTCTTGACTTTGGTAGTATTCCAATTCCTTCAGTGCCTTTACCTTTTCCACTTCAGTCATGGTGCTGTCTGATTGGATTTGAGCAGAATCAAGCTCATAAGCGCTTAATTTAGTTTCTACAATTGACTTTTCATGATGTACACTGTCCAGCAACCGCTGCTGGTCCATAATCTCTAGATCCACTGACAGCGTGGCTATTTGTCGCTTTAATTGCCCCCAGTACGGAGGTGTTCCCCAATTGAGGAAATAATAGTTGTTGACCACCGATGGACCTCCCTGATTAGGGGTTTTTTCGTATTCTTTGGGTTGGGGTGGAGCTTCTGTTTTGGTGGGAGCTTGCTCTTGTACTTTCTGGCTGGTAACTACCGGTGGTGGCGTCGTGTTGTATGATGAAGTTACTTTTGGAGCTCTGAAATGACTCTTTGCAGATCCGAAACTGAACTTAATGCCGGCGCCATGATAGATAAACCAGTCCTTATCATTGTTTTTATTGCCCCTGTAAGGAGTCTCTGTATTGACAGCGTTTGTTCCCGGTTTGGCTGCATAGGCCTCAAAGTCACGGGGATAATCCTGCTTATACAGACCACTGACATCGTCCAGGTAATCGGTGAAGGTGTGGTTAAAGGTGCTTTGTGCAAACAGCTCCAGTTTATTTCCCAATCTTACCCTAAACCCAATTCCTAGGGATGCATAGAGTCCTTGGGTTTCATATAAGCCATTGGCTTCCGTTTCAAAGCTAGATAGGACAGTCTCGTACGTCCCGTCCCGCATGACGGGAGAAGTGCTGTAATCATATCGGTTGCCATCGGCATCCAGGAGGTCACCCTTTACCTCATACCACATCCATCCACCACCCAAGGTAAGGTAGGGGGCGATAAAGGATTTTTCTGACAGGAGTTTGCCGTTGTCCGCTTTCAAGACCAAGGATATTCCCACATCTTCCATGGAGTTTTGAAAGTTCAGTGCACGGTCAAAATGTGGGCTGTCTTTCACTATTTTTCCACTGGGTGTCATATAACGGTCGCTCATACCAAAATGATACTGACCGTAATGTACCTTAAGTCCAGTAGTGGGCGTGAGCCTCCTTTCCAGCGAAAGCTGTCCGGAATAGTCTGATGTGTAATTTTCGTTATAGGTGAAGAGTTTCAGGGCATTGGAGAAGTCACCGATGCCCTCTACAGGATAGGGGCTAAGGTCGCCATAGTAATTCGTAAAGCCACCGCTGACCCCTATTCGCCAGTTATAGTTTACCTGTTGGGCATGCAGAAAGCGGCCTGCCAAGAGGATAAACAGTACTAATATAATTCGTTTCATAGTGGCTTTGGATTATTTGTTGTTCAGTCCCAACCAGATATTGAATTCCAAGCTAAAGCCAGCATAAGGCTGCAGATTGAAGTTGTCATTTGATACGCCGGGCGTTTCGGTAGTTACCGCTACCAAGCCGGCGTTGAAGCGGAAGACTCGAAAGACCTTATAGCCCAACCCTGCATAAATAGGAAGGTTTACAATAGGTCCTGAGATTTTGGTGCCATTTTGAGCCTCAAAGTTTTGTAGGAACACGCCAGCTGAAAAAGAGGCATTGCCAAGGAACTTAGTGAATGCTTTGTTTCCCAGTGGGACAGAAACACCGGCGTACATGCCGTTAAAATACTCGGTACTCGGGAATAACCTTTTCATGGCAAATCCGCCATATCCGAAGTTAAGTGGAATGCTGGATGGTTTTTTCTCGGTGGGGTAGGCATCTACAGACCTGATGTCCACTAGGGCAAACATGTTGTCGGACAGGTATTGGTCGGCCTCGTTTTGCAAAAGCGCAATAAGCTCGTCGATGTATTGATGGGCATATACGGTGCGTTCGTTGTCCTCCCTATCTTTTTTTCTCCCCAAGAGATTGAATTTGGCTTTTTTAAGTTTTATTTCTTCCCGTTGCTCAAGCTTCTGTTTGACGATGTCACTGAAGCCGCTGAAGTCCTGATGGATGAAATGGCTGTAATTTTTGATCCCATCTGAGACGATTTTATCCAATTGGGCAAGCATTACCTTATTGCTGTTATAAGCGTGGATCTTTCCCTTGGATATTTCAAGGTTTGCTTGGATATATGCGGCCAGGTTGTGGTTGATGGAAGCTTTTAGTTCTTCCATTTGTTGTTGGTCAGCACGTTGGTAATAATGCAGCTCAATGGTGTACTTTTCACTGCTCCTTAGTGGATCCGCGACTAAGATTTTATATTGATTGACTTGGAAATTGAAGGGCTGCTTCCATGTGTAGGTTTCAGCTTTGTGGATGCTTTTTGAGGATTGATATACTTTACTCTCGATGTATGAAATTCCCTCTGGAATGATTCCCTTGATATAGAATATCTCCTCCGAAGGAAGCGGATTCCCCTCATTGATTTGATTGCGTACCACATCGTAATGTACGGATTTGATTTGGGCCTCTACCATTTGGATTGAGCATAGAACTCCCAGTAGAAGTAACGTAGTAAAATTCTTCATAATCTCGAAGTGATTAGTATAATGTCTAAAGAAATTGGTTTGTACTGAAAAGAAGGTTGTTTCTTTTCACATGAACACAACTGGTCGGCCGGGTACAGGTATGCGTGTTTTTCGATATAATTTTGGGTCAAATATATCAACTTTAGTGCCACGCCCCTTTTTGCTACCTACGCATATGTACGCAAAAATGGATTTATGGTAAATATTATTTTGTTAGTAGTAAAAAAAACAAATAATAGTGAAAAAATATTCGGCTCGAAAGTGCTTTGTCGATGCTGTTTGTCGGCGTATCAGGGATATGTTGGTGGGAGGGTACCGCTAATAAGAGGTGAAGTACGATGGTATTTCGTTGGGGGACAGCCTGTCTTGGAGAATGTCAGAGGGGTTACTGGCGATGTTTATCGGTTTTTTCGCCCATGGTGACATCACCGGATTTTCGGATTTGCATTCGGTAGTACACTAGTATTTCTTCAGCTCCGGCATCCAAGACCGCTTGCTGAGCTTTTCGGCATATTTCCATCAGAAGGTCTTCCGGTCCTTCCATTACTGTCTCAAACGGAGTGACTTCATATTTTACACCTGAGGACTGAATGACTTCAATGGCTTTGTCCACTAGGCTATAGGTGTCCAATACAGTACTTTTTGGGACGATTTGGAGGCCTAAATTGATGCTTTTCATGGTGTGGGAGAGTTTAGAAGGTTTTAGGATTGGATTGTTGGAGCATTTTTAGGGAGTGCTTTTTACGACCCAAAGAAATGATGTCGTTGACTAGTGGCTGCGAACTATAAGCAAGGAAGCTAATCATTAAACTGGCTCATGGTCATATTGATCCCAATGGTGCAAAACCCTTTGATGATTTCTATCGATTTGTCCATAAACAGGGGCAGCTCGTCAATTTCCTGTTGGCTCCAATTGCCCAGGACATAGTCTATTTGCTTTCCTTTTGGGAAATCATCGCCGATACCAAAACGTAGCCTGGGATAATTTTGACCACCTGTCATGGCTTCGATGTTTTTTAGTCCATTATGGCCTGCTGAGGATCCTTTGGCCCTTAGTCGGAGCTTGCCAAAGGGCAGGGCGACATCATCGACGATCACCAGCGTGTTTTCTTTGGGGACCTTAAGCTCTTTCATCCAGTAGTTCATCGCTTTGCCACTAAGGTTCATATAAGTAGTCGGTTTGATGAGGTGGAGCGTCCGTCCTTTGTATTTGACCGTTGAGGTAAAGGCAAGGCGGTTGCTTTTCCAAGGTGCATTTTCTTGATCTGCAAACCTGTCCAATGTCAAAAATCCAATGTTATGCCGGGTGAGTTCATATTCTGGGCCGATGTTCCCAAGTCCAATGATAAGGTACTTCATGGTGTCTTTACGTTAGGCATTCAGCGAAAATAAAAATCCTGCCAACATGTGGATGTTGACAGGATTGGGTATTTATCTTTTAGAAGCGGGAATGGCTTATGCTTCTTCCTCTTCTTCAGCATTTTTCTTACCTCTAAGTGCTCTTGGAATACCAATGGTAGCGATAGATACACTAGGGTTGGTCATGATTTCATAACCTTCTGCTTTTACTTCGTGAACTTTTACAGACTTTCCTAGTTCAAGGTTAGAAATGTAAACAGGGATGCTGTCAGGAAGGTCTTTGGCAAGGCCTTTAACGGTAAGTGATCTGGTTTTCATTTCCAGTTTACCACCTTTTAGGATACCAGGAGCAGAGCCTTTGATGTCCACAGGAATGTCCATTGTGATAGGCTTCTTGTCACTGTAAGCCAAGAAGTCAGCATGAAGAAGTACGTCACTTACAGGGTGGAATTGCGTCTCACGAAGGATGGTTTTGATTTTGGTGCCTTCAATGTTCAATTCTACCATGTGCACTTCAGGAGTGAAAAGCAGTGGTCTGAACAGGATAGCTGGAGCATAGAAGTGAATTTGTTCTTTGATCCCTGGTCCGTAAACCACGCAAGGTACATTTCCTTCTTCTCGGATTTCCGAAATGGAAGGACTGTCGAGATTTGCTCTTTTAAACCCTATAATCTCTAACGATTTCATAGTTTTAATATATTAAATATGTGATAAATAAGAATTGCTATACAAATAAAGCACTGATCGAATCATTTCCGGTCACTGCATGGATGGCCTTGGCGAACAACTCTGCTACGGTAAGGACTTTGATCTTTGAAGACTCTTTTTTGATCGGAATGGTATCGGTGATGACCAGTTCTGACAATTTGGAATTTTCAATATTCTCATATGCCTTTCCAGACAAGACGCCGTGTGTTGCGATCGCCCTGACAGAATTGGCTCCTTTGTCAAGGAGTATTTCTGCGGCCTTGCACATGGTGCCTGCAGTATCCACCAAATCATCGACCAAAACTACATCTTTCCCTTCTACGTCGCCGATCACTTGCATGGAAGCCACTTCGTTGGCACGCTTACGATGTTTGTCGCAGACCACCATATCCACTTCGAAATGCTTGGCGTAAGCCCTTGCCCTGCTTACTCCTCCGACGTCCGGGGAAGCAAAAATCAGGTTGTCGCCCAAATCCAGGCTTTTCAAATAGGGCACAAAGATAGCGGAACCATTCAAATGATCCAAAGGAATATCAAAAAAACCTTGGATTTGTCCAGCATGTAAGTCACAGGTCATGATTCTGTCGGCACCGGCAGACATGATCATGTTGGCTATTAGCTTGGCTGCTATGGATACACGAGGACGGTCTTTTCGGTCCTGGCGGGCATATCCATAATAGGGTACTACGGCACAGACCTTATAGGCACTTGCTCTTTTGGCGGCATCGATCATGAGGCAAAGCTCTAGAAGATTGTCCGCATTTGGATTGGTGGACTGAATCAAAAACACGTGGCATCCCCTGACGGACTCGTCAAAGCTGGGAGACATTTCCCCATCGCTGAATTTGGAGAGGGTCATGGCTCCTAATTCTTGTCCGTAATTTCCTGCAATGGAATCTGCCAGTTTTTTTGTGTTGGTTCCGGCAAAGAGTTTAACCTCGGGCATGTTGTGTAGATTTTGTTAAGGAAATGGTTTTGTTTTTCACATGACAAAGATAAAAAAAAAGGTGAAACTCAGCAGCAATACCGTTAGTAATAGATGATAGCGGTAGGGTTTTGGTGGTATCGCTTGATCTGCCATCAGTATGTGGGTATGGATCGTCTGGCATTTGGCTTACCGAAACGAAGGCAGGGGTAGATCAGTCAATAGTTTTCTTTTTTTTATGCTTGAAGGGATGTAAAAACCGTGCCAGCGGGGTGATCCTTTGAAAACGGTTACTTATATGTTATCTTGATTATACCAATATTAACAAAAAGGTAATATTGCTTTTGTGCAGGCTATTCGACGAACCGTTAATTTTGCAGCCGATTTCAGTGAAAGGCCTTCACGGAAAGCTTAACATTTATTTGATCTGGAAATGCAAGGAGCCGGATCGATTTAAATGTTCCAAATACTTAAATTTACAAAAAAAATAAAACCGCTTTATGGACATGGGCAAACTGTGTGTTGCTGTCTGTGTGTGGCTGTCGTTTGCTGTGACTACCCATGCCCAGACCGCATCAACAGATTCGGCAAGTGTGGATATCAGGCACACTTCTAAGGGATTCCAATTTACCACTCCGGGAAATAAATTTCAACTTCAAATTGCCGGTAGGTTGCAATTTCGGTATGCCTATTCTTCTGATCAGGACCCGTTGAATTTTGATGATTATCATGCACCAGACCAACATGTGTTCAAGATCAATCGGGCCAGGCTAAAAGTAGGAGGGCATGCATACCAGCCTTGGTTAAAATATTACTTTGAATATGAGCTTGGTGCCAGCAGGCTTTTGGACTTCAGGGTAATGGTCGAGAAATGGCCGTGGTTAAGTTTTAAGGCAGGCCAATGGAAAGTAGAGTATACTCGTGAGCGATCCATCAGCAGTGGGAAACAGCAAATGCTGGAGCGTTCCCTTATCAATAGGCCTTTTACCATCGATCGCCAGCAGGGTGTTTCAGTGTACGGAAGGATAGATGAAGGGGGATTGGCTGACTTCAATTACCACTTTTCGATACTGACAGGTATGGGTCGGGAAGCAAGGGAAAATGATGATAAAAAGCTCATGTACGTCGGGAAGGTATTTTGGAATTTCCTTGGCGATGGGGTAGCCATTTCCGGCTCCGACCTAAAGCACCAAGTATTGCCCCAGGCTTCAATAGCCCTTGCGGGAGCTACCAATACCAGCCCATATACCCGTTTTTCATCCAGCGGTGGAGGGGAATTGATAGGCTATCAAGGTGGAGCCCCTGGCCAGTATCAGGTGGACCAGTGGGTAGTGGAAACTGCCTTTCAGTATAAATCATTTAGCTGGCAAAGCGAGTATCACAGAAAGCGGATAAATGACAATTATGGACCTGAAGCTGGACATTTGTCTGGTTTCTATGTGCAAGGTGGCTATATTTTAAATCATCAAGATGCCGCTGCGGGCAAGCCCTTATTTGAAGTGGCTTCCAGGTATGCCCATTATCAACCGGAACTTAGCCTGCCAAACAACAGCGAAGAAGAATACACCTTGGCGTTTAATTGTTTCTTTAATGGCCACCTCAATAAGCTAACTGCTGACGTGTCTTATTTTGATTTTGACCAAATGTCCCAAAACCGGGAAGCAAATGATTGGCGAGTGAGGGTGCAGTATGACTTCTCATTTTAATTTCATGGCAAAGCAAACTGCCAGGCCATCCTCCATCTGGCTGTCAAATAATCCATGAGCCAATGCGGAGCCTTACGGGCTAGTCACCAATATCAAGGATCTTTCTTTGTTTGCCCAAAATACTTTCGGACATTTGTGGTTTACTTATTTTAAACGACCCACTTATAATGTTCAATAAAGAGATTTATATAGAAAGAAGGGCCAAGCTTAGAGCTAAAATGGGCAGTGGCCAGTTGTTGTTTTTAGGGAACGATGAAGCCAGTGTCAATTTCAAACACAATTGGTACCCGTACAGACAGGACAGTACCTTTCTCTATTATTTTGGGATTTCGCTGCCTGGCCTCGTTGGCGTGATTGATTGTGATGGCGGTAAAGACTATATTTTTGGAAACGATTACGAAATAGACGATATCGTATGGACTGGACCTCAACCTACTGTCGCCGAACTGGGCGAACAAGTGGGGGTGGAGAATACCGCGTCATTGAAAAAGTTGTCTGATATTATCAAAGGAGATTGTCATATTCTTCCTCCATACAGGGGAGAACATGTACTGAAGCTTCGCGAATTGCTGGGCAAAACCGTAGAGGAGATAGAAGGCATGCCTTCAGAGAAGTTTATTCAGGCAGTGGCCAATCAGCGAAATATCAAGTCATCAGAGGAGCTGGCCGAAATGGATGAAGCCGTGAGCAGGACTTCTGCCGTTCATCTTGCAGTGATGAAAGCGGCTAGGGCTGGAATGAAGGAATATGAATTGGTAGCCGTGGCTACGAGCGTGGCCAGGTCGTATAATGCCTCGCTTGCATTTCCTCCGATTGCGACGATCAATGGGCAGACCTTGCACAATCATTATTATGGGAATACGCTGAAGGAAGGAGATATCATGTTGTTTGACTCTGGAGCAGAATCCACCGAGTTTTACGCGGGCGATATGACCAGGACCTTTCCAGTAAGTGCTAAGTTTGATGCACGACAAAGGGAGCTATACGAAATCGTGTATAATGCACACCGCGCAGCAGTGGAATCCCTTCGTCCGGGCAAGCGTTTTCTAGATGTTCATTTGCTGGCTGCAGAAACGTTGGTGGAAGGCCTCAAAGGTGCCGGCCTAATGAAGGGAAATGCAAAGGATGCAGTGGCTGCTGGTGCGCATACCATGTTCTTCCAGTGCGGTTTGGGCCATATGATGGGACTGGATGTTCACGATATGGAAAACTTAGGCGAGCAATATGTAGGCTATACAGCATCGCTTAAAAAATCCACGGAATTTGGCCTGAAATCACTTCGGTTAGGAAAAGAACTTGAAACTGGCAATGTCATTACGGTAGAGCCGGGGATTTATATCATTCCTGAACTCATTGATATGTACAAGGCTGAGGGTAAGTTTAAAGATTTTATCCATTACGATAAACTGGATACTTACCGTGACTTTGGAGGAATCCGTGTCGAGGAGGATTTGGTGATCACTGACAAAGGTGCAGACCTACTCGGTACTCCACTGCCTATAGCGCCAGATGAAGTGGAAAACGTTCGCAAGGAAGCATTGTCCTAAAACAAGCGCAAATTATAACTTCAAAACCATTCGGTAAATCTATTGTAATACCGAATGGTTTTGCTTTTTTGGAAGGTTGCTAAATAAAAAGTGGTCATGGTGTCGTGTTTTTTTTCTTTTGGCATCAAACTTGAAATAACTTTTTCCGTATATGGTTTTTGACTTTTATGTCAAATTCGGTTAAAAATTCCCTACATTCGCGGCAATGAATAAATGCTCCAAGATCGTTTTCTTTCTATTTTGCCTAGTGGCATTCACCATTTTCATGGGGGAAATGGAGGAGGTCTCTGTGGCCAAAGCAGTGAAGAATACCGTCCTGAGAGCAAATGGTGATAATGCTGTCATTGCAGGAAGTTATGTTCAGACAAGGGCAGCGGGTGAACAATATAGCTTGGGCGATAACGAGCAGCACCCGGGCAAAACATTTTTCCTGCAGTCTGTCGATTTCAAATTAGCACAGCAAACTTTTAATACGACCTATAAGACCGTAAGAAAAGTGTCATTGAGGCCGGTGACGGTAACCCATTTTTCTGGACGGGCTCCTCCCGTTTCTTAAGTTTATATACCCTTTTATCTACAAAATACATGTATTTCCACTTCTAATTTTGTTAGTGCCTACTAGTGATGGCAGGGAACGATAGAGGAGTGGTGAAGAATTTCTTACGATTTACGTTAACGACAAATGATTAATATAATAATCCATACTTTTTTACTCAGCATATCTCCCTTTGGTGAATCCAGGGTGGGGATTCCTTATGGAGTCCTGAATGGCCTCCACCCAGTGACGGCTCTTGGGGTAGGCCTTATTGCCAATTTATTGGTATTTCCCATCATGATGTTTTTGATTGACAATTTTAATAATCGTCTTTGGAAATACCGCATGTACAAAAGCCAGTCGGTAAAACTGATGCGCCGTGCCAAGAGTGGTGTAGGTGATAAGATCCAAAAATATGGCTTTTGGGGCTTGATGATGTTTGTGATGATACCGCTGCCTTTTACAGGAGTATATATGGGAACCATTGCGGCCTATATTTTTAAGTTGCCGCGAGCATCTTCATTTATAGCCATTAGCATTGGGGCAGTGATCTCTTGTTTGATCTTGGCGTTTGGCTCGCATCTGGGAAGTTTGATTCCCGGAGTATTGTAGGATCGGGTTGAATCATGCTTTAAAGCCGTAAAAAAAGAACAACAAATAAAAAACAGGACGTCGGGCGTAGCCCCGAAGGCTTCCTATGCCCTCTACAGATTTAAAAACTCCATGCTGGTGTCAAGTCAAACCTGCCTTTGCCGGCAGGCCGGCCTAAACTTACGTGGAATCCGGTGCATCTTTTGAACTATTCCTGCGTTACAAAAAGACTTCCGTAGCTACGGATAGGGGTGTTTTTTGTGCCTTGATCTCGTCCAAAATCCGCTACCGCCTTACCCGTCATTTAAGCGTCGAATTAACACTAGTGGTTTCGCAGCATTGCTGTCGGAACAACGGTGTTTTTCCTACATCGGCTATTACAATTTTAAGACTTAAGATAAGTCGAACCCAGGTTGTAAATTGTTATTGCACAATTATAACACTGTTTTTTAATCCTTTTGGTCATAATTCCAAAATGCTAATTTTTGCCAAAATTGGTAAATATTGGCAGTACTTTGGTGATTTCTCGCAATCGAAGAATTGATAATGGTTAACTTCTCATCACAATCAACATGTTAAGCAGAACCTTTATTTATTTACAATTAATTCTATGATGTATGTTTAAGAAAATTTTAGTGACTTGCTTTTTGGCGGCCAGTAGCTGGCAAATAGCAGAAGCACAGGAAAAGCCCAATGTCCTGGTGATCTGGGGCGATGACATTGGCTGGTCCAATGTGGGCTTCAATAACAATGGCATGATGGGGTACAAGACACCTAACATCGACCGAATAGCCAATGAAGGAGCCGTGTTTACGGACTGGTACGGTCAGCAATCGTGTACTGCAGGAAGGGCGGCATTTATTCTTGGTCAGCACCCATTCAGGACGGGTTTGCTCACGATTGGGATGCCGGGAGATAGCCATGGGATCCAAGAATCGCAGCCGACTATTGCCGATCTACTCAAGCCACAGGGTTATGCTACGGGCCAATTTGGTAAAAACCACTTAGGAGACCAGGATGAACACTTGCCTACCAACCACGGATTTGACGAGTTTTTTGGAAACCTGTATCACTTGAATGCAGAAGAGGAGCCGGAAGGATATTACTATCCGGATGATCCTGAGTTTAGAAAGAAATTCGGCCCAAGGGGCGTGATCCACAGTACCGCTGATGGCAGCATCGAAGATACGGGCCCTTTGACCAAACAACGTATGGAAACCGTTGATGATGAGTTTGAGAACGCTGCTATTGAGTTTATCGAAAAGGCCCATGCAGACGGCAAGCCTTTCTTTGTGTGGTTGAGTGCTACGCGTATGCACGTTTGGACACACCTGAAAGAGGAAAGCGATGGGGTGACCGGTATTGGGCTATATCCTGACGGCATGGTAGAGCATGACAAGGCTGTGGGAAGAATCCTCGATAAACTGGATGAGCTGGGCATTACTGATAATACGATCGTGATGTATTCTACGGATAACGGTGCAGAGAAAGTTACTTGGCCTGATGGTGGCAGTACTCCTTTCCGTGGTGAAAAAGGAACCACTTGGGAAGGTGGCTTTCGTGTCCCTACGGCCATCCGCTGGCCAGGAGTGATCGAGCCAGGTACGGTTTACAATGACATCTTCAGCCATGAGGACATGATGCCTACTATTTTGGCTGCTGCTGGTGAGCCGAATATCAAGGAAAAAGTACTGAATGGCTATCAAGCCAATGGGAAGACGTTTAAGCAACACTTGGATGGCTACAATATGATGCCGTTTTTTAAGGGTGAAGTAGAAGAGTCGCCTCGAAAAGAAATCTTCTATTTTGATGCTGGTGCCAATCTAAATGCCATTCGCTATGGCATGTGGAAAATTCACTTTACCATTATGGAAGGAGATATTACCCAGGCATACAGAAAGTCTCCAAGCTGGCCACTGATTGTAAACCTACGGGCGGATCCGTATGAGGTTTCCCCGGATTCCAGAATGTATGTTCGTTGGTATGGTGAGAACATGTGGCTCTTTGTGCCGGCACAGCGTTACGCTGCTGAGTTCTTGTCCACCTTCAAGGATTTTCCTCCACAGACAGGATCTTCTCTGTCCATCGATAAGGTGGTGGAACAAATGGGAACCTCTCCAAGAAACTAAAGAGAAGTCCATTTTAGTTTAAACTTTTTTAATGGGGCAGTTCTTCTGTAGCTGCCCCATTTTAGCTATTGGTGAATAGGGAATGCCGATAGCTTTATTGTCCAAGAAACATAGGGAGCAGTTAGGCTACGGAAGTCTATGGGCCGTGGAGCGCCTATCCAGTCACCAATCACTCCATCACCAATAACCAGTACGCACTACATGACAGCAAATGAATCAATAAAGGAACTTAAGACACGGATGTCAGCCTCCATCATCGGGCAGGATACACTGATCGAAAGGATTATTTTGGTGTTGTTGGCCGATGGCAATATGCTTTTGGAAGGCTTGCCGGGCTTGGCCAAGACACGGGCGATCAAGACGCTTTCCAAAGAACTTGACTGTGGATTGAGCAGGATACAGTTTACACCGGACTTGTTGCCTTCTGATATTACCGGGACGGAGATTTACCAACCTGAGCTAAAGGAGAAATTTGTTTTCCAACAAGGCCCGATTTTCAATAACCTGATCTTGGCCGATGAGATCAACCGCGCCCCTGCCAAGGTGCAGTCGGCATTGCTTGAAGCCATGGAAGAGCGACAGGTGTCGGTAGCTGGGAAGACCTATGCCATGGATCCGCTGTTTATGGTCATGGCCACCCAAAACCCCGTGGAGCAGGAAGGGACTTATCCACTTCCCGAAGCCCAGATGGACCGTTTTCTGATGCACGTGATCATTGACTATCCAGATGATGCTGCCGAGCTGGCCATTCTCCGGCTCAATCGGGAGGAGCAGAAAAAGACCACTGGGGAAGAAAAGGAACGGCTGAGCCCTGAGGTGATTTTTGCGGCAAGGCAGGAAATCGCCACCGTGAAGATTTCAGAAGCCATGGAAAAGTACATTGTGGATATAATCTCCGCCAGTCGGTACCCCCAAAAATACAGTGAAGAATTGGATAGCTGGATTGAGTTTGGTGCCAGCCCAAGAGGAAGCATCGCCATAGACAGGGCTTCCAGGACCCATGCTTGGATGCAAGGACGTGACCATGTCACTCCAGAGGATATCCGGGCAGTGGTGCACGACTGCTTGCGCCATCGCTTGATCCTAAGCTATGAGGCCAATGCAGAAGGCGTGACAGCAGACAAGGTGTTGGAGGAATTGATCGGTAAAGTAGCCGTGGTAGCATAAAACGTCCTTATGGCCAGTAGTCAACAGAAATATCCCAAAGATGTATTCACCTCCCTGGAGGAGTTGCTTAGGATGGAGTACCTGGCGCATCATTTTAGCCTTCAGGCCAGAAAGCAGAAAGTAAATACCATTTTGGCAGGCAAACATGCCTCCAAGCTCAGGGGGAGGGGATTGGATTTTGAGGAGGTAAGGAATTACGTAAAGGGAGATGATATTCGCAATATCGATTGGAAAGTCACCGCTCGAACACAGCAAACGCACACGCGGGTCTTTACCGAAGAAAAAGAAAAACCGGCACTCATTGTGGTGGACCAGTCAAAATCCATGTTTTTTGGTTCCCAAAAGCGCACAAAAGCGGTGGTGGCTGCTGAACTTGCCGCAATGCTGGCTTTCCGCGTACTCAAGGAAGGGGATCGCGTGGGGGGAGTGGTCTTCGCAGATGAGGGAATAGACATTGTTTTTCCTAAGCGCGACCGTAAAAATATTCTTCGTTTATTGGAAAAAATTGTTTCCAGAAACCATGAGTTGGCTACTTCACAGGCTATTGATTTTGATATGGCGCTCAAGGAGGTTGTTGCCCGAATCAGGAATATCGTTACCCATGATTTCTTAGTTTTTTTTATTGGTGATTTTCACCGCTATTCTCCCCAGACTATCAAATACCTCAAGCAGATCGCCCAGCACAATGATGTGGTAGTGGCCAAGGTGTTTGACCCCATGGAGCGGGAGATTCCCAAATCAAAATTTGTCGCGGGAAACCTCCAGTACCAAGTGAGCATCGATGGCCGCAAAAAGCCTTTACAAAAGCAATTTGAAGAAGGTTTTGATGCGGATCTAACGGCTTTTGAGGCGACCTTGAAAAAACATAAGATACCTGTCTTCAGTGTGGACACGGTAACGCCAATCGAAAGCCAAATCAAAACTTATTTTAAAAAAGGAAAGCGATGAACATGATGGTAAGACAAGATACGTTGGCTACCGATTCATTGGCGCAAATCGCTGCCGGACTTAAGCTGGGACCCTTGCAGGAGCCGGAGGCGGTGTCCTTTACTTTTGAGACCATTGGCTGGCCTATTTTGGGTGGGCTGGGGTTGTTGGGGATTGTGGTGTTGGTGGTTTTGCAGGTGCGGGCATATCATAAAAACCGGTACCGTCGGGAAGCCCTTGCTGAACTGGAAAATGTGGCCAGCGGAAAGCGTCCTTTGTTTTACAGTTTTGTGTTGCTGAAGCGTACGGCGATGCATGCTTACGGACGTGACACGGTAGGACAAATGTACGGAAAGTCTTGGTACACCTTTTTGGACAAAAAAGCCCAAGGGGTTGGCTTCATGGCGCTAGAGGAGCGGATAGACCGGCTGATTTACCAAGATGAACTGCCTGAAGAGCAAGTAAAGACAGCCATTATTACCAACACTAAAAAGTGGATCAAAGATCATGCTACCCGCTAATTTCGAAATCGGCTATCCTTGGATGTTTTGGCTGTTGCCATTGCCCATACTGCTGTTTTTTATCTTGCCTCCACTGCGGATAAAAAGCCCGTCGCTGCAATATCCCGGGTTTGAAAAGGCCTTGGATTATACGGGGGACAAGCCACGACGGTCGGCATTGGTCAAAAGACGTAATTTTTTCAATTGGCTGATATTGATCTTGGGATGGGTATTGGTCGTGGTGACCCTTTCTTCGCCCCAGCTCGTGGGAGAGCCCCAAATGAAAGTGAAAACTTCACGGAATTTTCTGATCACAGCAGATATTTCATTCAGTATGGCCCAAAAGGACTGGGAGGTAAATGGTGAAAAAGTAAGAAGATGGGATGCGGTAAAGTCCCTGATGCATGATTTTATTGAAAAGCGAAAAGGGGACCGAATGGGCTTGGTTTTTTTTGCGACCAATGCCTATGTCCAAGCGCCTTTTACACCTGATCTGGGCACGGTGGATCAGATGCTGGAGGAAGCGGATGTGGGCATGGCGGGGCAGATGACCCATATCGGAAAGGCCATCACGAAAGGCATTGATATGTTTGATCAGGATACGATCAAGACCAAGGTGATGTTATTGCTGACAGACGGTGTGGATGCAGGGACGGATGTGTTGCCACTGGATGGGGCAGACATGGCCAAACAGGACTCGGTGATCATCTATACCATCGGCATCGGTAATCCGGGCGATTCCGGATCAGACCTGGATGAGAAGACCTTGCAGCAAATTGCGGAAATGACGGGCGGAAGGTATTTTCTCGCAAAAGATGCGGGGCAGTTGCAACAAATCTACCAGGAAGTGGATACGCTGGAGCCGATCGAGTATGAAGAAGAGGAGCACCGCCCGGTGACTTTATTGTACATGTATCCTTTGGCGGCAGCCATGATGTTGCTATTCATGGCCAGTTTGCTGAATAATTTGGGAGGCGTAATAAAAAAAGGAATGAACAAAGATGGGGATGTTTGATGACTTGTTTCCGATAGATTGGGGAGCCTTTCACTTTTTGAGGCCACAGCTGCTTTGGGGTTTTGCCGGAGTGGGGTTGTTGCTTTTGATAGGCCTGGCCAATTTACGTGAGCAAAGTAGCTGGAAGAGGTACATTGCCCCTCATCTTCGCCCCTATATGATCAGTAAAGGCAGCGGTCGGGTCAAGCTGTTGATGCACCTGTTGTTGATGACGGTGCTGGGCTTAGGTGTCCTAGGGCTGGCGGGGCCGACTTGGAAAAAAGTAGAGCTGCCCGGTCAAGTGCTCGAAACGCCCATGGTGATCCTGCTCGACCTGTCCCAAAGCATGATGGCCGATGATATTCAGCCCAGCCGTCTAGAGCGGGCAAAATTTAAAATAACAGATTTCTTGGATGCGGGACCGGGAGCACGTGTGGCACTGGTGGGCTATGCAGGAACGGCACACACCATAGTGCCACTGACCCGGGATTACAAAATCATCAAAAGCCATATCGAAACACTATCTCCCAAGGTGATGCCTTTCAGGGGATCCGATCTCTCTAGCGCATTGGTGTTGGCCGATAGTCTAATGAGTGTGACCTCGGCCCCTGGTACAGTGCTGTTGTTTTCGGATGATTTTGAAGGGGAAGATTTTGACCTGGTGCAGGAATTTGTAGGTGCAGGAAACCGTAAACTGGCAATCATGCCGGTGAATACTCCTTCGGGAAGTGATGTGCCCGCATTTTCAGGAAAAGGTGTGTTAAAGACCGACGGCAATCCCGTGCATTCATCATTGAATTCCGCAGTACTTGGACAGATCAATTCCCTCGAAAACAGTGCGGTACATTCCCTGACTTTGGATAACAGTGATGTGGAATTGATTGCCAAAGATGTCCGTGAAAACCTGAAATTCACAGAACAACCAGAGGAAAAGAAGGACGAGTGGAGGGATGTCGGCTTGTTGTTGGTCATTCCAGCTGCACTCATTTTGTTGATGTGGTTTCGTAGGGGCTGGGTAGTGTTTGGCTTGGCGGTAATGCTCAGCTCCTGTGGCCAAAAACAGCCCGTGGAGCACTTTGCCGATCTATGGTACACCAGGGATTACCAGGCTCAGAAAAAAAGCAATGCGGGAGATTTTGAGGCGGCGGCAAAATTATATGACAATCCCCTCCGCAAAGGCGTGGCATTTTACAAAGCAGGAGATTATGAGGAAGCGATTCAGGCCTTCAGCCAAGATACCAGTGCCATAGGTGCGTATAACTTGGGATTGGCCTATTTCAAAAACGGTGATTATGCAGCGGCCCAGATGGCATTCGGGGTGGCAGCTTCCCAAGATCCTGGGTTAAAAGTGGCCCAAGACAGTAAAATGCAACTGGACAAGGTGCTTTCTGGCGGAGGTAAAATCGATCCTTCCCAAGCAGAGGAGCAGGCGGAAAACGGCCCTGCCAAAACCAGACAAAACAAAAGCATGGAGGACCTCAGTGGAGGAGGACAGGAAGCAACGAAAAAGGACATGGAGAAAGAACGCTTGTCGGAGACCGCCACTACGGGTACCAGAACCGCCAAGGAGCTGGACGAAGTTCCTGATGATTTGAAGATGGCCGGCAAGTCCGATGATAACCAAGAAGTCCTGCTGCGTAAAATTGATGATGATCCGGCTCGGTTTTTACAAAAGAAATTTGAATTCGAGGTGAAACGCAAAAAAATGAAACCTGATCCCAATGAGAAAAGCTGGTAGCCTATACATGAACGCAACCCGTAAGAGTGGCTTGGGGAGGCTTGCAAAGTTCCTTGACTGGGAGAGACAGGCCGATAACTATTGGCGTGCAGGATGCTTGTGTGTACTGGCATTTTGTTGTGTGTTGCTTCCTGTTTCAGGACAGACCCTCTGGAGTGAAGTGCAGCTGAATAAGAGCACAGCATATGTGGGAGAGCCCGTGCAGGTTACTGTTCGCGTTTACACGTCCACCTGGTTTACCAAAGGCGTGGACCCGGGCAATATAAAAGTGAACGGCGCCTATACCGTTTTCTTTCGTAATGTCAGCACCAGCACTTCCAAAAATGGAAAAACCTACCCCGGGGTAGAAATGATCTACAATGTTTTTCCCTTTGCCAATAAGGATGTGCAATTTCCTGCCGTAGAAATAGAAGTAGAATCACCGGAAGATGGAGACTACAAGGGAAAGCCCCACACCATAACGACCAAGGCACGGGTGATCAAGGTCCGGCCGATTCCTCCCGGATTTAATATCAACAGTTGGCTAGTCTCGAGTAGCTTTAGTGTGCGGCAGGAATGGAGTGGCAGCTTGAAGGACGTCAAGGTCGGTGATGTCATCCAGCGGAAGATCATCAGGAATGCGGACAACACCGTGCCGCAGCTGATCCCTCCTATAGCATGGGACAGCCTGCCGGGTGTCAGCCAGTATCCCGGTCGAAGTGATATTCAAAATATCCGTACCAAAACGGCCATCGGTGCAGTACGGACAGAGGTGACGCGCTACCTTTTTGAGAAGGAAGGGGCAGTAGAGATCCCCGAGATGGTATTTACTTGGTGGAACCCCTACCAACAGCAACTCTATAAACGCACACTCCCAAGTGTAAAAGTCAATGTAAACCCCAATCCCGATTTGGGGATGTTGGAGACCTTGAAGGATTCGCTGCTTACCGTCCAAAAAACAGAAGCCGCTGTGGCAGAAGAGAAAGCCCCATTGACCTTTCTGGGGCTAAGCCCAGAGAAGTTGGCGGCCATGATTGTCTTGGTGGCCTTATTGCTTTATCTGTTGGTGAAATGGGTGCCTCGTCTGATCAAGCGGTATCATGAGAAAAAGCAACAGTACCTGCGCTCTGAGCCTTACTTCTTCGATCAGTTCAAGGAAGCGGCAAAAAGCAAGCGAGGCAATGCGGCCATGAATGCCCTCTATCGCTGGATTGACCAACTAGGCCTGAAAGAACCGACACTGCATTATTTTGCAGAAGGATGGGGCAGTCCTGGACTGAAACGCCACGTGAGTCAATGGTCTTCTGCCGATGAGAAGGGCTTAAAGCTGAATGGAGATTTGCTGAAAGAGCTAACGCTTTCCAGAAAGATTTATCTTGATGCGGAAGACGAAATAAAGCCCGTCACCAATGAAGGGTTTTGGATCAATCCTTAGTAACCTCATATTTCGATTTTCTAAAATTATCCCATCCTCTGGAGGATAGACAAGTCCGCTCGGCCTGACCTCACTTAATTATGTTTGAGATAGTCTTCCAGTCGTTGGATGGCTACCTGCAGGGCTGCTTTGGTGTGGGAGGAGATGACCAATCTGAAATGTCCCTTTTGGAGGTGCCCAAAGCCTTCACCTGGCGTCAGGAGAACCCCGGTAGATTGATAAATATCCATCCACAGGGCCTTTTGGCCTTCATCGGTGTTTTCTGCAAGCCATGCAGACAGGTCAATCCAGACGAAGAGACTTCCGCGTGAAGGGACATAAGGGATTTGGAGTTTTTTTAGTGATGCGACGACCATTACGTAGCAATCGGTCAGCTCTTTTTGGTAGTGCGCAATATAATTTCCAATGAATTTTCGGTCTTCCAACAGGCATTGTAGGAGCCACTGGGTGTGGTTGGAGACCGAGTGGGTGAGATTGGTGTTGGCATAGGCTTTTAGGAAGGCCTCATTATGGGAATGGACCAGGCCTACCCGGAAACCAGAAATGCCAAAATCCTTGGAGAATGAATACCAAAGGTGGAGATAAGGGCTTTGGTGTTTGGCCATGATCTTTCCAAACGAACTAAAAGGTTCCGGGTTTTTGTAATCACCGGCTATGGCCGGGTGAGTGGTGTCAATGAGTGAAAGCCCGTAAATTTCATTGACGATAAGGTGGATCTTGTGATCGATACACCAAGCTGTGATTTCGAGAAGTTGCTTATGCGAATAAACAGCTCCTGTAGGATTGTCAGGACTGGTCAGTACCAAAATTTTGAATACTTCTCCAGCTTCAGTAAGCCTGTGAAGGGTTTCATCCAAATGTTTTATAGTGAGGGGAATGCCGTTTTTCAGTTCGTCAATAGCATGGTGGGTATGCAGGTCAAAGCGCTTGAGGCCCGGTATGGCGCCAATGTCGTTTTTATAGACGGGGTATGCAGGAGCGGGAAAAACAGCTGTGTCGCCCTGATCGGCAAGCAAAAAGGCAGTGAGGTCAATGGCTGAAGTCAGGCCAGAAGAAAAAGCCAAATGGTCTTTGCTCACGGGGCAGCCAATAAGGAATTCAGAGAGAAATTGGGCGACAGTTTCCCGGAAAGTATCCACGCCCAGGGTGTTACCGTATTTAGAAGCCCAGTCGGGGATTTTTACGGTTTCTTGGATGGTTTGGATGTTATCCTTTAGCAGGTGCCATCCCAAGACATTTTCCGCCATATTTAAGGGGAAGGTGCCTAGGGGATTTTCAGCCGGGTCGTAGAGGTTATCCAAGGCTTCAAAGTAAACTTCCAAGTCGGCCCTCATACTACTTTGGGCTGCTTTAAGTGCCCTTTCGGAAATGCTGTTGTGCTTGGTCATGGTTAATGTAGGGTAGGTGGTTGGTGGATGTTTGTATAAAGTTACAAAAGAGTTTTTGTCATCGATATAAGATGTATGGTGATTTGTGAATAGTTTTTAATAATATAGGGGTGCAGGCAGAGGTGCTGTGCTGTTAGACGTTGGACCAAAGCATAGTGTTATGGTATTTGAGATTTTCGGTTGGTTGGGAGCGGTGTTGTACATTGTTTCTTACTTTATGCTCTCCAAAGGATGGCTTAGGCAGGAGGCCATTACTTATCATTTGATGAATTTGGGTGGAGCCATCTGCTTGGTGGTGCATGCGGTACATTTGACAGACCGAGCCAATATTTTGGTAAATGGTGTATGGGCCATCATTGCTATAATGGCCATTTATAAATTCAGGTCTTCATTTCTGCGCAATAAGTCATAAACTTGTTCTTTGTAAAAAATAACTTTCTGGTCGTAAACTTCATCATTATCAATCATGGAAAGGTAATAATATGCACCTTCTACGACTACAAAAATCTGTTCGGCAAGCACTAGGGTGTTGGCTCCTTTGAGCGTTTCGTCCTTGTCTAGGATCTCTTTCAGGAACTCCCGTAGCCGATCATGTAGTCTTCTGTATTCCTTTTTGATTTTGTCGTTTCTAAAGATTAGGGCAAAGCAGCTGTAAAAGACACCATCATCAAATAGCAGGTTCCAATCCCTGGAAAAAAGCTTGTCTATGAAAGTTTTGGGATCTGCATGTTCCTTTTCTTTTAATTCACGAATGGCAGGCTCGTAAATCTTGAGGTACTGGTCAAGGATGTAATCGATTAGATGGGAAATGAGGATGTCTTTGGTAGGGAAATAATGCATGACCAAACTTGGAGGTATGTTCAGGTGTTTTCCGATTTTAGCGATTGAGGTGTTCTCAAGACCGTTTTCCTTGGCCAAGGAATAGAATCCTTCCACAATTTCCTTCTTCCTAATTTCCGAAATTTTCTTTTTCATGCTAAATATACTAATATTCCCCGTTTGCGCTTTGATGGTTCGGTTTGGTCGCAAGATATGATTTTGATTGAATGTTCAGTATATTTTGCTGACATTTTTCCCATTGGGTATATAGGCGCCTACCTGTCTCTTTATGGATTTTTGGAGACTTTTTTAACCCCGGTTGATGCATCTGGGATCTGGATAGGTAGGCTAATGTACGTTCCGGGTTTTAAAAACAATGAATAAAAGTGTGTGCTCAAGCAAGCTGCCAATAGAAGCCTATCATCTGCGGCAACCCTCGTTATAAATAATCTGAACTTTTCGCCATAATGTCCTTTTTAAGGTTTGTTATCCAATAATTTCGTTTTCGTGAAGTTTTGATTTTCAGTGTTATTTTAACGTTAAATATCTATAAATCGCAACAAAAAAGATATTGTTTTCTTTTGAATTGTTATTTTCAATATTTAATATTGAATGAATGTTCAATAAAAATATTGAATCGTTTTAAGTCTTGTTGGCATGGAATATTCCGTAAAAAACACCCGTTAAAAAATTATTTTATGAAACAGAATTTACACGACTACTCCGTATTCGGAAGGTTTGGAAGGAGATTGGGGACAATGGTTATTGTCTTCTTGTGCTTCCAGGAGATGGCCTTTGCGCAAGTGAACGTGAAGGGAACAGTTACTGATGCAGGAAACGGTATGACTGTTCCTGGTATTTCAGTGTTGGTAAAAGGAACACAAATCGGAACGGTGACCGATATTGAGGGCAAGTATTCCCTTAGCGCACCCGAAAGTGGAACCTTGGTTTTTTCGTTTATTGGTTACGCCAAGGCTGAGGTGCCGGTAGATGGACGGACGGTGATTGACGTGGTTATGGAAGAGGAAGAAACACTGCTTGATCAAGTGGTGGTAGTGGGCTACGGTACCCAGAAGAAGATCAATGTGACAGGAGCCGTTGACCAGATTTCAGGCGAGGATATTGTCAATAGACCGGTCGCCAATGTGATGCAAGGGCTTCAGGGAGCAAGTCCAGGGCTAAATATCACCTACAGAGGAGGCAAACCCGGTACTGTTCCTGATATTAATATCAGGGGATTTACGTCTATTAATGGGGGTGGTCCATTGATCGTTATTGATGGGGTAGCGGGGACTTATGATGACCTGTTGAGGCTGAATCCTTCGGATATCGAATCCTACTCTGTACTTCGTGATGCTGCTTCAGCTGCGATTTACGGCGCGAGAGCAGCATTTGGTGTGGTGCTGGTCACCACTAAGACCGGTAAAGAAGGGAAGCAACGCATTACCTATAACAACTACTTTTCTTGGGGAAAGCCCACGGTACTTCCCGACCCCATTACAGATCCCTATATATACTCAAGGGTCTTGGAAACTTCTACTAACAATACCCCTTGGGATTATGTGAATTACTCTGATGAGCACTATCAATGGGCAAAGGAGCGTTCTGAAAACCCTTCCGTAGAAGATGTCCGACTGGACCCCAATGATCCTACACGATGGGCCTATATGGGCAGTAATGATTGGTACGGGTACTTTTTTAATTCAGCCAGTTTTTCTACAAATCATAGCCTGTCCATCAGTGGCAGCAGTGGGGGAGAGAAGGCGATAGGGTATTACTTGTCAGCAGACTATAATAAGGAAAACGGGATGAATAAACTGGCACCGGATTACTGGGACAGGTACTCTATTAGGGCCAGAATCACTGTTAACCCGCTAAAGTGGCTCAAAATAGATAATAACTTGAATGTTTACCAGACCAAGCAAGCGGAGCCTACCAGTAGCATTACTGATATTTACTATTTGCAGCCGACGCAGGTGGCCGTCAATCCTGATGGCAGCTGGGCCAATACGGATGCAGGTAGATTGGCCGCAGAGCTGACAGATGGTGGAAGAAATCAGGATGACCGCATAGGTTTTCAAGATATCCTAAGTGCAACGGGTAGCTTCCTTGATGGCGATCTTACCGTAACCGGACGAGGCAGCTTCAAAAGGGAGCAATGGAAGTATCATTATGATACACGGAAATTTGATATTGGTTATGGGCCTGATGACATTCGGACAGAGGGGGGAGACGGCTCGGTAGTAGAACGAAACGGGACGCTTATCAATACCATTTTTGATCTGTTTGGTAATTATTCAACATCTTTTGGTGATCATGATTTTGGGATCTTGTTGGGCTATAATCAGGAAAACTATGAGTATTCTTCTGTGGAATCGGAGAAAAGGGTGCTGATTTCTTCATCCCTTCCTTATATAGGCTTGACTTCAGGTGATGCGTTCATTACGCCAAGTTATAGTACCTATGCTACCCGAAGTGCCTTCGGTAGGATAAACTATACGTTTAAGGACCGTTATATCCTTGAGATGAATGGACGCTACGATGGTTCTTCTAGGTTTCCTGTCAATGATCGCTGGGGTTTTTTCCCGTCCATCTCTGGTGCTTGGGTGATGAGCGAGGAGCGCTTCTTTGGAGGGTTACAAAACACTATTCCGACCTTTAAGTTAAGGGCGTCATATGGTAGCCTTGGCAATCAGGATGTGGCTAACTTTGGATATATTCAATCCCTTCCCACAGACCTGTCATCTTATTTGATAGATGGAAATCGCCAGACGGTGATCACTTCATCGCCAGCTTTGGCGGTGGATCCCAATAATTATACTTGGGAAAGAATAGTGACCAAAAACATAGGAGCGGACATAGGGATGTTCAATGATAAATTGACGGCGGCATTTGACTATTTTGTCAGGGACACGAAAGGTATGCTGACTGATCCTGTAGAGCTTCCGGGCGTGTTGGGTACCAGTCCACCCCAGCAAAATGCTGCCGATCTGCGTACCAAAGGCTATGAGTTGTCTCTTTCTTACAGGACCAGTTTTGGAGACATGTCCAATCCAGTGACCTTTGATGTCAAAGGGATGCTTTCGGATTCACGGTCCCACATCATCAAGTTTGAAAATGAAAATGGTTTGTTGTCGACCTATCGGGAAGGCCAGGAGCTAGGAGAGATATGGGGGTTGACCAATGATGGTTTTTTCCAGAGTGAAGATGAAATAGCCGCCTTGGACCAGACGGCGATTATTCCTTGGGGTGCATTGGATATTGTGCCCGGCTGGCCGAAGTACATTGACCAGAACGAAGACGGTAAAATTGAGCAGGGCTTGACCACTGGCGATCCGAAAGATTTAAGTATCATTGGTAATACAACTGCGAGGTACCGGTATGGGCTGAATATGAACTTGGCCTGGAATGGTTTTGACTTTTCGATGTTCTTGCAGGGTGTGGGTAAAAAAGATTATTACCCGCGGCATTACCTGTACTGGGGGCCGTATCAGCAGCCATATGCGAATATTTACCCTTGGAACTTGGACTTTTATAGGGCAACAGCAGATGACGAGGCATTGATGGCACAGCACTCCCAGTCCTATATTGATGCTGGACTGGCGGAGGCCAATTTGGACTCGGAATTTCCCGTACTACAATCTTGGATGGCCGATAATAATTATGGCGGGGGCTTGGATATTTCCCAGACCAAGTACTTGCAAAATGCCGCTTATCTCAGGGTAAAGAACATTACGATAGGATACAGCCTTCCCCGGTCTATCACGGATAAGATAAAGGTCAGCCGTTTAAGGGTTTTTGTGACGGGAGAAAATCTTTATGAATTTTCCTCTATCAAGAAATTTGTGGATCCAGAAGCGGTGAATGATGGCTATGGTTGGGCATATCCATTTCAGCGTAAGCTCGCTTTTGGGGTGAATATTGATTTGTAAAAATAGACATTGATAATACCATGAAAAGACATATAATTTTATTAGGTGCCTTAGCGATGCTTTCTTTGAGCGCCTGTGATGAGGAGTTTTTGGACAGGTACCCACAAACCTCCGTGGCACCTGAGGAGTTCTTCAAGACAGAAGAAGATTTGCAGCTCTATGTAAACGGATTATTGTCACTGCAAAGTGCCAGTGGAGCATACCATGCAGACCAAAGTACGGATAACATGGCGACTACCGGTGCCGTGGAAGTCAAGACAATGATGACAGGTGACCCAAGTTCGCAGACCATTACCGGTGGGTGGAGCTGGGGAAGGCTGCGGGATATTAATTATTTTCTGGATAATTATCAGCGCGCTGACGCATCTGAAGAGGCCAAAAACCATTTTGCTGGATTGGCACGGTACTATAGGGCAGTGTTTTATTTTGGAAAAGTGAAGCGCTATTCCGATGTGCCTTGGTATGAAAACACGCTGAATCCGGACGATGAGCAGCTCTATAAGCCTAGGGATCCAAGGGATATGGTGGTGCGAAACATGATGGCAGATTTGGAGTTTGCAGCAGAAAATGTACGGTCTTCTGTGCCCAAAGGGACGCCAGATGTATGGGCAGTAAAAACCTTTTTTGCCCGTGTGGCACTTTATGAAGGCACCTACAGGAAGTATCATGGCGAGCTTGGCCTAGCAGCATCATCATTGGAGTTTTTGGAGATAGCAAGGGATTTGGCCAAAGAGATCATGGATGCTGGCCACTTTTCAATTTACTCCACAGGAAACCCAGGTAGGGATTATGCGGCGCTGTTTTCCAGCCAAGACTTAACGGGAAATCCCGAGGTGATTCTTCCAAACCCCTATGATGTCAATAAAGACCGGAGTAGTGATATTAACTATACGGTCTTTGGGGATTATGAGCAGTCTCCCTCAAGGGACTTGGTCATGAGCTACCTGATGGCAGATGGTAGCAGTTACACCAACATGACCGGACATGAGCAGCTTGGTTTTGTGAAAGAATTTGAAAACAGAGATCCACGATTAATGCAGACTATAGCCTATCCTGGGTGGGTCAGGGAGCCCAATGCTACCTCCTATATCCAATCACTGAACAAGAATTTCACGGGATATCACCAGCTAAAAGGCTATGCCAATACCATCGATAACGTGGAAGTGGCGAGCGTGGATTTTCCTGTTTATCGCTATGCAGAAGTATTGCTGACTTTTGCTGAGGCCAAAGCCGAACTCAATGAACTTACCCAAGCGGACCTAGATGCTTCCGTCAATTTGTTAAGGACTCGTGTAGGAATGCCTGCTTTGGATTTAGCTATGGCCAATGCTGCACCTGATGCCTTTTTATCACAAAAATACCCAAATGTAAGCGGGAGTAATCAAGGGGTATTGTTGGAAATTCGTAGGGAAAGAAGAGTGGAAATGGCACTTGAAGGTTACCGTTATGATGACTTGATGCGTTGGCATGCAGGGGAGCTACTGGAAAAAATCCCTGAAGGAATGTATTTTCCAGGCCTGGGCAAGTATGACCTTACGGGCGATGATGTGGAAGACGTGATTTTGATAAGTAAGGATTCTGATATTCCTACTGGGGATGCCAAGGAGAAAAATAGCTTGGGAGAATTTCTGATTTATTATAAAGCCGGACTAATCGGCGAGAATGTGGACGTGTACCTGGCCAATGGTGAAGCTGGAGGCAATATGATCACTGATACTAGGGTGAGGAATTTTGAAGAGCCTAAATACTACTACCGCCCTATCCCCATTCAGCAAGTGACCCTTAACCCCAATTTGGAACAAATCTTTGGTTGGGAGTAAGTGGGGTGAAAAAAAATAACAGGTGTCGAAGACCCAAGTAGAAAGGTAATCGGGCCAGCGGACAGTGCAAATGAGCTTCCAGGCCCTGCACCCTTTCCTTAGTGCCGGCCAATTAATGTTATCTGCCAAATGGGGCACCTTAACCAACTGTTGGGAGGAAAGGGAATCAACTTATGTTAATTAAAACAACAATCTAAATGATGAAAAAAATAATGATAGTATCGCTTCTGGTTTTTGTACTTGGGCAATCATGGGGCCAAGAAAAGACAAAAAAGGCACTTTTTGTCATTGTGGACGGCATCCCTAAAGATGTGGTCGATACGGTGGATACGCCCAATATCGATGCGGTAGCTGCTGAAGGGGGATTTACCATGGCCATCATGGGCGGGGATCCCGAGACCTACAGTGAGACACCTACTATTTCTGCGGTAGGTTACAATTCCCTGCTGACAGGCACGTGGGCCAATAAGCACAATGTCTGGGGCAATTCCATTAAACAGCCCAATTACTATTACCCCACCATCTTTAAGGCGTTTAAGACGGTATTTCCATCCAAGAAAACAGCCATATATTCTACGTGGCTGGATAATCGGACAAAGCTTGTCGGTGCCAATTTACCTGCCACGGGGCATTTTTCCTTTGATTACTACTATGATGGAATGGAAATCGACACGCTTCACTTCCCGCACGATGAGCAGCGGGAGTTTATACACCTGATTGATGAGGCAGTATCCAAGGAGGCGGCTGCCCATGTCAGAAAAGAAGGACCAGATTTGGCTTGGGTGTACCTGGAGTACTCGGATGATATGGGGCACAAGTACGGCAATAGCCCCGAAATGATAGATGGTGTAAAGAAGGCTGATGTTCAGATTGGAAGGATCTGGGAGGCCATAAAGTACAGAGAAGCCAATTTTGAGGAAGACTGGATGCTGGTGGTCACTACAGACCATGGCCGCACGGTGGATGGATATGGCCACGGCGGTCAGAGTGAACGTGAACGCAAAATTTGGATCGCGACCAACGCCGATAATCTCAACGGGTACTTTATGGACAATGAACAGGAGATGGTGGATATATTTCCTTCTTTAGCCCATCATTTGGGCCTCTCGCTTCCCAAGAATCAAGCGATGGAATTGGACGGTGTTTCTTTCGTAGGCCATGTATCGGCAGCAGATTTTGAGGTGGACCGTGTAAGGGAAAGCCTGAAGCTGGGATGGAAAGCTTTTGCAAAAGGTGAGAGAGGCCGGGTGTGGATTGCCCCTTCCAATAATTTCCAAAATGGTGGCCTTGACAACTACTGGGATTTTGGCGAAGTAAATCTCGATGATGAAGCGGCAACGGTCTTGCTGGATGGGCTAGACTCCAAGTTGCTGAAAGTGGTGTTGGAGACGCCCTCCGGTTATTTGAATTACTGGGTCGTAGAAGAGTAAGAAGAAGATTTATTTTATCACAGTGACCTGTGCATGGCCTAATCTGCCCAAGCGGACTTTTAAGAGTTCAATTGATCCTCTGCAATGTGCCTCCTTTGGGACATTGCAGAGGACTTTTGGCCGTAGCTGTTACCAAGCTTTGATGTCTAAGGCAGGATGCGCATAGGCCTATGGTGAAGAATTGGAGATACTTCATAGCCGACTTTTCATGGATAAGGTCGTTTTTTTCCTTGATCTTGTCAAAAATCCATTACGGCCTTACCCGTCATTTAAGCGTTGATTTGACATCAGTGGTTCCGCAGCATAGCTGTCGGCACAACGAGTCTAAACGAAATGAGGAAGGATTATTTCGGTTTCCTAAAACTCACCTGCCCTCTGAAAGGCCAATCAGAAAGGAAGCTCTCCCGAGATTTAAATTGGGAAAGCCCCTATGTTTTTATCTCAATTATTGTTCAGTATTTTCACTTTGGTGTCCACCAAATCCTTAATGGGGACGATCATCCTTCCACTTTCGGTTTTAAGCGTGATGGATATATTGTCAATGGCGAGGATTTGACCTTCGATATCATCAAATCTAATGTGTTGGCCTATTTGGTAGTTCTTTTTTGAATAAAAACTGTACAGTATTCTTTGTACTATATCCCTGGATCCCAGTCCAATGGCGATGGCAAAACAGGCCAAAAATGCCCCGAGTACCAGCGAAAGGTTATCGGTGATGACTTGGGTATTGATCCCCGCTTGGCTCATGGCTGTAATTCCAACTATGATCAGGATTATATAGCTGACAATATTGGATATCACGGAGGCCCCCGACGAACCAAAGGACTTAAGGAGTCCTCTGATGAATTTTTTGACCACAATGGACAAGTACACGCCCAGTGCAAAAAGTACCATGGCCACGAACACTTGAGGAATATACCCCAGGAATTTACTGATTTCGTCAGAAACAGCGTGGAGCTGTAAGAAGTCAGCACTGAAAATTACGATCAAGAGTATGAAGAAGAACCTCGCAAAAGCCAGTATAATAGCGGTAGGTTTTATATTGATGTGGTTAAACAATTCACTTTCACTTAAGTTATGTGCCAGTTCGTCGATCCTTGACAGTTTAAGCAGTTTTTTGATTAAAAAAAGGAGCCCGCGCATGATCAGCCAAGCTGCTATCAGCAGTACAATGAATACGACCAGTCTTGGTAACAGGTCACTGATTTGTTTAAGTGTGTTGTCCACTAAGTATAAGCTCCAATCAGTATGGGTAAATACATCTTTCATAGTAGTAGTAATTTTAAAACTCAGGATTTTCATTTTTATCATCTTTATCATCAAATAAAGTTCCCAATACATTAGGGCTCTTTACCATGAAAAGGTCCGCCATATCAATCGATAATTTTATCAAATTGATGTCGTCAATTACCTTTTGCCGGATATATTCTGGTAATTTCTCGTCACTGATTATTTCTTGAAAAGGATTATTCATCAGTCAATATTTTTATAAATATCCAATAATCGCTGTTTTGCACGATTAATTCTCATTTTCACCGCTGACTCCCCCACTCCTATGGCGTGTTGGATTTCTTTCAAGGACATTCCATCCATGTATTTCATCAACAAGACCATTTTATCATTGGGATCAAGGGACTTGAGAGATTTTTGTAGGCGTTCGGCCTGCATTTTATAGATTTCACTATCATCGATTTCATCATAGGGGTGATTTTGTAAGTCATCCAAACTCTGGAACGTTTCCTTTTTTTTCTGGTATTTTCGCTGAACGTAGTTTACACAGAAATTATAGGTAAAGGAATATAGCCAACTGGAAAATTTGGCTTCTCCCTTAAATTTTTTGAGATTGAAAAAGAGCTTGATAAATATATCATGTGTCAAATCCTGGGCTTCGTCCTTGCTCTTTACAAAACTCAGGCATTTGTTATAAACTATATTGGAATACCTATCGTACAGGGTCCCAAATAACTTAGAGTCATTGTTTTTGATGATTAGCTCTATCAGCTGGATATCGTCCAGACTTGAGTAATTTAATTCCTTATCCTCTTTGTTTTTTGAGATAGTCATATAAACTTCCCTAAGATATTCTAAAACAATGCCCTGTAATTGCCAAGCCAAGGTACAGGCCTCAAAACAGACGGATGTTTTCTGTCGTGTCCTGGATAGGTGTTCAATAAAAAAGCCTTGATATCATTCATAAACTTACTAGATTTTATGGGTGTTTTGGTAGTAAAGCCATGTGATTTACTTATTGATATATTGTCTTTACCTTTTTCGATTAATATCATGGTAAATAATGTTGTTCTAATTTACTATGCAATAGGCAAGGTTGATGAAATAATATTTATGAATAGTGTCCTTTTGTTGTAGGGTAACGGCTGGAAACGATTTGGGGAACAGGTGGATTGAGTACCATCCCTAAAAATGGCGGAAAATATAATAATGTATTTCCGTCATCATTAGAATAATCGTGTAGTGCTTCAGGTTACCATACTTACATGGGATTTTTGGCCATTATGAAAAGGTAACCATGAAGAGGTTAAGGTCCTCGTCTTTGGGGACGCCAAGACGTTTTCTGATCCGGTATTTTCTTGACTGTACTGCGCGGATCGTACTTTTGGTAACGCTTGCGATTTCCTTGGTGGAAAATCCCATTTTCAATAGCACACAAAATTTAATGTCCATGGCATTTAGCTTGGAACTGGCGCTTTTTACTTTTGAAATGAAATTCGGAAATATCCCATTGAATTCTGAAAGGAAATGTAGATCACCCTTTTCAATAAACGATTTTAAGTTTTGTGCTGGGTCAGTGGTATAGAACCGTTCCTGCGGATTGGTGAAATTTCGACTAACAAGGTTGCTCATGACTAATTGGTTTAAATGGTTTGTCTTTTCTGTCTTTATCATTAGGACACATGTTTTATGAAAATGTCACACCGGATTTTGCCATTATGACAAAACAGAAATAGCTTATTTGGGTGTATTTTATAAGCAAACTATGGATTAATCACTTGTTTAAGTAGAAGTGAGAGGGTAAAAAAAGTAGATTTTAGGCGTTTATAACTTTCTGTAAAATAGGTTGTTGTGCTTCTGGTTAAGTCTGAAAAAAAAGTGATAGTAACGGAGGATGGTTTTAAACGAATATTTGATTTGCTCAGTGGAAAAAATTAGAAAAAATTTTTTTTTATGGACGGTAAAAACAAGCAGGTTTTTCTGGATAGATAGTGATGAGTAGAGAGGTGTTTGTCGTTTAAGCAAAATGTTTAAGGTGTTCCATTTGATTTAATAATAATATTCCTATTTGCATTTATACCTGCCATTCCTATGGAACTTGACCTTTTGTGTGTAATCATTTTTGGTGCAGGTGACCACCTGCACCAAAAATGCCCCTCCGCCTAAGGCGGATGAGGCAGGACGCTTGGTTGCTAACGCAAATTCAGGGTTTGACCTCAACCAAGCCACACTATTCATGAGCAGATAGCTGCGACGGTTTTTAGGTTCCAAATCAACTGATCATTTCTTCAGTCTATCCAGCCATTCGGCAAGATAGGCTACTGAAGTTTCCAATGTACAAACCGGGGCAAAGTGCCAGTGGCACGATAAATTTAGTAACCTGCGGATTCATCCGCAGGAGCTTAAGCTCACCTCAACCCTTCGAAGGAGTGCCAGCGGCACGGATGATAGTCATGCTTACACAAAAATTTTTCCCCTTCAAAACACTAAATGCGTTTGCCCTGCATCTTCAGATCGCCCTTATGGTTTTGCTTTCAGCTTTTCCGATGTTCGTTCGAAGAAATTATAAATATTCAAACCAGTACATCGTGCAGCGGCTCGGGTGTCACTTGCCCTTACCTAAAGTGCGGGTTTATTATTTAATAACCTCATCAATCAATATGCTAGCATTGTCGATTTCCGCTAGAATAATCATTATTTCATTTTCAAGGCTTGGATCAGCAAAATCAAAGTCCTTTCGGGTCTCCATTTTGGAGCTGAGTTGGGCTAGCGGGGTCAGGTACATGGCACTGGCGGTACTGTAGAGTTTGTGGGCAGCAATGGAAAGGCCCTCTCCCTTTGAAGAAAGGATTTCCTCCAGCTGAATTTTAGATTTTCCCAATTCCTTCAAGCCCGATTTTAGAATCACCTGGAACATTTCACTTTCCAAATCAGGAAAACCTAGTACGGCTTGGAATTTTTCAAGATCAAACTGTTTTTGGGGATCGCCATGAGCATTTGTATTGGTGGTGGCGAGCTCATCATTTCCCTTGTTGATATTCCACTTTTTTAGCAAATTAATGACATCAGCTTCCACGAATGGCTTGGCGATAAAATCATTCATGCCAGCTTGTAGGCACTTTTCTTTTTCGCCCTTTACATTTCCGGCAGTCAGGGCAATGATCAGGATATTATGTTTATTGTATTTATCTCGAATGGCTTGCGTTGCTTCATAACCGTTCATCTCGGGCATTTGGACATCCATAAAAACTACTGCTGGAATTTCAGTTTCCATCACTGCAAGCGCTTCTAATCCATTTGTGGCCTCTAGGATTCTGGTGGTAGGTGAGAGGTTATGGATGACTGTTTTGGCCAAAAGCATGTTGATACTATTGTCTTCTACAAGGAGGACGGTGGTGTCTTCAGGGAAGTGGTTTTCGCTAAAAGTTGTTTGGGTTGCTTTTTGATGATCCTGCTTTTTGTTAATGGTGAGCAATGCATTGTACATTTCTTGCAGCTTGATGGGCTTGATTAGTTTTTTGCGTCCCCCCAGTTCCTTGCAGGCTTTGAGGATTGTGTCGTCATCTGAAGAACTGTGCAAAAAGATAATGGGTTGGTGTTCGACAATTTCGCGGATTTTGCGTATGGTTTCTATACCGTTCATATAGGGCATGTGATAATCCATCAGGATCACATCAAACCTGCCTTCTTCTACCAATTTCTGTAGTGCTTCAAATCCATTTTTTGCTTGGATCGATTCGATTCCCCGTAGGGACAGCATCCGCTCCAGTATCATCCTGTTGTTATCGTTGTCATCTACGATAAGGACCTTTTGGATATCAATATTTTCATCCATATGGTCGGATTCTTCCTGTTCTGATTTGACCGTCAGGTCAAAGTAGAATGTACTCCCTTCGCCTACCCTGCTTTTGAGCTTCAGTCCACTGTCCATCATCAAGAGGAGGCTATTGGAAATGGTCAGGCCGAGGCCGGTACCTCCGTATTTTTTGGTAGTGCTTATATCCTCTTGTGAAAAGGCTTCAAATATTTTTTGCTGTTTTTCCTCTTTGATCCCTATTCCCGTATCCCTTACAGCAAAACGTAGTGTGATTTCATTTTCCTCATTTATTTGGGAAGCAGGATGGAGCTGCAGTTCTATTTCGCCGGTTTCGGTAAACTTGGAGGCATTTCCAAGTAAGTTTACCAATATTTGTTTTAACCGCACGCTGTCAGTCCATATATATCTAGGTGTATCGGGATGGATATTCAATAACATCTCCAGTCCCTTTTTGTGTACCTCATACGTGATGATGTCACTGGCCTGTTCGGTGAGTTCGTACAAGTCACACCTATCAATATCCAGTTCCAGTTTACCGGCCTCGATTTTGGAGAAGTCCAAAATATCATTGATGATATTGAGCAGGGCATTGCCGGACTGATTGACAATAGATAGGTATTGCTCCTGTGTGTCGGAAAGGTCTGTTTTTAGTACCAGATCTGTAAACCCTATCACACCGTTAAGAGGGGTTCGGATTTCATGGCTCATGTTGGCAAGAAATTCCGATTTGGCTTTACTGGCCTGTTCGGCAAGGATTTTTGCTTTTTTTAATTCCTCTCTTTGCAGGCAGGTCTCAGTGATGTCCTGGGTAAGCATCATAATGCCTCCTATACTGCCATCATAGTAGTGCCAAGGGCGAACTTCCCAGCGAAGGAATTGGTCGTGATCCCAGCCATCGGGCCGCCATCGATCTTCCTCATTGCGAATGACTTCTCCTTTAAGGCTGCGGGCATGGATAGCTTTCCATTCCTCGGAAATGGTGCCAAACACTTCATAATGCGATTTTCCGGAAAGGTCTGTCCCTTCCAGCTGATATTCCTCTACCCACCTGTTACTATAGGCAATATATTGGATTTCCTTATCAAACATGGCAACGGCAGCTGGGGCATGGGAGACAAATGCGTTTAACCGTGCCTTTTCGATGGTTAGTGCCTGTTCTGCATGCTTCCGTTCTGTGATGTCTGTAGCCATGCCAAGGTATCCGGTGATTTCTCCTTCTTCATTTCGCATGGAGGTCACTGCTAGGGAAACATACAGTTTGCGACCGTCCTTTCGGATGTAGGTCCACTCACGTTCCTCAGCACCTTTTAATTCCGGTAAATAAACAAAAACCTCGAACCCGCTGATTTCTTGATGATATTTATCGCTCAGCTCTTGACCCCTTTCTGCTATTTCTTCAGGATCATGGATGATGGCCGGGCTTTGTTTTCCAATCATCTCTTCTGCAGAATAGCCCAACATTTTTTCAGCACCTTTGTTAAAAAGACTAATCAAGCCGTTTTTGTCAGTGGCAATGATGCTGATCTCAGAGGAGGCATTTAAGACATCTTCAAGGAGGTTTTTTGACCTGATAATTTCCAGTTCTGCCTCCTTTTGTGCAGTAATGTCCTGAAAGGTGCCAAAGATCCGAACGCATTCACCATTGATTGATTCCGGCTGGCCAATGGCGCGTGTCCATACTTCTTTGCCGTTTGCAGTGACCAAAATGAGTTCCAGGTCGTATGGTTCATTTTTGCGGACGGCATTTTCGAATGCCTGTTGGATGGCTTGACGGTGTTTTCCTTCCTTATAAAATTCTATGGCCTTTGCAGTATCGGGAACAAAGTCATCAGGTACTTCGTGGATTTCTCGGGTAACCTTGGACCAAAATATGGTGTTGTCCTTTAGATCCACTTCCCAGCCACCCACACGGGCAACACTATTGGTCTGCTCAAGCATTTCTTTCAACCTGTCGTATTCCCGCTCCAGTTGGTAACGCTCAGTGATGTCCAGCGCGTTGCCGAGGACATATGGAGCCCCTTTGTGGTCTTTCAGGAGAATATTACTGTATAGCCATATTCTGCCAGACCCGTTGATATGCTGCACCCGCATGGTCCCTTGGCTTTTTCCGTGGTGTTGAATGTTCTGCAGGTATTGTTTTAGCAATTCATGGTGTTGGACTGGGATAATATCATGAAGTGATTTCCCGATCAGGTCTTTTTGATTATAACCAAGACTATGGGCACTTGCCTTATTGGCCATGAGGAAATTTCCTTGGAGGTCATGGGCGCACATAAGTCCCATGGAATTTTCGAAAAAATCTCTGAACTGATTTTCTGCATAATGGACATTCGGTGAAGGTCCCGGTGAAAAGTGCTTTTCTGCCAATGCCTCAGTGAGTATGCTTATTTCTTCCCACGGGGCTGCGTCATTTGCATCCCCTTCGACATCCAACAGAAAAACGGCTCCTTTGGTGCCGCTTTGGCCAGTGGAAAAAGGAGCGATAATACCCGGTTGGGAAGACACTTTTCCGATATTGAAAGGTAAGGTAGTTGCCCCGGTTTTTTCAGCCGTATTGATCAGGTCAATTAGTGGTTCTTCATGGAGATGAAGGGTGTTTTCGTCCAAGTTGGTGACTGCCAAAAGATTGAGACCACCTTCCTTGATCACTCCAATAAAACCACGATTGCTATTGGCGAGTTTTAACAAGGTCTGCAGTATTTTGTTGTTTTGCTGGAAGATTTGTTGGTGGTCTTTCACTGGGAATAATGTTTATATAGGTCTAAAAAACCTAATTTGGGTAAAACAGGTTTATTTATAGGCGGTAATTAACTATAAAAAACTGATTAAAAAAATAATCGTTACAGCAGTGTGTTTGACAATCCTTATTGTGTGTATAAGGTGCTTTTTTCTACTGGGGAATTTTTGGTGGACCACAAGGAATGCCATGTCAGTTTTTTTGAGGACTAAGCATATCATTGACCAAGCCCCAATAGGATGCTCTTATCGTATCCTGCAAAGGCCTTTTCGATGTAGCCATTTTCATCGATCAGAAAAAAAGAGGGATAGCCACTTACACCGTAAGCCTTGCCTATTTCTCCAGCATCGGGGATAATTGGAAATGGGATGTTGTTGAGGGATTGGTACTTCTTTACATCCTCTTTGGAGTCCACAGGGTTGATGTAAATGGGGTTTATATTGGACCTAAAACTAAATTCTGGTTTGGTAAACTGCTCTAGTGCGATGGCACACCAGCCGCAATTGATCATAGAGAAGTCCAGCAAAACTTTTTTTCCTCTCATGTCCGATAGTGTAAAGGTTTTTCCTTCAAGAGTAGGGAGTTCAAAACCTGGGGCCTTATCTCCAGCTTTTAGCATAATGCGTTTTTCGGTATTTTTATTTTTGCCGGATCGGGAGAGATAATTTGCCGGAGGAAGATAGTCCAATTTTTCATCGGGAGCGTGGAAATCATAATCCGAAAAATAGGCATTGATCAGCTGCGACCTGCTGCCGTTATGGTAAAGTCTATTAGAAAAGAAGTCGGGGTTTTTTGTTGCGGGATTGATAAAAAGGTGGTTTTCGAGGTAAATTTCTTTCCCATCAATAACGGTATCCATTTTGACCAAAAAATAATCATGGTAAAGGGCTCCTTTTACAGTGGTGTCCTTAAGATAGGACCATTGATCCAGTTGTAATAGTAAGATAGGATTAAAGGCAAGTGCCATGGTGTTCCGAATGGAACTTATTTCATCTTTATGTGCCTCGGTCTTGAGATCTTCTGCGGTATATAAGGAAATGGTGCTGTCTTTATGGTCGATTCTAGAATAGTTGCCTCTTATATATATGATGTCAGATTGATGTCCCTTTGCAATATAATTATAGTCAAAATGTTCGTTTTTATATTTTTCGAGTTGAAGGGAATAGTTGAAGGTGTCCATTTCATTTAAGGCATTTTCCCAATGATAGGTGGTGGTATGGGATATCGCCTGACGATTGGCCATCATGGTCCTGGCTTGCTCAAGTACCTCTTGTTGCGTGGGCTTTTTACTGCATGATAGCAGGATGATCACTAAAAAAAGCAGGCTGAAATTTCTTGACATGATCGTTGCATTAAAATTGGTTTAAGCTCATGACCAATATAATAAAATTCAACGTAATTTTTAGTTTGTTCAAATAAATAGTTAAATGGCTTTTTGGATTTACTTGATTGATATCCTTAAGGAGGTCACTTTATTGGCCATCCATATGGGGATCAAGCTGGAACAGGAACCCTTTGTTGTTTTACTTTTTGCTTGGATTTTGCCTTGTTTTTTCGCTTTTTCTTTTCTTTGCCCCACCAGATAATAAACCCTGTGATGGGTAGGCTGGCAGATATGAGACATGCCAAGAAAGCGATGATCTTGGTCCAGATTCCCCCAATCAGCCCAAGGTGAAGGTCATAGTTGAGCTTCATCAATTGGTCTCCGCCATTGGCGGTGGAAAACGCGGGATCTTCTTTTAGTAGGTGCAGGCTGCCCTGTTCGAAATAATGGTTGCGGCTTTGGAAGGTGTTGATAAGACTGGGATTTACCTGCATGTTCCAGACTCCCGCCGCTCCCCGTGGATAGAAAATACTAAAGCGGTTTTGGTCTGGATCCAGGCCGCTTTGGAGCAGGTTCGTGAAGAGGACATCTTCATCTATCTGATCTTCCGCTGCCACCAAAGTGGTGTCCGAATGCATGCGTTCAAAAGTTTCGGTTTCCCCTCCAGAGGCCACCCAGTAGGAGGAAGCCCTGAACCACTGCATACCATATACCATTCCCGTAAGGGCCAGGACCAATGCAATCAATAGTGAATAGAAGCCTACTACATTATGCAAGTCGTAATTGAAGCGTTTTGGAGTGGCGGGCCATTTAACCTTGAAACTGGCATTTTTGGTTGCGCGAGTCCATTTTTTTGGCCACCACAAGATCAGGCCAGTGATCAGGGTGATGACAAAAATCAAGGTACTGTAAGCTACTACAGGTTTGCCAATTGACCTTGGCAACCATAGCTGATAATGGCCGATCAACATAAACCTGAAAAAATCATCGTTTAACTTTCGATTATGAAGGACTTCACCCGTGTAGGGGTTTACCAGTGCCTGTTGGTAATTGGAACGGTCCCGGTAATAGGGGATCATGGCACTTCTGCCTTCACCTCTGTACATGACACCATACACCGACGGCCAACCATATTTCTCCTTTACTGCTGTGGCAAGTTGTGAGGGGGGCAAGAGGACCTGGCCTTCTTGCTTGGTGACTTTTTCACGGGAGGCTTCCAATACCAACCTGATTTCTTCCTCAAAAGTCAACAGCGCAGCCGTCAAGCTGATGATGACTACTACAATACCGGATACCAGTCCTAACCAAAGATGAAGCCAAGCTGATATACGATAAAACAGCGAACGGTTTTTCTTCTTTTTGTTATTGGTGGAGGGTTTCATAAGTATGGTGTATATGGTGGGTAAGCTATAGAAAAAAGCTGCCAGACAAGAAGTGTCGTCTGGCAGCTTAAACATATCAATTATTCCGCAACATCCAGTTTGCTGATGGCCGTGATCGTACCGCCTTCCACTTTCAGGCCTTGTGTGGCAGTGGCTGAAGTGGCATCCACTTCATATACCCAGCTACCTTGCTCTGTGGTGAAGCCAATGTAAGCAGTATTTCCGTCCATTAAGCTATAATTATTAGTGGTAACCCTCAGGACATTTTCAGGATCAGGTGTGCCAGTTACCCATGTGAATGATTCATCGTACACATTTACAATGGCCAAACGGCTTCCTGTGGTGTATGCACCTTTTTCATTGTGCATATTTACCACGAATTTGCCGTCACCCAGATAGGTCTTGTCGGTTACGTGATAGCCGTCGGCTACTTCTTCGATGTTGAAGTAATAGCTTTGGTCAAATTCGGTTTGGCCAGCTTTGATCCTTACGAAAGCAGAAGGAAGGGTAGAACTGGCCTCTCCATTATTGGTGGCGACACCGGAAGAGAAAGCATAGACATCGCCGTTTTCCACTTCCGTTAGCCCTTCTGTGAAATAGCGGCCGATATAGCTGGTCCTGTCATCCTTAATGACTTTTTCCAGCTCCATGCTAGGATAATCATAGACGGCCACCCAGGCACTGTCGGGATTATTGGTGCCAAAATTATCGTCACAGCATCCCTTGATGCTCATATATGGGGCATATACCTTGTCTCCCACTTGTGTAAGCCAAGTGAAATGCGCCCTTTCACCGTTGTTGGCCACATCCACAATATTGGTCAGGCCATCGCCGGTGATTTGGAGCATATCGGTGTCCATTTGATACCAAGTCGCATCTTCTGCACCTGATCGAGGGATTTTCATCATCAATAGATCGTCGTCGATTTCGGCAAAAGCTTGGACGGTTTCCGCTTGGAAGTCTGATAATTTTGCCAATTGACCTTGGTTGTTCAGCTGGTAGGTGGTCACAGCACCGGGATTTCCCTGGCCGTAAAGCAAGCTGAAGAACTTGTTGTTGATGGTGATGTAATAGCGGTAGGTACCGTCTTGTTCGATCCCGTTCCCCACGGTACTGATGGTGCCGGAAGTAAGGGATTCTGCCGTCAGTAGGTAATCGGCAACCCCGTCAGAAGCAGTAGTAGGGGTGGAAGCAATGACAAATCTTTCCGAAACATTGCCTGGACCGTCAGGTCCATCGTCGTTGGTGCATCCCATTAGGGTGAAGGCCGCTAGCGCACCTGCTCCTAACCAATTGTTTAATCTTGTTCTCATGATTTTAGGTAATTAATAAATGAAGTATCTGATTTTTCCACTGAAGTTTCGTCCCGGTTTTTGCAGGCTGAAATTGTCGTATAGTTTACTGTCAAGGATGTTTCGGCACTCGGCAGTGAATTGGAAGCGGTTGTTTTGGCCGAGGGTATAGGTGACATTGATGTCATGGCTGATTTGCTTTGGAATATCCAGTTTGTCGCTTCCCAAGCTGGGCCAGTAGAGGTAGAATGCGTGGACATACAGCAGGTTATAACCGATCACCACATTTTTTTGCTCCCCCAAGACATCATTGATGGTATAGGAAGCGTTGGCATTGCCAAAGAGGTAGGGCATATTGGGAACCCGGTCTCTGTACACGACACTTTCTACTGTTTGTCCTTCGTCATATTTGGTGTTGTTCCGTAGGTTTTGATACGTGAGGTTAGCCCCTGCAGTGAAATTCCGGTTATGGAAATACCTGACATCCATTTCGAAGCCCAAATTGGTCACATTGACCAAATTATCCATGACCTGCATGGCTTGGTTGGTGTTCAGGCGCGGCCTGATAAAATCCTTGGCATCGCGGTAAAGGACATTGGCGTCTATTTCCAACCTGCGGTCTATGGTCCAAGTGTGATTGTAGAATATGCCAAGGTTATAGTTGTAGCTGCTTTCCGGTTTAAGGCCGATGTTTCCTTCCAGGTTGACCATGTCACCATAGAGTTCTTCGGGCTCGGGCAGGCGGTAGGTTTTTTCGGCAGAAGCCTTTAGCTGTACATTGGGATTGAGAAAATAGGTGGCCGCTAATCCGTAGCCCCAATAGTTGAAATTGTCCCGGGTATTGATATAAGCCACATCCCCATAATTTCCAGTAGGGTTATAGGCCTTGGCGTAGTAGTTGGATTGATGGTACTGTTTCCCGAAAACAGAAATGCTTGTACTGGTGTTTGGCTGATAGCGATAGCCCAAGCCCAGGATATTTTTCATGGTCTCCCGAGGCTGTTGGTAGCGGTCTTGGTCGGGGAAAAGCGGGTCGCTTCCCTGTCTGCTAAAGGAGTTGAAGGTGTTGCTTAGCGAAAGGGTATGTGCTTCATTGATGCTATAATCTGCCGCAAAAGACCCTACCGCATTGTTGTTTTGGTATTTGTACATGGAGTAACTCCTTTCCCCTCCAGGTGTGTCGTACTCCCGATATTGCTGAAACCAGTTGTACCTACGGTGTACCGTGTCGATGTTTTGTTCTGTGCCCAAGTTATAATTGGCATTCAGGGTTACGCTAAGGCCTTTGGTAAAGAGGTCTGTTTTTTGGTATTTAAGCGTAGGCATGATAATGTCCCCTTTGCGGTGCCAGTCCCCAAAGACACTCACCAGCCGTGCTCCAGTTTGGATTTCCTTGTACATTTTGCCCAGCGTAATTCCAAATAGCAGTCGGTCTGCGTAGGATTTGTTTTGGACACCTACCTGGGTGATCAGGGTTTCATTATGGTACTGGTCATTGAAGCGTTTTACGGTTTGCTGGGGATAATACTGGCCAGTGTTGATGTCGGCCACATCCACGGTGACCTTATAGTCATTGTCCGAGTAGTTTTGGAAGGCATTCATCTCGATGGTAAAGCCTGATGGTGCCACATAACCGGCATTGATGGCCGTCCTGTGGGTATTGAAGGAACCATAGGAATAGGAGGCATCCAGATAGCTTTTGACCGATTTTCGGGTGACGATGTTAATGGCCCCACCGAGGGCGTCCGCGCCAAGGCTTACGGGAACCACCCCTTTATATACTTCGATCCTTTCGGCCAGGTTGATGGGGATATTGTTGAGCTGAAAGGATGAGCCGAAATTGTCCATGGGTATTCCGTCAATGAATACCTTTACTTGTCGGCCCGTAAAACCGTTCAGTGAAAGGTTCATATTGGATCCTACGCCACCCGATTCCCTGACACGAATGCCAGAAACCCTGTCCAGGGCGTGGCCAAGGTCGAGATTAGTATTGTAGAGTTTTTTGGCATCAATGACATCGACGTTAAATGCCTTTTCTTCAATCTCCTGAATGATGGACTTGCCGGTGACGGTCACTTCCGAAAGGTTATGCTCTGATTCGGTAAGGACGATGTCCAGGTGGGGACTAACATTTTCAGTATTAACGGTTTCTTGATGGGGTTTAAAACCCAGAAATGTAAAATGAAAAATGTAGGATTGGTTGGGCTGTCCAGGAAAAGTGAATGCGCCGTCTTCATTGGTGACTGTTCCCTTTCCCGTGGACGTTTCCTTTATGAGTACTCCCGGAAGGGGATTCCCAGATGTGTCGGTGATTTTACCGGTGATTTTTACCTGTTGTTGCGCTTGTAGTAAGCAGCATATAAAGGCAAAGAAACAGCCTGTCAACAATATTTTTTTATATTGCATAGCTTTTTAATTGGAGAATTAAGAAGTAGTATTTTGAAAAGCCGTGCAGTGGCAGCTGCGCGGCTTCCTTTTTTACTTATTTAGATTAAGTTTAAATTAAGGCAAAGGTATTGTAAAAGATTAAATTCAACTAGCCATTCGTCAACAATCTTGATAGATTTTGTCAATGAAAAAATAAATTTCATGTTAAAACATGGGTCGGTAGTTGTGTAAATGACAATCAAAGGGCTTTTTACCTACTATTTATTGTAAAATCTCCCCTTTAATTTAATCAAACCTTAACCTCGTTTTTTCGCTTCTTATCAACCGTTTGACTTGTTTTGGTATATACTTATTCTCCCGTATGAAGCTGCACAGCGATGAACAATTGTACCAAAAAGTGAGACAGGCCGATCACGAAGCCTTTGATCAGCTGTTCGATAGGTTTTGGAAGCGTTTGTTTGAATATGCCTTTAAGATGCTCCAAGACCGGGAGCAGGCCGAAGATGTGGTACAAGAGGTGTTCGTACAATTGTGGGAAAATGCTCCCAAAAGGGAAATTCAGCATCTCTCGGGGTATTTTTTTCGGGCCGTGAAATACCAAGTGGCCAATGTCATTCGAAACCAAAAATGGCATCTTGACTGGAACACTGTCCAACTCGAAGATACCGTGGTGACTGATGAACCGGAAGTAGGCCATAATGTGATGTTACTGAAGGTAGTGGAGGAGCGGATCGAGCAGCTTCCTCCCAAGTGCAGGGAGGTTTTTTACCTGAACAAAAAGCATGGCTACACCGCTAAGGAAATAGCCGCCAATCTAAATATTTCCCCAAGGACAGTGGAAGGACATTTGCAAAGAGCATTGAAATCCCTCAAGGCAGACCTAGAGCATATGTATATCTTGGTGTTAATTTTTCTTTACCACTAAATCGATAAAGTTAACCTTTCGTTAAGTCTGTTTTTAGAGCAGGTATTTTTTTGACTTGGTGTTACTGTCCAGTAAAAGCACGAAGATCGTCATGCACAAGGAAGATTTCAGGAAATTGCTGCAATTACAGCGGGAAGGAAAAACCAGCAGGGAAAAGGATCGATTGATCGCTCGGATATGGGAGCAGATATATGCGGAGCAGGCCCCCTTCAATTGGCAGGAAACCCCAGAAGGTGAGGTGAAAAGCAATATACGGAAAAAGGCCCAAGCACGCATCCAAAAGGAAGGGCTGCGTTCATATCCCTTTTGGCCAAACCTTGTAAAGGTGGCGGCAGTGGTATTGTTGATGTTGACCGGTGGGGGTGCGGCATGGCACCTGTCTTCCAGTCAGTCCCCTGATGTCAGGCTGGTGGTGAAGTCCACTGATGCTACACAAAGGGCCAAGATCACCCTGCCTGACGGCAGTATGGTCCAATTGAACGTCAATACCTCTTTAACGTATCCTGAGGAGTTTGAGGATGACCTGCGAAGGGTGAGCTTGGAAGGCGAGGCATTTTTTGAAGTGCAGCGGGATACGGAACGCCCGTTTTTGGTGAGCTCCGCAGGACTTGAAACCAAGGTTTTGGGCACCAGCTTTAACGTCAATGCTTACAAGGGAAAAGAAGAGATGGTGACCGTGAAAAGCGGTAAAGTGCAAGTGTCAGCCCACGAGCGACCTGAAAAGCGGCTATTGTTATTGCCAGATGAGGCAGCGGTTATGGATGGTTCGACCACAGCACTGCTGAAGCAGCCTTATGACGCGGATAAGGTCATCGGCTGGAAGTCTGGCAAGCTGGATTTTGATATGGTGCCTTTTGATGAAGTGTTGGCCATCTTGGAGCAATATTACCATGTACCCATCACGCTGAAAAACTACCAGAAAGGAAGCTGCATGATCAAGGCGGCCTACCAAAACAATGGCCTGACCTTTATACTAAGTGGGCTCCAGTTGCTGGTAGATTTTGAATATGAAAAACAAGCTGATGACCGTATTGTCATTACCTATAAATCATGTAAAAAATCCCAATCATCTATGCCTATGTGAAATCCAACGCTTACATCACAAGATCACAAAAGTAGGTCGGACTGCGCCAACAGCCCGACCGAGACCGGGAAAATCTCCAGGTCTGTTTTTAGGATTTAACAACTAAAACTATGAAAATTAATTTACGCAAACGAATTGTGCAATTAACAAAATACACATTTCGGGTTTTTTTCGTGCAGGTGCTCTTTATGCAAGTGCTCTTTGCCAACCCGTCCAATAGCCAAAACCTTTCGGATTACCAGGTGAGCTTAAAGGCCCAAGGCCACTCGCTGGCCGAAGTACTACAGATGCTGGAAGAGCAGACTGATTTTGAATTTGCCTATAATCAAGCTGTCAATCGTTCCAAGGAGCAGATCACCTTATACATGGATGCTGATTTGCGTACCGTGCTGAAAGCCATTACCCAACAATGCGATTTTCAGTTTAGACGAGTAGAACAAAACATCTATGTCACGGCCGTGGATATTCCCTATCCCATGCAGGCCGTGGTGGAGAAGGAGGACAAGGAAATCCAGGGAAAGGTGCTAGATGCACAGCGAAATGAGCCAATCGTAGGGGCTACGGTAATCGTGCAAGGGACCTCACAGGGAACCGTGACCGATCTGGATGGTAATTTTTCCATCGATGTTCCTGAGGGAGCTGTTGAACTGCAGGTGTCCTTTTTGGGCTATGAAGCCAAAACAGTGGTCTTGGGCAACCAAAGTACCTTGACCATTTACCTGCGGGAGGAAGAAGGCCTGCTGGAAGAGGTGGTTGTGCTCGGTTATGACAGCCAGAAGAAAAAGGATTTGACCGGAGCGGTATCTGTGGTCAACGTGGAAGAGATGAAAACCTTGCCTTCTGCAAGTGTGGAAAACATGCTTGCAGGACGGGCACCCGGTGTACAGGTGCTTTCCGATAATGGCCCTGGCGGCAATGTCACGGTCAGGATCCGAGGATTTGGCACGGTAAACAACAATGATCCGTTGTACATCATCGATGGCACACCCGTGACCAATGGCCTGAATACCATCAATCCCCAGGATATCGAGTCTTTCCAAGTTTTGAAGGATGCCGCAGCTTCTTCTATTTATGGCTCCAGGGCTGCCAATGGCGTGGTGATCATCACCACCAAAAAAGGCCGATCGAAGGAAACCCAAGTCACGTTTGATGCCTACACAGGCATCCAAGAGGCTTTTAACCTTCCCCGCATGCTTTCTGCCCAAGAATATGGAGACATGCTGTGGCGGGCATCGGAGAACGACGGAAAGGCCCCCGCTAGTGATGTGTACGGTTCGGATCCCAGTGGCCCGGTAATCCCTGCGTGGCTGGATGAGGAGCAGACCATTCCTTCTGCGGATGTGGATTGGGTAAACGAGATTTTCCAAACAGCCCCTGTGCAGTCCTATAACTTGACCCTTTCCAAAGGAGGAGATCAAGGGAGCCATGTCATGACGTTGGGTTATTTTAATAAAGAGGGGGTAATCAAACACACCGGATTTGATCGGTTTTCGGCCAGGTTCAATTCCGATTATAAGGTGAAGGATTTCCTTCAGGTAGGAGAAAATTTTAACGCCTCCCTGACCAGGACCAATGACGTAGGAGTGAATACCTCCTTGGGAAGTATCGTTTATGATGCCTTCCAATTTCCTTCTATTGTCCCGGTGAAGGATATCAACGGCAACTTTGGCGGGAATCCCATCAATGATATCGGCAATCCACTGGGTAACTTGAACCGCAGGAAGGACAATACCAAAAACCGTATAAAGCTGATGGGCAACGTTTTTGCCGAGGCAAAGCTCGCAGAAGGCCTCTCTTTCAGAACCAACTTGGGAATGGACTATGAAAATTATTTCCAACGGGCATTTTCGCCGGTATATGATGAGATTTTATCCTTGAATGCGGTAAACAGTCTGTCCGATAACAACTCCTTTTATTACCAAATGGCCTGGACCAATACCTTGAATTATTCGAGGAAAATTGGAGAAGGCACCCTGGATGTGCTGCTTGGCCAGGAATCAATCGAAAATTACTTTGAGTCCAAAAGCGCCTCTAGACAGGAGTTCCTATACGAGGATGACAATTTCCATTACCTGAGCTATGGAACCGAAAACCAACGAAACTCAGGATATGCCAGTAAATGGAACCTGCTTTCCTTCTTTGGCAAGGTAAATTACAACTGGAAAGATAAATACCTGTTTTCGGCCACCTTGCGAAATGATGGTACATCACGACTGGATAACAATAATTGGGATATTTTTCCGGCATTCAGCGCAGGCTGGAGGATCAGCAATGAAGATTTTGTAAACCTGGGATCCAATGTCAATGAATTGAAGTTAAGGGCGAGTTGGGGGCAAACAGGAAACCAGCAGGTGCCTTCTTACTCGACCTTGGCCAGCTTCCAGAACAATATTACCTATTCCAATTATGCCATTGATGGCAGCCAAGAAAGTGTGGCCATTGGCTTGGTGGAGACACGGGTGGCCAATCCTTCGCTAAACTGGGAAGTAACCACTCAAAGCGGTGTGGGCGTGGACTTGGCGATGTTTGACGAGCGCTTGCAGGTCAGCGCAGACTATTACAACAAGGTAACCGATGACCTGTTGATCTATGCACCGATTCCCCCTACTTACGGCGGTACCAATGACGGTACTTGGATCAACGGTGGAAAAATGCGCAACAGGGGCTTCGAGTTGGGTGCCAAGTATAACGGCAGTGCGGGAGAGGTGTTTTACACTGTGGGATTGAATTATTCATTCTATCAAAACGAGCTCTTGGAGCTGGCCGACGGGATTGATTATCTGGGGATTCCAGGCTCGTCCCTGCACAGTGTGAACTTTGGACAAGAGATTTCCCGAACCATGGTGGGGCAGCCGATAGGCACCTTTTTTGGCTATGAGTCCATGGGGATCTTCCAGTCTGAGGAGGAAGTGGCCACACACGGCATCCAGCCCGAGGCACAGCCCGGAGATCTACGGTTCAAGGATATTAATGGCGATGGTGTATTGGACGCCGATGACCGAACGGCCATTGGCTCGCCCCACCCAAAGGCAATTATTGGTTTTACGACCAATTTCTATTACAAAGGCTTTGATCTTGCATTGTTCTTTAACGGGGCATTTGGTCAGCAAATCTATAACCTGACCAAATATAAGACCTTGTTCTTTAACCAATCAGCCTATAACAAATCCAATGAGGTACTGAATGCCTGGACCCCGGAAAATACCGACACTGATATTCCAAGGCTTTCACTCGATGACGAAAACGAGAATATCCGGCCATCGTCTTATTACCTCGAAAATGCCAGTTATTTTAAATTGAACAACCTTCAAGTGGGGTATTCTTTTCCGCAAAGCATGCTGGGGGGAATGGAACTGAGGGTTTACGGACAAGCCTCCAATGTGTTTACCATTACCAGTTATTCAGGGATGACCCCGGAGATTGGCTTGCAGAATTATTCCTCCAATAACCGAAACTTGGATATTGGTGTGGATAGGGGCGTATATCCACCATCCAGAACGTTTACACTTGGGTTTAATGTGAAATTTTAACTTGACTACACTATGAAATTCAGACCAATAAAAAATATAGCATACCTGGCATTGGCATCTGCGATGTTGGGGTCTTTTGCCTGCGATTCCAGTTACTTGGAAGAAGTGCCTTACGGAGAAGTGGCTCCCGATGAGATGAGCAAACCGGAAAATATCGAGCGTGCCATCATCGCGTCTTATAGTATCCTGAACGGCCAGTTTGATGGAGCATCCAGTGCTTTTAACAGCCCTGCCTCCAATTGGAGCTTTGGAGACGCCATCTCAGATGACGCTTACAAAGGTGGCGGCGGTACCGGGGACCAGAACCAGATCCATCAAATGGAAATCTTCAATACCAACCCGACCATTACGGATGTCAACCGGAAATGGCTGGCGCTTTATGAAGGTGTGAAAAGGGCCAATTATGCCTTAAGGTTACTTCAGAACAGCGAATCGTTTGATGCCGGTCTCAAGCAGTCCCGGGAGGGAGAGCTCCGGTTTTTAAGGGGACATTTCTATTTTGAGTTGAAGAAAATATACCATAATATTCCCTACATCGATGAACAGGCTGAGACGGTAGATGATTATTACGTGGGAAACATCGCACTGACCGATGAAGAGCTGTGGGGCAAGATAGAAGAGGACTTCAGTGCGGCCTATGAGCTGCTGCCGACAGACCAAACCGATGCGGGCCGTCCCGGAAAGTATGCCGCTATGGCCTATTTGGCAAAAACCTACGCTTTTCAGGAGAAATGGCAGGCTTGCTTAGATGCAACCAATGAGGTGATCGCCTCTGGGAAATATGCACTCTTGCCACACTTTCGAGATGTTTTTTTACCGGAGAATGACAATAGTGAAGAGATTATCTTTGCTGTACAACATTCTGTCAACGATGGCGAGCCCAGCAATTATAACGGTAGCATCGGAGACCGTCTTTCTGCACCGGGTGGGCCGTATTATAACCAGTATGGTTTTCACCGTCCCAGCCAGAACCTGATCAATGCTTTTGAAACCAATGCCGAGGGGATGCCTGTAGTGGGGGACCAGCTGGCAGATGGTGACTTCCTGGATCCACGACTCGACCATACGGTGGGAAGGCCTGGAATTCCTTATCTGGATCTGAATATTCTATATGAGGCATCGTGGGCTCGTGATTTATCTACTTATGGCCCTTTCGCGCCCAAAAAGCGAATCGTATCCGCACTATCGGATTTACAGACACCTACTTGGCCCTACATTAGTGCGCTGAACTACTATATCATCCGCTATGCCGACCTGTTGCTTTGGAAGGCCGAAGCGCAAGTGGCCCTAGGCGATCTGGAAGGGGCTAGACAGACGGTAAATGAAGTCAGGGGTCGGGCTGCCGAAAGTCAAGTGGTGACACAGCTGGACAGTGACCAGCCTGCTGATAACTACCGGGTGGCCATGTATGATGAGCCTTGGACAGATGCTGCACAGGCACAAGCATTAGTGAGGTTGGAGAGAAGGCTGGAGTTGGCCATGGAAGGTCATCGGTTCTTTGACCTGGTCCGTTGGGGCGTGGCCGCTGAAACCATGAACAACTACCTGGAAGAGGAGAAGCAGATCAGGTCTCACTTGATCAATGCCACTTTTGTGGCGGGAAAACATGAATACTTTCCCATCCCCCAAACCTATTTGGACATGATGGGGCCTGATTTGGCAGAACAGAATCCCAACTATTAATCCATGGAAAGCGGGGGCGTTTTGTCCTCGCTTTCTTTTTTTAAGCTCAAAAAGTTATCGCCAATCTTGGTGTTGCCCTGTTTTTTTAAGGTATATGATTGTGAAAACTGTAATTAAGTGGTAAATTATTGAACGCCCTTTTATTTAACACTCCTCAGGTTTTCGATACCATCACCCAAACAGTAGCTAATCGAAATAAACCCAAGATTTCATGAATAACCTGTTTATCAATCATTCTCCTTTTAGCAGAAGGGAGGCAGTGACGCCGTCTCTTGAACTTCCCAATAAAATCCTCAAAAGGATCGGCCTTCGCCTGAATCATCATTTTGATACCATGCGCGACATGTGCAGCGTGGAACAACGGATCAATTTGTTTCATCTGTTGACGCGGGTACTGCAAGATGATGTGGAAGGAGAAATAGTGGAGTTGGGCACTTTTACCGGTCAGTGCGCATTGCTGTTTCAGAAAGTGAACAGCCAATTTGGACTTGTTAAACACTTACACGTATTTGACAGTTTTGAAACCAAATTTACAGAGAAGGGAGATATCCTATCCCTGTTGAAGGCGAACTTTGAGGCCGCTGGGCTTAAGCTCCCGGTGGTTCACAAAGGGTATTATCAGGAAACTCTTCCTGATCAGCTTCCCGATACGATCGCGTTTGCTCATATCGATTGTGGATGTGGAGACGATCCCCTTTTGCACAAAGCATTGGTGTTGGACTGTCTGGACCATATATATTCCCGGTTGGCTCCAAATGGAATTTGTGTATTTATGGATTATTTTGATCCTGAAGATGGGGATAAACTGACCCTTGCCCATAAGCTACACAAAATAAATCCCGGCGCGCGTTTGGCAGTCGATGAATTTTTCGATGATAAGCCAGAGCAGGTAATTACCATGTTTGGCGGTCCTGCATCCCATGCGTTTATCAAGAAGCTAAGCCGGTAAGGAATATGAAAAATTGAACAAAGTTTAAAATGTGTGCAGTTGTTTTTTGGTGATGTTTTATTCTAATAAATAACATTTTTATAAGGTGTTATTAGGTTTTCGCGCAGCTTTCGCCCACAAATTGTTTTTGTAAACCAAACCTAACCCCACTACAATGAAAGTACAAAGTCTTTTGGTCATTTTGCTAATCGTCCTTCCGATTTCCGATGCCTTAGCACAAGAGCTCGCCGGTTGTTCCGACAGCTGCGCTGCGGAACCACTAGTATAGAGTTTTTAACTTAATACCTCGACACTGGTGGGATACTTTATCCACTTTCTATTACCAAGTGCCCCTATCTGGTCATTCCTTCCGAAGCAGTTTCTGTCTGCACATTACGCCCAATCCGTGGCAGTGCTTGTTCCTACTAATGTACGGAGACGGTTTTTAAACCGAACTTAGGCTATAAAAGAAATAAGGTTCATGCTTCCCCTTTTTCAATTACTTCAAAAAAAAGTGTTTTTTTTCAAATTTAAAATGTGTTTTTTATCCAAATTATATTATTTTTATTAGGTATTTGGACGGCTTAAGTGTTTGGAGAACGATGAATAATGTAATCTTTTTTGATGTCTGTGTCACCAACAAACTGTTTATATAAACCAATATCATGAGAACTGAAATTAACGTATTCCTTGTCGTTTTCGTGCTCTTCACGGGGATGTCTGTAGAAGAGGTCAGGGCACAAAGTGGTAGCGTAGAACCTATTGAAATAATCGAAAAGGGCTTGTTCAAGAAAAAGGTCTATAAGAAATGCGGTATCGAAATGGAGCCAGTTCAGCTCTTGAACTTGTTCAAGGATGATCCCGGCATGCAGGATTATGTGAAGCCTTTGGGCGTGAATTTATTAATGTCCAAGTTATTGGCTGCTACTGCCGGGATATTGGTGGGCTATCCCGTAGTGGATTCCTTTAGCAAGGACAGTGATCCAAACTGGAACCTCGCTTATATCGGGGCAGGCTGTGCCCTGTTATCGATTCCATTTACCAAATGGTTTGACAAGAATGCCAAGGAAGCCATTGATTTTCATAATGCCGGCTATCAGTCCGCTCATTCCTATCGTCCAAGATTGCGCGTGCAGATGGGAGGACATGGCCTTGGCCTGGCCCTGAAATTTTAGCAATTAATGATCCTAACAAAATATACTAAGCTATGAAACTATCAAGTAACCTGCTGATGGTGGTGTTGATCATGGGGGTGATTGCCTTTCAGCCCAAAGCCATTGCACAAGAAGAAAAACATGATGTCATCGTGAAGTTGGACGGTAAGAAAATGGAAGGAAAAGTGACCAGTATGGGTTCCAGTTCTATCAAATTCAAGTATGCTGGGGAAGACCTCGAGTATGAAGTGAGCAAAGATGAAATCAACAAGATCGAGTTTGCGAGTGGAAGGACCGAAGTGGTCAATGAACCTAAGGTGCCCAGTGCGGCCCCTGTGGCTTCCCAGCGTCCTGCATCCACGGCGGAGGACAGAAGGAACAAGCTCGCAGTATTACCTTTCCAGATCATTACAAACGATCAGGGCATGATGGTGGATGCCCTGCAGACCAAAGCCCAAAATGAGTGTGCCAATTCATTTCGCAAGAATACTTCCTTGATTTCTGTCCAGGACCCCATGATCACTAATTCAATTCTGGAGAAAAATGGCATTGATGGCCATCACCTCGCGACGGCCGCTAATCCCCAGGAAATAGCGGTATTGTTAGGCGTGGAGTATGTCGTGTTTGGAAGTACTGATATCGAAAACAAAGGGGCGATCACCACGGGAAGTGCCTATTCCACCGAAAAGGAAAAAGAAAAAAACAGAAGGGAAACCAAGACGACCACCTATTCGGGGGGAAGTGCTACGACCACTATCAATTATGATTGCAGTGTTTCCCTGAAAATTTTCAGCGACCAAGGGAGTAGCGTATATTCGGATAGTAGGGAAGCATTTGGCAATGACTCGAATTCTTATGTGAACTCACTTAACTATATGGTCAAAAGGACCCCATGGGGCAAGAAGCATAAATGACACCTGATATAGTCCAAAAGCAATCGTTGTTCATTTAGGATAAATCAACTCCATCAAAGTATCGCTCAGATTCTTTTGCACAGCAGGTTCGAACCTGGTCCACTAGGTGTTTTCAGTTCCAAGCGGAGAGCAATACGAGACAGAAAATGTTCCTGTGGAACAAGGCACGATTTAACATTCCGATGGCAAAAGACAAATTTTTTATGGGGAAGTATCTTCTTTTTAACCCGATTTATGCATTAGGAATCGTTATGAGAGCTGAAACTACAAGAAAATCAGGCTGTTTGGAGATTGAATCATAGCATCGCTATGGTGAAATCGAAAACAGCAGCGAAGCGATTGATTTTGTCCGCCGCGGCGGATCAGGTCGCAATAGATAGGCTAATGCATAATGCGGGTTTAAGCAATATACTTCCCCGGTCATTTGGTCCGGTCATTGGGTCTATGCAAGTTCGAATGGGCTTTTTTATTGATTTTTTCATATCCAAAGGGACAAGCAGTAAAATCCAGGGTGTATGTAGATGTTATCAATTTTATCAAATGCAATATTGTTGCATTTGATAAAATTGATGGCTAGATTTGCATTGTCCAACATCCAGAAGATATGCTAATTACCCAATCAGTTTCATTTGAATACAATAAGGACAACCAATTCGAATTTCCAGACCTGAACGTTCCCGAAGGGACAGATTTATTGATTCTTGGGGAGTCCGGTGTCGGCAAGACGACCTTTTTACACCTGATAGCAGGCTTGTTGAAGCCAAAAAACGGTAGCATCCAGATAGGAGAAACAGATATTGCCCAATTGCGCGGAAAGCAATTGGATACTTTTAGAGGCGGCCATGTCGGGATCGTTTTCCAGCGTGCCCATTTTATCCAGTCCCTTACATTGGAGGAAAACCTGGAGATGGTCAGGTTTTTGGCAAACAAACCGCAGGATTCCCATCAAATCAGGGAGGTGCTGGATGGTCTGGGATTGCTGGATAAGCTCAAAAGCTACCCACGTCAGCTGTCTCAGGGAGAGCAGCAGCGGGCGTCCATTGCGTTGGCCGTTATCAACCGTCCCAAACTGATCCTCGCCGACGAACCAACAGCCGCACTGGATGATAAAAATTGCTTTCGGGTCATCGAGCTGCTGAAAAGGCAGACTGTCAAGACCAATTCCAGCTTGATCATCATCACGCATGATCAACGCTTGAAGTCCGAATTTCCCGTTTCGGTAACACTTCCTGCCATCCAGTCAGTCTCTTCTATAAATTGAATTCCATGAATATTTTCCGCTTAAGTATCAAAAATATCACTGCCAAGCCACTTTCCACAGGATTGAGTTTGTTGTTGCTGTCTCTCGGGGTGGGACTGATCTCATTGATGCTGCATCTCGATCAGCACCTTAAGGCACAGATGAACTCCAATATCCGTGGCATAGACATGGTGGTGGGAGCAAAAGGCAGTCCACTGCAACTGATCCTTTCAGCTGTTTTTCAGGTGGATGTTCCGACGGGAAACATACAGCTCTCCGAGGCCAATAGGCTTTTGAAAAACAGGTTGGTCGAGTATGGCATTCCACTTTCATATGGGGATTCTTATGGTGGATTCAGAATTGTGGGCACCGATGGCCGGTATCCGGAAAACTATGCGATGAAACTCCAGGAAGGCCGGTTATGGGGGGAATTCATGGAAGTGACCATCGGAGCAGCAGTGGCCAGAAAAACAGGACTGGGGATAGGCGACAGGTTTCATGGTTCCCATGGGCTTGGAGAGGGTGGACATGTCCACGATGACCATGCCTATTTGATAACCGGAATATTCGAACCTTCAGGGACCGTGGTGGACCAATTGATCCTGACCGATCTGCAAAGTGTATGGGATATCCACAGCCATCATGGAGCGCATGAAGTAGCAGATAAAGTGCGTGAAGGAGAAAACGAAAAAGACCATCATGCTCATGAGGATAAACCCAAGGAAAATAAATCACATGGACATCAAGAAGGGCATCATCACGGAGACGAAGCAAATCACCTACAGGAGGAAGCAGGTGCATCCCATTCCCACGAAGCGGACAAGGAGATCACCGCTCTGCTGATCAAGTTTAAAAATCCGCTAGGTATGGTCCAGCTTCCCAGATTGGTCAACGAGCACACCAATATGCAGGCAGCCTTGCCCAAATACGAATTGGCAAAGCTCTTCAGTCTGATGGGGATGGCGACCTCCACTCTTAAGATGGTGGCTTTTATTGTGATCTTGGTCTCGGGCATCAGCGTTTTCATCAGCTTGTACTTGGGACTTCGGGAACGTTCTTACGAGATGGCACTTTTGAGGACGTTTGGCGCGTCCAGGGGGCAATTGCTTGGACTGGTCTTTCAGGAAGGAGTGTTTATTGCTGTTGCAGGATTCTTACTGGGATTGGTCTTCAGTAGGCTGGGACTCTGGGTGGTTGGATGGCTGCTGAAATCCGAATATCATTATGAATTTTACCCATCAGGGCCAATTTTGGGAGAAGGTTACTTGTTTGCGGTGACCTTGGCCATAGGGTTTCTTTCAGCGCTCATTCCAGCGATTTCAGTTTATAGAATCGACATTTCAAAAAGTCTATCAGATGTTTAGGACCAGTTTATTAATACTCCTTTTTATTATTTCCCTTACCGGATATTCTCAGACGAAGATTACATGGGAAACGTTGGCAGATGTTTCATTTACAGATAAATATAGCGAGGAGGTGGATGCCTATTATTACTTCCCGAAATTTGGGCCTTCCGTTTTGGAACTGGCGGATAAGGAAGTGGTCATCCGTGGGTATTTGCTCGAGATCGATGCGGACGAGGACGTCTATATTCTCTCAGCCAATCCCTTTTCTGCCTGTTTTTTTTGTGGGGCTGCCGGACCAGAATCGATTATCGAACTAAAAGTTTCCAAGGACCATCCACGGTTCAAAATGGATGAAATATTGACCTTTAAAGGAAAGCTCAAGCTTAATGCAACGGACATTTACCAATGTAATTATATCCTCGAAGACGCTACCGTCCATAAATAGTTTCCCAAGTTTCGTCAGATGGTCACCGATCAATGAAGTTGTTTGCGTAACGTGCACTCTTCTTAATGCATGGGGAAAAGAAAAAGGCTGACCATATTCGGTCAGCCTTTTTTTGTAGTGACGATCAATTGGCAGTCACATCAAGATGGGTGTCATATTCCTGTATGTTTCCCTCTTCGTCTTCTACACTGAACACCACGTGGTATTCTCCGGCAGGAGCAGTGGAAGGTACATCGATATGCTCATGAAATTCAGCCTCGGTAAGGCCATGGTATCCTTCTTCATATACTTGGTCAAGATGCCATTCAGTTTCTCCTTCCACGGGTGTTAGGCCATGGGCGTGGATATCCACAGAGATAGCATGGATACCGTGGATCGCCTCAATCATGAAATCCACGTGGAAATCAGTTCCCCTTACAACGGTCTCATCCATGTGGAATTCACTGATGGTCACAGGAGACATGATCTCTAAGTGTCCTTCTTCTTCAGTGGTGTTTCCTAATTCGTCCGTTACTTCCAAGACCACGTGGTATTCACCAACTGGAGCTGTGGCCGGAATATCAATGTGTTCATGGAAGGTTGGATTTTTGACCATGTACTTTTCATCGGTATAGGTTTGTGAAAAATCCCATTCGGTTTCTCCTTCGCCCACTTCCAGGTCATGGCCATGGATGGATACCGTGATGGATGCGACGTTTACCTCCGCTTGGATACTGGCTTCCATATGAAGGTCTGAACCTCGGTAGGCCACGGGTTCGGTAGAATGAGTACTGCCCTCTCCAAATTCAAATGAGGAAATGATGGGCGCGTCAAACGTTTGGTCTTCGTCGTCCTGACAAGAGAACAAGGCCAAGCCCAAAAGTGAAATTAGAAATGTGCGTTTCAGTTTGTTCATTTTGTAAATAATTATGGTGTAAAGATTTATTTAGTCCTGAATGGAAAGCAAGATCAATTTGCCCCCTGTTATTTTGTGTCTTTGCAACTTTATTGCGCAAATATTGTGCAATAAAGTTGCAAAAGCAAGCAGGGAAATCATTAATGCTCTTAATTTATTTGATCAAGGGGAATGGTGTGGGGAATAGGTGCCGGGATGTGATGGTTTTAGAGAAGGAAAGAAGGAATCTTCCTAATGGTACAGTGGACGGGTGCAAAATGAATTTTAATTCGCTACTTTGAAATGCAACGTTGTTTCATGTGTTATTGTTTGTATATTTGCAATTCCATTGCATTTATAGTCTTATGCCCCTTTTGATATTTCTTGTTTCTTCTATATTCAGTGCCACGGTTTTGCCATTGGGGATTTTTCCGGCAGTGGGATCATCCCCAAAATCCTTGGAGCATCCATTGGTAAAGCTGGATACGACTACTCTTGCCAAACGGGATACTTTTCCCGAATACCGAGAGCTGGACGAAGTGGTGGTCATTGATCAGGCCGAGATGATCAAGCGGGAATCTTCTAACAGCATTGAGCTGGTCAAGCAGGATTTTATCCGGGAAAACCGCGGCGGAAGCTTGATGAAGTCATTGGAGCGCGTTCCCGGGATCAGTACCATTGGAATAGGCTCAGGAGCTTCCAAGCCATTGATCCGAGGGCTTGGCTTCAATCAGGTCATGGTGGTCGAAAACGGCATCAAACATGAAGGCCAACAATGGGGGGCTGACCATGGACTGGAAGTAGATCAGTACGCAGCCGACCAAGTAATGATCATCAAAGGTCCTGCATCGTTTAAGTACGGTTCGGACGCCATCGCAGGGGTGGTAGACATCCGGGAGAAGCTTCCTCCCACGAAGGAAGGAGTGGACGGATCCATTGAGCTGGGCGGGCGTTCCAATAATGCCTGGCTGGGCGGTTCTGCGAATGTCGTTGCCCGAAAGGACAATTGGTTTGCAGAGGGCCGTTTTACCATGGCCGAATATGGGGATTTTAAAGTGCCCACTGATTCGGTATTTGTCTATGATTTTGGTGTGGCATTGCACGAAGGCCAGATGCGCAATACAGCCGGCAAGGAGCAAAACTTCTCAGGCCGGATCGGCTATTTGGGAGCGCATTTTCGCAATACCTTATCCGTAAGCCGTGTCTATACCAAATCGGGTTTTTTTGCCAATGCCCATGGATTGGAGCCCCGACAGGTGGATGCCGCTTTGCATGATAAATCCAGCAGGGATATCCTTTTGCCGTTTCAGGAGGTCAGCCATACCAAAATAATCAATAAGGCCAGTTATGCAGCAGGAAAACAGTTCCTCCAGTTGGACTTGGCTTACCAGCGGAATGACCGAAAGGAATGGAGCCAATATGTCAACCACGGATATATGCCCCCCGTTTATCCTGCAGAGATGCCCTATCCAGCCACGCAGGAGCGGGCATTTGACAAGGAGGTGTTTTCGATCAACCTCAAAGACGAATTGTTTTTGGATAAGCACGAGCTGATGGTGGGACTAACTGGGGAATACCAACGCAATGAGATTGGTGGATGGGGTTTTTTGATTCCTGCATATGACCAATTTAGTTTTGGGCTGTATGCCATTGAAAAATACCAGCTCAATCCTGAATGGAGGTTTACCGCTGCCCTACGCTATGACCGAAGTACCATCGACATTGAGGAATACCGGGATTGGTTTCCAAGTGTGATAGATGCCACGGAGGCGACACCAGCAGATTACCTCTACCGGGCAGAAGATTTCAGGAGGGAGTTTGATAATATGGTTTGGGCAATGGGGGTTAATTTTGCTCCGGGTGACTTGAGCTTAAAGGCCAATTTAGGGACTAGCTTCCGCATGCCCATTGCCAAGGAGTTGGCTGCCAATGGGGTGAATTACCATTATTTTCGGTATGAAAAGGGCAATGCCGATCTAGATCCCGAACAATCCCTCCAATTGGATTTTGGTGCCGAGCTGAAAAAGGAAAAGTGGTAAGTGGCCTTTAGCCCTTTTGTCAATTATTTCTCCAATTATATTTACCTGAACCCCACTGCTGAACTGGATATTCTGTACGGAGCTGGAAACCAGGTTTTTGACTATACCCAGGCTGAAGTAATGCGCTATGGGGCTGAGTTCAATGCAGTTTACCGGTTTACCCCACAGTGGAGTGCAGAGCTCATTGGAGAATATGTGTACAGTGAGCAGCAGTCGGGGGCAAAGCGCGGTTATACGCTTCCCTTTTCCCCGCCACCTTCCGGGATATTTAATGTGACCTACCAACCTGATGGATCGGAAATGTTCACCAGTCCCTATTTTGCGGTGGATTTAAGGGCGACGGCCAAACAGACCAATATCGTACCACCAGAAAAAATTACGGAGGGCTATCAGTTGGTACATCTCAGGGCAGGAGCAAAAGTCAAGGTGTTTCAACAACCTATTCAAGCGGACTTTCAGGTACAGAACCTTTTAAATACCCGCTACCTGAACCACACCAGCTTTTATCGGTTGATCAGTTTGCCCGAAGCGGGCAGGAACATTAGCCTTTCATTGAAGTATGAATTTTAAACAAAAGGACAATATATTATGAAAAAAAACTGGTACATCTTGTTGATGGCGCTGCTATTTTCGGCTTGTGGTGACGATGAAAAGCCCGTCATTGATACCGAATATCCTGAGATCATCGTGACCGAATCGTCCTTTCCTCTCCAGTGCAGTGTCTTGGAAAGGGGATCTACCGTGCAGTTCAATGCCACGTTTAGGGATAATGTCGAGCTGGGAGGATTTAGCGTGGATATTCATCACAATTTTGACCACCATACCCACAGCACCGAAGTGAATGACTGTGATGTGGATCCTATCAAGTCCCCTGTTGAGCCGATGTTGTTTATCCAGACCTATACCATTCCTTCCGGGCTACAGGAATATGAAGGCACTGCGGAAATTGACATCCCGGCAGACATCGATCCGGGGGATTATCATTTTATGATCCGCGTGACCGATAAGGAAGGGTGGCAGACCATCCAGGGACTGAGTATTAAGATAGAGTAAGTGGTAGATAGGGGGGCAGTTAAGTTTGGGAGAAAGGAAAGTCTCCCAAACTTAACCTTACTCCAAGGTCACGTCCAGGTAAACCGAGTGCCTGTCATAGGTGTCGTAAAAAGGTTTGTAGGGCACTCCGTCAATGGTGAACTCCAGTTTTTCCGGATTGCCGATGATCGATTGGCCAATGTCCCTGGCATCAAGGGTTACTTTTCGCCACTCCTTTCTGGGCTCGTCTTCCTGGGCGGCCAGCAGTATCGGCCCATAGAATAGGCTGGCGATGTTCTGTTGGTCCATGACAGGTTCGAGATAGAAATGGAACGGGATGTGGATATCGATGGTATCGCCATCTTTCCATTTACGGCTGATCGTGGCGTAGCTTCCCGGTGCGGCATCGATCTGCTGATCTTGGCCATTTATTTTGACCGTCATCCCTTTATTGGCCCATTTGGGAACGCGGATTTTTAACTCAAATTTACCCTTTCCCTGAATGGTAAGCCGACTGTGGTCTTCTTTTGGGAAAGCAGTGGACTGGACGATGGTCACCTTTCGATCTCTCCAATGGAGGGTGGAGGGAACAAAAAGGTTGACGTATAAGCTGTTATTGTCGATACTTTTAAAATAAATGGAGTTTTGCAATTTGGTACTGCTTTCGATGGCCGTTCCGTTGCAGCAAGTAAAGCCCTTCATTTCGGGGTTGCCAAATTGCTTTCTGGATCCTGGTCGCAAGGGAACATGGTAAGTATTGGCAGGGGAGTCTTCTGCCACCGATGCTAGAATGTGATTGTACAGTCCGCGCTCATAGTAATCCATGTAAGCGGGGTTTTGCTGGAACAGGAACAGGTTTCGGCTCAGCTTGAGCATGTTATAAGTTGCGCAGGTTTCATTTTGTCCTCCTGCTGAAAAACCGTTTTCGTATAAAGTAGCGGGTTCCGTGGTGAAGCATTCGGCATTGGCCGGGGTGCGGGCTCCGGCTACCCCTCCGATACTGTACATGTAATCATTGGTCGCGATGTGCCAAAAATTGTCTGCAATACGGTAGTATGGGGCATTTTCGGTATCACGGTACATTTCCAGTGCACCCATGATTTGGGGAATGTGCTGGTTGGCATGCAATCCCCTGAAGGTGTCCACATTTTTTGCCAGTCCGTGGGTATGGTCGGCATTACCATAAAAAACAGTGATGTTGTCAAACAATTTTGCCGCAGCCAAATAATTGGGTTCACCTGTCATTCTGTAAAGCCGTGCCATCGCCTCGTTCATCCCGCCAAACTCTCCGGCGATATAAGTGTTCCACATACTGATCAGGGTTTCGGTAGGCAGTTTGTCCAGGCGTGCCGCTACCCAATTTCCCATACCTTTGGCTACTTCCAAGGCCTTTTCGTTGCCACTGACATCATAAATGTCCATTAGTCCTGCCAAGATCTTATGAAGGGTGTAGTAGGGAGCCCATACCTGGTCTTTTTGGCCGCCATACTTGGCGCCCTTTTCGAGCATGATAAACTGGTCCGGCGGGTAGGCGCTGATATAGCCCTCTCCCCAATTCCAGCAATCGGTACGAATGCCTTTTTCGCTCAAGTCAGAGTCGTAGGAAGCCTTCCCCGGTCCCACAGGGACAGCTAATGGATCAGCGGTATATCCCTTTCCTGAAGCCGCCGGCTTTCCCGATAATTGGGACAGTTCGAAGAGGGTATTGACCATGTACGCCATCTTATCGGCAAAATCGGCCTGAAGTGACAAGTCATAGCCTGTGCTGGCGTAGGCTTGGGCAATGGCCGTCAGGTAGTGGCCTGTGGCATGCCCTCGCAACTTGGTTTCCTGACTGTCCCATACGCCCAGCGGTTTGGCACCTTCAGGTTGCTTTTGGCCAAAGGCATTTCGGAACATATACAGAAAATCATCCGGATTGGTTTTGGCCAAGGTGGTGATGAATTTGTCACGGTTTTCAATGAATTTGGAGGAATGTCCGTGCGTATCGGCATCCAAGGTGACCTCGTCCAAGCCAAAGGCTTCGAGGCTCTGTTTCGGTGCAGCTATTCCGTTACTTTCCTTGATGGTGACGATGGCCTTCGGGGCAATCGACGAACCTGCAATTTTTCCGATAACAGTGTATTGTCCGGGTTCAAGTACCGCGCTGTTGCCTTTAGGGGCCGGCCAGATGACCCGGACCATGGGGCCGTTAATGCCATCACGATAAGTTCCTTTAAGGTAGCGCGGGAGGCGTGGAAGATGTCCTACTTTTGTTTCCACCTGCACATCGGCCACTTCCATGAGGTATTCGTTGTACAACTGGAGGTGGCTGTGCGAAAATTCCTGGAAATCATCCTGAGGCCCTTTTCGTTCGTTGACCCTGTTTTCCCCTTTGTTTGAAGCATTGTCGTAGATATTGGCTACCTGTCGCGGATTTAGCGGTATCCTGTATATTCTGACGTCGTGCACTTTGGCATCCAGATAAGGGGCATCTGCTGTCAGGGGTTTTCCAATGGAAAAGTGGTTTTTGCCCACCTGGTTTCCAAATAGCTCGGACAGGTCAAGGACGACATCATCACTTGAGGCTGCTTTTTTTCCGTTTATGTAGTAGCTGACGGATTTGGAGGGAATGTCCAGGACAACGGTCACATGGTTCCACTGGCCAATGGGAAGGGGAGAGGCGAGGATTTCAATGCGTTCTCCTGATGGTTTGTTGATGGTGGTGATAAGGTTTTTCTTGTGCCCGTTTCCTGTAGGAAGTACAGAAAACCGACTTTTATTGCCCGTGCCGATATCAAACAGCACTTGTCCGGCTAGGGTGTTTCTAAGGAATACCCAGCCCGATATGCTTAATGATTCCACTCCGGTCAGCGTCTCCGCAGGGATGGAAACGAAGGGGTTTTCTTTTCCGGAAAGGGTAAGTACGCTACCGAATTTTTCATCCTTGACAAAGGCAGCATCAGGGCCTTTGACGAGGGCATGTAAGTTGTTTCGTGACCAATCCTTGGCATCTTCATCGAATAGGTATCGGGCAATCAGGTCTGTTTCCCCGATACCGTCCAGGATCTGGTCGCCGCTTTGGGCCTGTACACTTGTGCTTAAACAGCAAAAGGTAAATAATGAGAAGGCGAGTAACAGATTTATTTTCATGTTATCAATCGTTTTGTCTTTTTGTCCACGGACCAAATTCCCGCAGTGGAATTTACTGTACATAATGGAGGGATCAAGATCCCAAGCATAAAAGTAGCGAATATCAACCAAGGCATATTGCGGCATATAGGCGGAGTATGACACTATATTATCATTATCAGAGGATGGTGGACTGAGTGGTTGCTACACGGTCAGCAGATACGAAGAATTTTGCCTGTTGGTAAGCTTGTGTATTTGGTAATATAAAATCTGTTTTTTATTATATATTCACCCAAATGCACCATCTATTGTCAAGTTGATATTTTTATGTTTATTACTGGCCTTTTGTAACAAAAACGAGTATTAAAGTAAACTAACGTTAGATAATTGTTTGTAAAAAGTATCCGGCAATATTTTATAATTACCAAAACATGCTTTGATTATCCTTTATTTAGGATTAGCTTGCAGTATAATTCACCCCCTACCCAAGTTTGATTCTTTTTAATCAAAAATAATAAAAACTATGAAAAATACTATTCCTAAAGCGACCGCCAAAAAATGGATGAAAAGGTGGAAAAAAATGGAAAAAGATTACAACAAAAAGACCCCTGTCAATGGTTTTTTGGTTCCCATGGTTGACCTTCAAGAGGTGATTGCGGAGGTGGGTGCCGCTAATGTCCGTGCCTATTTGGGGATTGATGACAGTGATATGGAGAAACTCCTGATTGTCGGCGTGGATGAGAAGGGAAATGACATGACCAACGAAGCGCAGGGACAGTTTGTTTATGATTTTACCAGACCGTGTCCTCCGGATTGTGGAGAAATGGATGACGATGGCTTGCTGAGCATTTAATGGTAGATGCATGTTCGCATTGTGCCGGTAAAGCTTTAGCTAAAGGAGAATGTTGCATGGATTGCACGGGATAGCACAGGTTTTTGATGTGCTACATGTGATCATCCGAGAAAACCGTTGGAACCCTTGTTACTGGCATGAGTGCGGGCAATCATAAATAGTATATCACCTGGAATTAGCAAACGATAATGAGTGGCTATAGTATATTGAATTACCTGAATTTGATTTCATTATCATTGGTGGTAATTTTTGGAGGAGTTTGTTTCAAAAAATCCAATCTACCTACCAAGGTCTTTACGGTCACCTTCTTTATCGTTTATATAGTCCAGGTGGTAAGCTTTTCCCTTGCTAGGTTTTCGATCAGTAACTTGCTGCTGTTCCACGTTTACTTTGCTGCCCAACTGATAGGCTATGGCCTTTTCTATTGGTTGATCTTACCGTCCAGTCCTTCCAAAAAGGGGTTTTTGGCTTTCCTTGTCATTTGTCTGGGCTTGATAGTATGGGAGTACAGTTCCAAATGGGACAATTTGGCCCAGGTGTTTGGTGGATATTCTTACTTTGTCATGAACTTGGTGTTTGTGTTTACGTCCATTTTCTATTTGGTCCATGGCGTGTTGAAAGAAAAAGAGATCGCCCATAAGCTTTTGAACTATGGCATGATCGTGTACGCAGGGGGGAGCTCTATCGTATTTCTATTGGGAGATAAGTTGAACCAGTTGGACTGGAGGCCGCTATTGCTCATTAACTTGTTGCTGTTTCTGGTCTTCCAAGGATTTTATTTTGCACAGCTATGGAGAGTACGGAGTTCGTAAGGTATATCACCTTGGCCATCGGCCTGGTTTTGGTCTTGGCGGTAGTGGTGATCGTTTCCTTGGAGCTTTTCAGGAAAAAGGTCATCCAGGAAAAAATGCGGAATGCGGAGCTCAAGCTGAAGCATCAGACCGACTTATTACATACCGTGATCAGGTCTCAGGAAGAAGAGCGTCGCCGGGTATCGGATGCGCTGCATGATGACATCGGTTCGAAATTGACGACTATCAAATTAAGCCTGCACCAATTGTCCGCTGGAGACAAAGATGGGTTATTGCCTGAGGTGTTGGCCCTTTCAGAAAAAGTGATCAGCATTACCCGGGAACTCAGTCATGCCCATTCACCAGTGATCTTGGAAAAATTCGGACTGGAAGCCGGGATTGCTGAATTGCTTGATGGCCTTCCCCGTACTGAAGAGGGACTTTCCGGTGAATTGCTGGCTTCCATGCAGGAGGAGCTATTGGATCAGGAGAGCAGGTTGATCCTGTACCGGATCACTCAGGAGCTCCTGAACAATACCGTCAAACATGCAGGGGCCTCGGAAGTCCTTATCAAGATTCAGATAGGACCCGATGGAATTGACTATTTGTACAGGGACAATGGAAAGGGATTTGATGGGCATAGGGCCAATGCAGGTATTGGCATGCTGAATATCCAAAACAGGGTGGCCATGATGCAGGGAGAGATGGATTTGGTTACCAGCGCAGGAAATGGCATAACATTGACCATAAAAAAAGACTTTAATGGAGCAAAAAATACGGATAGCCTTAGCCGATGATGAACGGCTATTTCGGTCAGCACTTCGTCACTTGTTGGAGCACACCGAGAATTATGAAGTGGTCTTTGATGTAGGGAATGGTGTTGAACTGATGGAAAACCTGGCAGCAGCCAGAGGTGATAGCAAGTTCCCGGACATCATCCTGATGGACCTGAAGATGCCCGAAATGAATGGCGTGGAAGCGACCAAGGTGATTACCAAAAAATACCCTGACACCAATGTGGTGGCACTGACCACACACAAGGGCAAGGCATTTATTCTCAATATGCTAAATCTCGGTGCTTCTGGTTATATCACCAAGGATAGCAGTCCGGAAACCATGCTGGAAGTGATCAGGGAAGTGGCCAGCAAGGGATTTTTTTACAGTAATGAAGTCCTGCAGATCATCAATGGGGACTTTCATAACAGGAATAAGAAAAACAGTACGTCGGAGTTTGATGCCAACTTTATCACCAAGCGTGAAAAGGAGATTTTATTGCTTCTCTGTCAGCAATATAGGACTCAGGAAATTGCAGAAAAGCTCTTTTTAAGTGAACGGACGGTGGAAGGACACCGGAACAACCTGCTAAGTAAGACCAACTCTAAGAATGTGGTAGGCCTGATTGTGTTTGGCCTGCAGCATGAGATCATCGATGTTTCTGACCTGACCGATCCCCTGAAGGATTGACCTTGTGGAGACAATGATTCCCCGATTTTTAATTTCTTAACGCCCCATACCTGCAAGGCGGATCCATTTTGTACATATTTTAAAAGGCCATGGATTAAAATAATAACGCTCTCAATGGACGATCCGTATTGGAAAATCTTCTTAACTAAACGGCATTGAACGCTGAATATGCGTTAGCAACTGAGCATCCTGCCTCATCCGCATTTGGCGCAGGATCATATAGAAGGTGCAGGTTGTCACCTGCACCAAAAATGATTACCCACAAAAGGTCCAGTTCCGTAGGAACGGCAGATATAAATGAAGAAGCTATTGGCACATTTTCCGATGTAGGTAATAATACCCGAAGGAAAAGATGGCGATTTCTGCGCTGTTGTAAAAGTAGGGTTTTATAGAACTTTGAAATAACGAAAAGAAAAAATACTTGGCCTTGCTTGCTCCGGAAAACACCAAATTCCGGCCAAGCGTACATTTTGTGCCAAGGAATCAGATTACGCCAACGGTTACAGGTGAAGCTAGCAAGCCTGTATTTTTGACAACAACAGGCATTTTGTTGTAATGCTAGTGGCCAAGCATTGGCCATGGGCATTTTTCTAAGCAGGGAGAGCGCTGAAAATCCCTATAAAAGAGTAGGCAACACCAAGTTTTTTTTAACCATAAAATCCTTAAAATCATGGGAATCAACATCAGTATTATCGCAGGACATGATGAGTCCGTTTCCAGTGTAAATGCAAGCGGAACCGTTCAGCATGTCATCACCGACGAGGAACGAACAACCTTTAAATTGGGGAGCAAGCAGCTCAAAGATGCTGTCAAAGCGTATTTTGGCAAATCCCCCAATGATACCTATTTGCACAGCCCGACACCTTGGGGCGATCTATACAAGACCTATAGCTGGCCCCAGGTGCAGATGGTCTTGGTCGTGCAAAGTGCGGAGATATTAGGCATTACATCAGAACCGGTGATTGTAAAGACGCAGGAGTTTACCAATGAAAGCAGTAAAAAGGGAACGTTTAACGTAGCCATTTCGGATTCGGTAAACAATACCACCAGCTCCAATTGGAGTACAGGAGGGACATTATCAATTGGCCAGAAGTTTAGCTATGATGTGAAGTTTCTTGGTGCCGGTGGTGGAGGGGAGACCTCCCTTTCCTACAGCCAATCCTGGGGGATAGGCGGCCAAGAGTCCAAATCCATTACCGTGGGATCGACGGCAGGCGTCAGTGTCGAACTGGATCCAGGACAATCCATTCTCGCAGAACTCTCGGCGAGCAGGGGAGTGATGAAGGTAAGGTTGCGCTATAATGCCTACCTGATAGGCAGCACGGCAATCAACTATAATCCGACCTACAAGGGGCACCACTTTTACAGCCTTGGGATAGGAGGAGTGATGTCTTCGGGAGGGATAAAAAATTCCGTCCAGTCCACAGAGGACATCGAAATCGGCTATTATTCCAATTCAAAAATCGAGCTGAAGGATAAGACCAACGGTAAGTTGGTACGTGAAAGGGTGCTTGCCGATGAGGTGGGCGTTTGATTTTTTACAGGGTGGCAGGGGATTTTCTCCTGCCACTTCCATTTGGTAGGCTCCTTTTACGGTTGGCATAACCAAGTATTTCTACTTGATTTGGTGAATAGGGATTTTTGCGCTGTCAGGGAGATTGGGAAAAGCGCAAATTTGCACATACCAACATGAGTAAAAAGAAATTGATAGTAAAAGTTAATTTTTAGGTGATGAAAGTAGGATTGTTTATACCGTTCTCAGGCCAGGTTTCCAGCGTTGAACAGGAAATCCAAAATGGCCTGAGAATCGGTGTAACCAGCGATGGGCACGATGAAGTGGACTTTGCAGTCCAATATTACCAATCCAATGGAAAGGGAGATTTTCAACGGTCCCTTCAGCAACTTGAGTCAGTATCCGGTGTATCGCTGATATTGGCGGTGCTGGGAGGGAACCGGGAACCGGGTATCATGGAGAGCATGAAAAATTGTCGCTGTCCCGTTGTGGTAATCAATATTGCCAAAAGTGGAAATGTGTGGAACCAAAAGTTGCCACATGTTTTTGTCAACAGCCTTTATTTATCTTCCAGTCAGTTTGTGCTGGCGAATTTTGTAAAGGACTTGTTGGATCAGCAGTCTTGTGTTTGTCTCAGTAAGATAGACAGTACTACAAGCCTTTTGGATAGCGACAAGGAGACAGGCCATGTAGGTGAAGACCTGTTGGATTATTGTCAGGATGCCATGGATATGATCAAAGTCCTGGAGGTCAGTAGTAAGTCCCTGTTTTCGGCATCCACTTGGTTCCTAGAGCTCGAAAATGAGGCTAATATGGAATTTGTGGAGCGTTTTCAGCGGCATTTTGCTACCATTCCATCCCCCTATGCCCTGCTAGCCTACGAAATAGGTTTGCTGTTGAGAAATCCCAACCAAAAAAGACATTCCCCTTCACCAAGTGGCATTTTACCGGCTTTACAGCGGGTAAACGTGACCGGGCCGCGGGGTGCGATCAATCTCCGTACAGGAAGCCCCCGATCCAGTGTGGTCTATGTTTCCAAAGTCGGGACAAAGCATAAAAACACCGTAGCCAAAAGGGAAATTGTTTTCAAAGAGGAATATTGGGAAGCATGTAGTGGATGAAGTGTAGGGATCAATAAAACGACGCACAGGAGAGTTGTCAGGCATGAGGATATGGACTTATTAAGGTACAAGGTGTGTAATTGTGGACTTGCCCATGAAGCGTATGCACCTGCGGACAACGAACAGGGGACGCAGCATCATGCTTGGAAACGAAGGGGTTTTTGTCCACTGGCTGTACGGAACAGCCGCCTAAGCTGTGCACACAGCATGGCGTGGTTTGGTTTTCTAAGGGAGCTGCAGCAGGATCCTGAAAAGTACCAATCGGATCGCGTGCAGATTTTATTAGGGAGCATGGATGTATTGAGAACGCAAATATTCAAGCTCGATCACCGAAAAGGCATGTTGGAATCCAAAAAGCTAAATGACATAAATAATCCTTATATTCGCCAAGACCTTCAACACCTTTCAGAGCAGTACGATAAGGTAATTGGAGAAATGAAAGCAATTTACCAAAAGATCACCAAGGCATACCAAGACCAAGTTAACGACAAATAGCAATTACAAGAAAATCAATTTTTAACCTAAAACAACGAAAAAATGGACGAGTACATGGCATCAATTAAAATGTTTGCAGGAACCTTTGCCCCGAGAGGGTGGATGTACTGCGAGGGACAGCTGCTTCCCATAGCACAATATACAGCACTTTTTTCCCTGCTGGGGACTACCTATGGTGGAGATGGGAGGACTACTTTTGCACTGCCGGACCTAAGGGGAAGAGTCCCTGTAGGACCGGGCCATGGGCCGGGATTGTCCGATCATAGATTGGGACAAAAAGGTGGTGCAGAAACTAATACGCTTACCTTAGCCAACCTACCTTCCCACAGTCACTCGTTGGCTCCGGTCTCGATCAAGGCAAGCCCTGCACAGGCTACCGAGCAAATACCGGGAACCAATGGAGCAGCGACTATAGCGGCACCCGTGGCAGCGGGTAGGCCAGCACAAGGGTTTAACAATGAAGCGCCCAGTGTCTCACTGAACGCTGGCAGCCAGTCAGTTTCGGAAACGGGGAGGACAGGAAGTAATTTACCAGTGAACAATGTTCAGCCCTATTCCTGCATCAGTTTTATCATTTGTGTGCAGGGAATCTTCCCTCCTCGGGATTGATCAGTTAATAATTAGCTGCTAATAAGGCAGGGAAGTGGTTTTCCCTGCCCTAGCCCGTTTGTAAACATACTGGCTTTACGCATTCAGCGATTGCTTTCTCGGAATCGGTCATGATTTGATTACCCGGTCAATAGCAGTTGGCCCACGAAACAGAAACTATGAAACATATTTACGATATACGATATTTTAAGGAGATCCTATTGGTGGCTCTGTGCCTGCTTTGCTGCTTTCAGGTAAATGGGCAGACACTTACAGAGAATTTTGATGACGATTCTGGATTTGCAATTACCAGTAAAGACTTTTCAAATGATGGTATCAGGTATCAGATCACAGGAACAAGTTCGAATTATTCACATGCTACTTCAAATTCTACCTATTCTTTGTCTGAAGGAGGAGCTGCAGACTATGCCCTTCAATTTGATTCAAATAGCAGTTTTAATATTAGTAGTATTGTCATAAGTCTGAGCTCTGGGGGTAGCTTTAGTCTCCATTCCTTATCCTTTGATATTCTTGCAGATGCTGACATCACCTTTTCATCCAATGCGGGAGGGAATAAGAGTTTTACTTCCAATGGACTCTATTTTCTTCAGCAAAATTATGATTTTTCATCTGAGCCTGGTTTTAGCGATATCACAAGCTTTACCATTTCCGGTGGGAACATTGTTGTGGATTTGGATGATATCGTTTATAGTGTTCCTGCGGCAAATACCGCCCCAACTGCCTCTGGCTTTACTGCTTCAAATGGCCCTTTCGAAGATTTGGTCTATACTTTTTCCACTTCGGATTTTGGTTATTCGGACGGTGATGGAGATCCCTTGGACCATGTGCTGATCGAGTCGATTCCCAGCGCTGGGACCTTATTTTTGGATGCGGACAATGATGATGTTTATGACGGTGGCGAGGAAGTAAGTGCCAACCAGCAGATCAGCAAGGCAAACTTGGATGCGGGCCATTTGCATTATATCCAAAGCGGAAGCACCAACACCTCCTTTCAATTTGAAGTAAATGATGGCACAGACAATAGCACGGGAAATTATACCGCTACTTTGAATGTATCCCCGGTACCCACGGTGACACTCAGCATAAATTCCACTTCCAAAACCGAAAGTATAACTACAGCGACCACCCTAACCGCAACGCTTTCCAACAGTTACGGTATGAACACAACCGTAAACCTGTCCTTTGGCGGCACAGCTACCAATGCGGTGGATTACACCCTAAGTGGCACAACGATCAATGTTCCTGCGGGAAGTACCACCGGATCGGTCACTTTGCAAAATATCAATGACAACATATACGAAAATAACGAAACGGTCATCATTGACATAAGTTCGGTTACGGGAGGCATTGAAGATGGAGTTCAGCAAGTGACATATACCATAGCGAATGATGATACACCACCCAATGCGACCTTGGAAATAGTGGATTTTTGGAATCCCATTACCAATGAAGCCGGAGGGCAGGCCTATGTAAGAGGGAAAATAGACAATGTGTCCGGAGTATCGGTGACCATTCCCTTGTCCTTTTCGGGTACGGCCATAGGTGGAGGAACCGATTATAGTATCACGGGAAGTACGATTACCCTGTCTCCAGGAGAGGTGGTGGACAGTGTGCGTGTTACATCGCTTTTTGACGGTGTCGAGGAAGGCGATGAAACGATCATTATCGATATGGAGAGCCCTACCAATGCGGTGGAGAGTGGTAGCCAGCAGGTAACCCTAACGATCAAGGATGCCGATTTGGCCGCACCGACAGGCTATAGTGCGACAATAGACCAAAGCAATATCAATGGGGCAAACGAATCAGCTGTCAGCTTTACCTTTGCCGGTGCAGAGGTGGGCGCGGACTATGATTATACCTTCTCCAGTGCAGGAGGAGGGACAAATGTAACCGGATCAGGAACCGTTTCCACGGCCACTGCCCAAATCACGGGGATCGACCTTGGCAGTTTGGGAGACGGCACCCTTACCCTGTCCGTTACCCTGACAGACAGTTTTGGAAATACGGGATCAGCCGTTACGGACACAAAGGCGAAGGACACTTCAGCTCCATCGGGCTATAGTGCGACAATCGACCAAAACAATATCAATGGGGCAAACGAATCAGCAGTCAGCTTTACCTTTGCCGGTGCAGAGGTGGGCGCGGACTATGATTATACCTTCTCCAGTGCAGGAGGAGGGACAAATGTAACCGGATCAGGAACCGTTTCCACGGCCACTGACCAAATCACGGGGATCGACCTTAGCAGTTTGGGAGACGGCACCGTTACCCTGTCCGTGACCCTGACAGACAGTTTTGGAAATACAGGCTCAGCCGTTACGGACACAAAGGCAAAGGACACTTCAGCTCCATCGGGCTATAGTGCGACAATAGACCAAAGCAATATAAACGGGGCAAATGAATCAGCTGTCAGCTTCACCTTTGCCGGTGCAGAGTTGGGCGCGGACTATGATTATACCTTCTCCAGTGCAGGGGGAGGGACAAATGTAACCGGATCAGGAACCGTTTCCACGGCCACTGCCCAAATCACGGGGATCGACCTTGGCAGTTTGGGAGACGGCACCGTTACCCTGTCCGTTACCCTGACAGACAGTTTTGGAAATACGGGCTCAGCCGTTACGGACACAAAGGCAAAGGACACTTCAGCTCCATCGGGCTATAGTGCGACAATAGACCAAAGCAATATCAATGCGGCAAATGAATCAGCTGTCAGCTTTACCTTTGCCGGCGCTGAGGTGGGCGCGGACTATGATTATACCTTCTCCAGTGCAGGAGGAGGGACAAATGTAACCGGATCAGGAACCGTTTCCACGGCCACTGCCCAAATCACGGGGATCGACCTTGGCAGTTTGGGAGACGGCACCGTTACCCTGTCCGTTACCCTGACAGACAGTTTTGGAAATACGGGCTCAGCCGTTACGGACACAAAGGCAAAGGACACTTCAGCTCCATCGGGCTATAGTGCGACAATAGACCAAAGCAATATCAATGCGGCAAACCAATCAGCGGTCAGCTTTACCTTTTCAGGGGCAGAAGTGGGTGCGACGTATGAATATGAACTCTCAAGTTCAGGTGGAGGAACTCCCATCAACGGTACAGGCACCGTTTCTGCCCCAGGTGCTCAGGTGATTGGGATAGATATCTCTACCCTTGACGATGGGGTCATTACCTTGTCAATGACCCTGACAGATTCGTTCGGAAACCAAGGAGCCTCCGTGGGCGATACCAGCACCAAAGATACCAATGCAGCACCTACGGTCAGTGGGCTTTCCATTAGTGGCGTATTGACGGTGGGAGAATCCTTGTCGGCAGACTATACCTTTAATGATGCTGATGGAGATGCAGAAAGCGGTACCGTTTATCAATGGTACCAATCTGACGACAATACCGGAACCGGCAAATCCGCCATTCCGACGGCAAACAATAAACAATATACCTTGAAAACTGGAGACCGGGGAAAGTTTCTCAGTGTGGAGGTGACTCCTAGCGATGGACAAGATGCTGGTGCGACAGTTGAAAGTACCTTGGAAGGGCCTGTGAAAGCGGATCAGACCATTGATTTCGGACCGATTGCGGCCAAAGTATATGGCGATGCAACGTTTACCTTGGGAGATGCACAGACAGATCAGGGATTGCAAGTGACCTATGTGGCGGATGATCCTTCGGTTGTCAGCATTAGTGGAAATCAGGCTACGATCCTAAATGCGGGTACAACACAAATTACCGCTTCCCAAAATGGCAACCAAACCACCAATGCAGCTGCTTCGGTTGACCAAACCTTAACCGTAACTGCTGCGGCCCTGACGGTGACGGCGGAGGACAAGACCAAGGTTTACGGCGCTGCCGATCCAGCCTTGACGGTTTCCTATGCCGGTTTTGCCAATGGCGATGATGAAGGTGATCTTGGCGGCAGCTTGACGGTTTCGCGAGCAGTAGGCGAGGATGTTGGAGATTATGTGATCACAGCCTCAGGCCAGACTTCAGGAAACTATACGATCAGCTACGTTGACGGCAACCTTGAGATCAGTCTGGCCGCCCTGACGGTGACGGCGGAGGACAAGACCAAGGTTTACGGCACTGCCGATCCAGCCTTGACGGTTTCCTATGCAGGTTTTGCCAATGGCGATGATGAAGGGGACCTTGGGGGAACACTTTCCATTTCGAGAACGGCTGGCGAGGATGTTGGAGATTATGTGATTACGGCCTTAGGCCAGACTTCAGGAAACTATACGATCAGCTACGTTGACGGCAACTTTGAGATCAGCCCGGCGGCCCTGACGGTGACGGCTGAGGACAGGACCAAAGTTTACGGTGCAGCCGATCCAGCCTTAACGGTTTCCTATGCGGGCTTTGCCAATGGTGATGATGAAGGGGACCTTGGCGGCAGTTTAACGATATCCCGTGCAGCAGGCGAAGATGTTGGAGATTATGCGATCACGGCTTCTGGCTACACCTCCCCGAATTATACGATCAGCTACGTTGATGGTAACTTTGAGATCCGCCCGGCGGCCCTGACGGTGACAGCAGAGGACAAGACCAAGGTTTACGGCACTGCCGATCCAGCCTTGACGGTTTCCTATGCGGGCTTTGCCAATGGTGATGATGAAGGTGATCTTGGCGGCAGCTTGACGATTTCCCGTGCAGCAGGTGAGAATGTGGGCACTTATGCGGTTACGGCTTCTGGCTACACCTCCCCGAATTATACGATCAGCTACGTTGACGGCAACCTTGAGATCAGCCCGGCGGCCCTGACGGTGACGGCTGAGGACAGGACCAAAGTTTACGGGGCTGCCGATCCAATCTTGACGGTTTCGTATGCGGGCTTTGCCAATGGCGATGATGAAGGTGATCTCGGCGGCAGTTTGACGATATCCCGTGCAGCAGGCGAGGATGTTGGAGATTATGCGGTTACGGCTTCTGGCTACACCTCCCCGAATTATACGATCAGCTACGTTGACGGCAACTTTGAGATCAGTCCGGCGGCCCTGACGGTGACGGCTGAGGACAAGACCAAAGTTTACGGCACTGCCGATCCAGTCTTGACGGTTTCCTATGCGGGCTTTGCCAATGGTGATGATGAAGGGGACCTTGGCGGCAGTTTAACGATATCCCGTGCAGCAGGCGAGGATGTTGGAGATTATGTGATCACGGCCTCAGGCCAGACTTCAGGAAACTATACGATCAGCTACGTTGACGGCAACTTTGAGATCAGCCCGGCAGTTCTGACGGTGACGGCGGAGGACAAGACCAAAGTTTATGGCGCTGCCGATCCAGCCTTAACGGTTTCGTATGCGGGCTTTGCCAATGGTGATGATGAAGGGGACCTTGGCGGCAGCTTGACGGTTTCGCGCGCAGCAGGTGAAGATGTTGGGGATTATGTGATCACGGGCTCAGGCCAGACTTCAGGAAACTATACGATCAGCTACGTTGATGGCAACTTTGAGATCAGCCCGGCGGCCCTGACGGTGACAGCAGAGGACAAGACCAAGGTTTACGGCACTGCCGATCCAGCCTTGACGGTTTCGTATGCGGGCTTTGCCAATGGCGATGATGAAGGGGATCTTGGCGGAACACTTTCCATTTCGAGAACGGCTGGTGAAGATGTTGGGGATTATGTGATCACGGCCTCAGGCCAGATTTCAGGAAACTATACCATCAGCTACGTTGACGGCAGTTTTGAGATCAGCCCGGCGGTATTGAAGGTTACGGCGAATGATCATGTCAGGATTTATGGCGTCGAGGATCCTGTCTTTACCTATCAGGCGACGGGCTTTGCCCATGGCGACGGATATGAAGTATTTACAGGAAAATTGGATCGAAGTGCTGGAGAATCCGTGGGAAGCTATGCCATTGGCAGGGGGAACCTGGCTGCGGGTGAAAATTACCTGTTGCAGTTTGAGGGGGCTACCTTGACCATTGCGTCCATTGAGATAGTGGAATTTTATGAACAACCTGTGGTGGAGACTGACTGGGGGATTGTGCCAGGCCAAATCCCACTTCCCGAGGAAGTGCTGGTAAGAACACGTCATGATGAAATGATCAATTTACCGGTCGTATGGGACAGGACTTCCATTGCCTCTAGGAAGAGGGGAAGCTATACGGTGGCGGGAGCTGTCACGCTCCCGCCAGGGGTTACCAATAGTGCGGCCGGGCCTTTCCAGGAGGTGGTCGTCCTGCCCAAGCCTGCTCCTGAAGATATCACCTTGGACAATGATAGTTTTACTGCTGAAGTAGGCCGACAACAAATTGCGGTTGGTGTGCTTACGGTAATCGACCCCGTGGATGACCAGCATTCACTGGCCATGGCGGGAGATGCCGTGGACAATGCCTATTTCAATTTGTCCGGGAACACACTCTACTGGAGCAGCACGGAAGCATTGCCGGGCAGAAGGGCATTTGAGGTGCTTTTGGAAGTGACCGACGCAGATGGCAACCAATTGAAAAAGCCGTTTGTCATCAACCGTCTAAGGGAGCCATTGGATGAGGTCGTGATCTATAATACCTTCACTCCAAACCAAGATGGTGCCAACGATACCTGGGGAGTGGAGGAATTGAAATTCTACGCCGGAGTGAGGATCATGGTCTTTGAGCGCAGCGGTAACAGGCTGTTCTATTCCGAAAACCCTGAAGAGCATTGGGACGGTTCGTTCAATGGGAAGGAAATGGCCGGAGGAACCTATTTCTGGGTGATAGAAGTAGGAGAAACCGGAGAAGTGAGAAGGGGTACATTAAATTTATTGAGGAGATGAAAGAAAACAGCAAATATATCGACCAGCCAGGACAACGCAGTGTGCCAATCAATAATCAGGTTGCCAACATGAACAAAACAGTTATTCTAATCTTGCTTTTAATGTTGTTTGGGGCGTTGACTGTACAGGGGCAGTCCAGAAAGTACATCAGCCAGTTCAGCTTTTTCCAGAGTTATTATAATCCCGGCCTAACAGGCTATGAGGGGAGTACCCTCCGTGGGTTTGTAAGGAATCAATGGAGTGGATATGAAGGGGCACCCAAGACCATGTTCTTCAGTGGGGAGTTGGACTTTGCCGAGATGAAGGGAAGCGATGATCCCGCGCTAATGGGAAAAAATGCAGTGGGACTGAACTTGTTGTTTGATCAATACGGGGCGTTTAAGGAAACGGGACTGGTGGTGTCCTATGCCAGTCGGGTGAGATTGACGGCCAAGCATAATTTGAGACTTGGAGCAGGGGTAAGTTATACCAATGTGAGGTTGGACGGTACGGCCATGACGGTGGAGCAGCAGGCCGATGATGTGCTCAGTCACTATATAGGAGGCTTTTCTGACATGCAGGTTGTTGATTTTAACCTGGGGCTGGCCTTGACGCATTCCAACTACTACCTTTCCTATGCCATGCATCAAGTAAATGGGGGAAGGATTTCCAGTGGTGATGATTTCATGGAAGGTCGGCCTGTCAACTATATCGTACAGGCTGGATACCGGGAAGCGCTGAGCAGTAATTTGGCGATTAGCACCAATTTCTTTTATAGGGCGCAGCAGGATTTGCCCGATAATATCGAATTCAATGTTAAGGCCTTATTTATGGACAGGTTATGGATAGGCGGGGGACACCGGATCGATTATGCCAATAATCTCCAAGCAGGACTGGTCTTTGACAAATTTAAAATAGGTTATGTGTATGAATTTCCCACAAATAGGAGTTTCCTGTTGTCGGGCACTACCCAAGAGTTTATGGTGGTCTTTAACCTATTTAGGAAAAATGAACGAAGGCAGCCCGATGAGGTGCTGATATGGTAACCAAAAGGATCCGGGACACACCGCAGCGGGAATGACCTTATCTGTTTTTGCATGGGTGCTTTTACCGGTTTTCATGAGTAGGTTTTTTTATTGATCATGGCGAAAATGCCAAATGTTATGTTGACCATAAAACAAAAGAATCATGTACACTTTAAAAAACGCCAAGCCCGTGCCGGGCTGGAAAGGAGGCTTTCTTAAAAAACACCCGAAATGCGCCTACCCCGATCCTGATTTGAGTGCTTTGCCCATGTTGGATAATTTGGCCAATATCAACCTGCTCCAAAGGCAGATGCCTGTGAAATGGCCGGAATTTAGTTGGAAAACTGTTCCGGGAGGGGAGGAGTCCACCCGGTGTTTCCAGATGTTTGCCCCATATATTTCAAGATTGGGCTATACGGATACGGGCAGGGTATATTCCATCATTTGTCCTCAGCAAGGGGTATGGATTTTTGATAAAGTATGCCTTAACGTGGAGGTGACCGTCACAGGCCAGCGGGGATGGGTGGACGAAACGCCCGATGTCCCATCAGAGGGACCGTTGTTGGCCGGTGACATGACCGTGGAAGGGAAGATATGGTTTAGTCCAAAGCAAGGGGTTTTCGGTCAATTGATGTGGGCGATATTGGAAAAAAGCCATCATCCGTTCCCTTTGGACAAGGCCAATGCCATTAAGGTGACGACGCATTGCCCAAAGAAGCCCGACCAACCGATTTTTCCCTTGAGGGCAGGGGAGTCCACGGCATTTAAAAGTCCGGAATTTAGCCGCCATAACGAAATGGCATGGGCTGTTGGTCATCTGGATGTTGAAATTGGTGAAATCACCAAAACCAATGACCCGAAGGTGGACGAGTTTAATGAGCTGGTCATGAAGGCGTTCAATATCGCATCGGGCAATATGCTGGCTCCGGGCAATATCCTGTCCTGGAATGTCTGGTTCGAGGCTCCGGAATTGGTCAACCAACATGAATGGCGCACGCATGCCGAACGATGGCGCAAGTCCATTGACGAACATCATGGCTCTCCAGACGGCCCCGGATCCAAGCCGCGGTATTTCAATGGGGAGGCGTTTGATCCAGTAGAAAATGCACTTGACGAGGCCATTGAAGAGGTGTTGGATTTTCTTGAAAGACACTTTGAGGAGTTGATCGAATTTCTGAAAAAATGGTTTGGTAAAGATGACAAATCCCGCTAAAGCACGGGGGCGCAGAATGTTGGGGCAGTATTTACGCCGATGGGTGGATGCTGCCCTTTCCCGGCCGCGGGGAATGTCCCTTATTTGACTTGGGCGGGACGTTTGTTGGCGGCGTTGCCTTTAAGCCAAGTATTATACTATTCAGGTGTGTTAAAAAACGTTAATTTTTTGCATAAATTTTTTCCTTATAATAAAATTGGGGTTGCTATTCTTAGGGTTGTCTAGGGATTATTTGGATAGGCGTCATTATTAATCAATTAATAACATTCACTTATTTAAATTATGTCAGTAGATAGTTTTAACAATGGAAAGCCCATGATGGGCGCGAATCACCTTTTCTTTGTTTTATTGGCTGTTTTGTTTTGCCTGTCGGTAGTGGAAACTGCCGCACAGGCCCCGGAGAGCGGTTCCTCCCTTACCGCCCGACTGATCAATTTGGAAGCACCGGTGAGCGAGACCTTTCGGTACCAAGCGACCTTAAAAAACGGAGCCTCCACGTCTGCAAAGTACACTTTGGATGGTCGGGCTCCTGATGGGTGGCGGGTAAGGTTTAAAGTAAGTGGCAAGCAGGTCACTTCCCTCCAAGTGGATCCCAAAAAATCTGAATCGATCGCCATTGAGGTCACCCCCGCCCATGGGGCAGCACCGGGTAAATATGACGTGCCTGTACATGCTGTCGGGTCGGATTCCCTTTCCCTTAACCTGGAAGCCGTGGTGGAGGGTGACTATGAAATCATGCTTACTACTCCTTCTGGAAGGTTAAGCGGAGAAGTGACCGAGGGAAAAAACAAACAGGTGAATTTACAGGTTAAGAATACAGGTTCGCTACCCCTTGGCGATGTCTCCCTGTCATCCCGCACCCCGCCCAAGTGGGAAGCCACTTTTTCACCTTCCACCATCGAACAACTTGATCCCGGGAAATCTGTTGATGTGGTGGCCACTGTCACTGTACCAGAGAAAACCTTGCCAGGAGACTATGTGAACAAGTTTACCGCCAAGACCGCTGAAACCAACAGCGAGGCGTCTTACCGTATGACCGTCACCACTTCCTTGCTTTCAGGATGGGTCGGTATTTTGGTGATCCTTGTGGCCATCGGTTTGGTGTATTACTTGATCAGAAAATTTGGAAGGAGGTAAGCAGGCTTATGGATGATCCAATTATTAAATTGAACAACTTGACAAAATACTACGGTTCGTTCAAAGCGGTAGATGGGCTGGACCTGAAAATCCATCAAGGAGAGATCTTTGGCCTGCTGGGGCCAAACGGAGCAGGGAAAACGACCACGATCTTGATGATGATGGGATTGACGGAACCTACTAACGGTACGGCGGAGGTGTGTGGGGTTGACGCGACCACCAATCCATTAGCCGTAAAGAAATATGTAGGGTACATGCCGGACAGCGTGGGGTTTTACGACAATATGACCGCCCTGGAAAACCTGATGTACATCGGTGAGCTGAACGGCATTTCCCGAAGCATCGTAAAAGACCGTGCCCTGTCCATGCTGGAGACCGTAGGCCTTACCGGAGATGCCGTTCACAAAAGGACCCGCGCCTATTCAAGGGGCATGAAACAACGGTTGGGGCTTGCAGAGGTGTTGGTCAAAGATCCCCAGGTGGTGGTCTTGGACGAGCCCACATTGGGGATCGATCCCAGTGGGGTAAAGGAATTTCTGTCCTTGATCTCCTCCTTGAGCAAGGAGCGAGGCCTTACGGTATTGCTTTGCAGCCATCACCTGCACCAAGTGCAGCAGGTATGCGACCGTGTGGGGATTTTTGTAAAAGGGACCTTACAGGGAGAGGGCAGTATCCATTCTCTTTCCCGTCGATTGTTTGCCAGGCATGCCCATACGGTAAACATTACCTTGGCAAAAGCGCTGCAATCACCATGGGAGGACGAAGCCGCCCTGTTGGAACTAGAAAAGGTACAAGAGGTATCTGTAAACGGTACATCACTGGAAATTGCCAGTTCGGCTGATATTACCCCTGATATTGTCCGTTTTTTGGTGAGCAAGGACTATGCTGTCTCGGGAGTCCAAAAAAGGGAATATGGCCTTGAGGAAATTTACCAAACGTATTTTGAACACCAAAACAGTGATCATAACCTATCATGAATAACATGACGACATCATTGGAATCCCCGATTGTCCAAGGACAGGGGATGTGGCGAAGTCCTTTTTGGACAATGGTAAGAAAAGAAATAGCGGATCATCTGCGCAGTTGGCGGTTTATTGTGTTGCTGGGATTGATCGTGCTGACCTTTTGGGGTACTACTGCTGTGGCCATAACCAATCTTCGGGAGGTAGTCGCCAAGGCTAAGGACATTGACGATTTGTTTTTATACTTGAAGCTGCTGACGACAACTGAAGGTGTCCTTCCTCCCTTCCATGTGTTCCTGAACTTTCTGGGGCCACTGCTGGGGATAGGATTGGGTTTTGATGCCATAAATTCGGAACAGCAAAACGGCACTTTGACCAGGGTGATGGCGCAGCCGGTTTATCGGGACAATTTACTATTGTCAAAATTTACCGGTTCCCTCTTGTTGGTGGGGGTGTTGCTCTTATGCCTTTCACTTCTGATGATCGGTGGGGGAATGGTGCTTACCGGCATAATGGTGGAAGCAGAGGAGGTGCTAAGGATCTTGGCTTTTACGCTGTTGTGTACCTTTTATGTAGGCTTTTGGCTTGCATTGGCGATTTTGCTTTCGATCATTTTTCGGCAGCCCTCGACCTCGGCATTGGCAGCAATTGGCATTTGGCTTTTCTTTACGGTGTTTTATCGTATTGTCATTGAATTGGCAGTGGGAGCGTTGGGGCCTGACGTAAGGGGACTGTCCCAATCCGAGGCTATCCAACTGAATGGCATGGTACTTTCCTTGCTGAGGCTGGCACCAAGCCAATTGTTTTCCGATGCCACCACTACTTTGCTGATGCCGTCGGTCAGAAGCCTTGGACCGGTGTCCATGGAGCAAATGGCCGGGGCAGTACCTTCACCGCTTTCGCTCAAGGACAGCCTAATGGTCGTATGGCCACAAGTAAGTGGTCTGGTGGCTGCGACGCTATTGTGTTTTGCCCTGGGCTATTACCTGTTTATGAGAAGGGAGGTAAGATCCTGAAAAAATGCCAAAATACGGGTTGATGTGAAAGGGTGCATTCCCTTGAAATAAGAAAAGGCTACCTCACTTTTGGTACCAATGGCCCGGTTTATTATCGGACAATTGGTCAAGTGAGGCAGCCTTTTTAGATGTAGGGCTGAAAAGGGATTATTCGAACAGGTCGAATTTCACACCGAAGTTCAGCCGGGCGTTGTAATACTCTTCCTGCATGGTCCTGGCACGAATGCCTTGATAGTAACGTAAAGGCTGATTGGTCAGGTTATTGCCTTCGAAGAACAAACGCCATTTGGGCGTGAAAGCGTAGGAGGCATTTACATCAAGGAACATTTGTTCGTCGTAATACCGGTCCTCAAACTGCTCCCCTCCAAGTTCGTCCAGGTAATCTCCGGCGTAGTTTAGGGAGGCCCGGATCACCAACTTATTGGTTTCATAGGAAAGGGAGGCGTTGAACATATGCTGTGCAGTACCCGGAAGCTCCAAGTCATCCCCTTCACGTCCTTCTATACCAGTGGTTTCCGACTGGGTGAAGGTATAATTCAGGTAGATCCCCAGGCCTTTCCAGACTTGCTTCTGAATAGAGGCCTCCAGCCCGTAAACGGCGGCTGTTCCCCCGTTCTCCGGACGGGTATATTCCAAGTTGTCGCCGAATACCGGATCGTTATAGTTCAGATCGGTTTTTTCATAGATAAACTGGTCAATGTCCTTGTAAAAACCACCCAATGAAATCAGTCCAACGTTGTCGTAGTATTTCTCGGCCATCAAGTCAAAGTTCATGGCAGTGGTAGGCAACAGGTCTGGATTTCCCCGGGAAAGCTCATCGTCTTCAGCGACAAATTCAGCATAGGGAACCAGGTCGTAATAATTTGGCCGGGCGATGGTGTTGGTCCATGCAAACCTTAGGATGGTATTTGGATCCGCATCGTATTTCAAATGCACACCGGGCATGAAATTGGAATAGCTGTCGTCTTGGGTGGTCTGGCTGAAGGTTTCGTTGTCCACATCATACAGGTTCCCCGTGTAGTCAATGCTGGTATGCTCCCACCGAAGGCCGACGATGGTGGACAGTTTTTCGGTGATCTGGTGGTCAGCCATGGCATAGGCAGCGGTGATGGTTTCATTGGCGGAATAGTTGCCAGGTACAAATTCCTCGTACACCGGTTCTCCTTCAAATTGGGAAGGGTCGTTCAGGTCCAGGTTGCCCAGGAAATCCGCATCTGCAAAATTGCCGATAAGGTACTGGCTGCCCGGTAGGAAGTTGGCGTCGGATTGATCGGTGTAGGGTACATCGCCCAAGGTCGCGCCGAAGGCATCCCCATCCAGCGGGGAGTATTCGTAGTAGTTGTTGTTCCTGTTTTTGTATTTGCCCCTGTACCGGCCACCAAACTGCATGATCCCCTTGTCACTGTAAGGAAGCTTGAAATCCAATTTGGCATTGAGGTCTTCATCAAAGGTGTACTGGTATTCATCTGAAAGGTTGTCCAGGCCGTACCCCAAATTATCCGATAGGTTGGCCAAGGCCGCATAAGGCTTTCGGGGATTGGTGATGTCGATGTTGACGTTTTGGTCCTCTTCCCGATAAGAAATATACCGTTCATGGGGACGTTCTTCGGAAGCTTTGGCATAAGTGGCCGACCAGTCCATTTTCAGTTTATCGAACAGGTGATCACCACCTAGGGTGAAGTTCTTTACACGCTGGTCTTCCAATCGTCTTGGCTGTTTGTTCCTGCCTGCCTCCAGGCCACCTTTGGTTTCATATTCCACCCTTGCGCCAGATGAAGTGAATACTCCTGGGGATACCTCTTCATAATTACCGTCATCAAATACATCATCCAGATTGTCCACTTTCATGGCAAAGCGGTTTTCCCAGTCGTCACGGTGATTGTACATGCTGGAAAGCAGCAGCGTATGGTTTGGATTGATTTCGTAATCCAAGGCCAGGGATACTGATCGGCGCACCCTTTGGACCAGGTATTTTCGCATTTCAAATTCCTCTAGGCCGACCCCATTGTCACTGTTATACCATACCGATTCGATGTTTTCCGATCCAAAGTTATGGTTGTTATAAGAAGCTGAGACGATGGCTCCCAGTTTGTCGTCAAAAAAACGGTTGCCGACGATCATGGCACCTGTCCAGATAGGTTTGTCCGATAGCAGGTTGATGCCGGAAGCTGCCGTACCGGAAATACGAAGTTCATTAGGTGCTTGGCGGGTTACCAGGTTTACCGAGCCACCGATGGCATCGGCATCCATGCTGGGCAGTACCGCTTTGTTCACTTCGATGGTCTGGATCATGTCTGAAGGGATCAGGTCCATCTGTACCTGTCTGTTGTCCCCTTCCGCAGAAGGAATCCTTTCACCATTTAGCGTGACGGAGTTGAGCTGTGGTGCCATTCCGCGGATGATGATGTCACGGGCTTCACCTTGGTCGTTTTGCATGGTAATCCCCGGGATCCGCTTTAGAGCATCCCCGATATTGGCATCGGGAAAACGGCCTATCTGGTCTGAGGAAACGATATTGGTGATGTTGGGATTGTTCTTTTGCTGGCTCAGGGCCTTGGCCTGCCCTTTTAGACGGTCGCCCATGACCACAAACTCAAGGTTTTCGATGGTCTTTTGGTCCAGTTTAAAATTCAAGATCGTGGTTTCACCGTCCGTTACGGTAGCGGTATGGATCACTGAGCCATAGCCCAGGTACGAAACGGAGACTTCATAGTCCCCGGCAGGAAGGTCCACAATCGAATAATCTCCTGTCTGGTTGGTGACAGTACCCAGTCTGGTGTTTTGCAAAACCACATTTGCGCCCGGCATGGATAGGTTTTGGGCATCGATGACCCGCCCCCGTAAGACGCCCTGTGCCAGTACCACTTGGGAGGACAGGCACAAAAATGCCGCCAGCCACGTGAGAGTTTTCTGTAATTGATTTTTCATATCGGTATGGTTGAAGGATTATTTTTTTGATTTAAGGATATCTCCGGCCAGGTCTTCCCATTTGTAGATTTGGAAGGTTCTGTCATCGGACATGGCCACAAAGATCCCATGCCGGAATTCTTTCCCAAGCGCTGTGCTAAGTGCTTCGGATCCGTCACTGGAAACGGTACTGGTCTTTATTTTGGTGATCAGCTGGTGGTCGTGGGGATTGTCGGCAGCACCTTCCCGAGGAAAAACATGGAACTGGTTGGCTTCTTGATCAGACACCAGGAGGTACCCCGTTTTGTCATCCAGTTTGTAAATGCTGATTCCTTCGTGGTCCTTGGTAAAGCCATCGGTGGCAAAGAGAGCCAGTTGCTCATTGCCTTTTTCGGGGTCTGCGTAATATTTACGGACGCCGACTCCTTCATCGGAATAGTAAATGTAGCCCAGTTCATTGTCCACGGCGATGGCCTCTATTTCTTTCTTCCCGCTAAACTGCCCAAACTTCCGTACCAGCTCAAGGCCAAGTTGGCCACCATCGGTCTTGATTTCATATTGCCACAGGTATGTGCCGTCCTGAGGGCCGTTTTTCCTGCCGGCAATGACGTATTGTTTCCCGTTTTCAGGATTACGGTACACGGCCACACCCATTAGGTCACGGTATTCAGGTCCGGTTTCACCTTGATAGATTTCAATTCCATCAGGAACGATTTCCTTCATGGAGGGCAGTGCATAGAACCTCAGCTTGGCAGTCAGGCGCTCGCCTGTAACGGCAAAATCCACCAAACTGTCGCCCAATGGCAGTCCATAACTGATGTCCACGTTGTTGGGACGCTGGATATTTCGGACGGTCAGCGAATCAATTGCCTTGCCCTTCAGGTCAAAAACATACAGTGCGCCGTCAGCGTCTTTGTCTGTTCCTACGATCAGGCTTTTGGCTGCATCGTGGGGATTTAGCCATATCGCCGGATCGTCGGTGTCGTGGACGACAGGGTCAGTTACGTAAAGTGGCTTGACAGCACTTTGGGCTGTTTCTGTTGCTTTTTGCTGGCTTTGATTGTTGCATGATCCTGCGAGGATGCCCAGCGAACAAAGCCCATAGATGAGTTTACTTTTTGTCATAGGTGTTGAATAATTTTGATGCTGCAATGTTAGCCTTGGAGTCACCTACAGGCTAGTTTTTACTGTAATCATTTAGGCAACAATTGGAAAAATGACCGTTAACAAAATCTAAACAAAAATCATTTTTTATCTTTTAAATAAATGGTTTTCAGTACTTTATGTTTTGTTAAAAAGGGGTTAACAAATCGTGAACTATATACAAAGGATGAATTGCTGTAAACTGTCTCCTTTTTCGAGCTTTAGTTTTTTCCGGAGCCTATAGCGTGAAATTCTCAGGCTGTCCATGGAAATTCCTAGGGTGGAGGCGACCTCTTTGGAGTTCAGGTTTAGGCGCATGAGACTGGCCAGTTTCATTTCTGCGGGTGTGAGACCTTCGGTTCGCTGCTGGAGGTTTTTGAAGAAGTCTTGGTGGACTTTTTCAAAGTTGTTTTTGAAATCGTCCCAGTCGGTGTCATGTGAAAAATTGAAGTCGATCTCCTTGATCAGGTTTCGGATTTTTTTCTTTTGGTCCTTGGGGTTTTCTTCGAGAATATTTTTAAGCTTGACCTGGATGCCCTCGAGCATTTGGTTTTTGTCGATCAAGTGAAGCGTCTGGGCGGTTAGGGATTTGGAATGGGCTTGGTCCTCGGTTTTGATTTTCAGTTCCAGGAGTTGTCGGTTTTCTTTTTCCGTAGCGATCAGGCGTTCCTTGACCTGTAGGATTTCTTGTTGCTGCTGGAGCATTTCCTTGTTGTTTTTGATTTTGAGTTTTTGCCGGTTAAAGATCACCCAGCCCAACACACACAGCAGCCCGACCAAGGAAATCAGTAGCCATTTTACGATGGCGTCAAATTCACGCATTTGTTCCAGTTGACTGATTTGTTGGTTTTTGGTGTATAGGTTGTTTTGGGCTTCCTGAATGGCAATCTGTCTGGCCGATTCTTCTGAATAGACCACATCGCTAAGCTGGCGGCTTTGTTCCAGGTACCGGTAGGCCTTGTCATGATCCCCCATTTCTGCATAGGCTTTTGAGATGTCCACCAAGGCACTGTTTTGGGCATCCAAAAAACCGAGGCGGGCACTCAGTTCGGCGGCTTCCTTGGAATAGGCAAGGCCTTTTTCCGGTCTCTGGGTTTTGCGGAACACATCTCCCAAGTTGTTTAAATTGCCTACCAAGCGGAGGCTGTCCCCGATTTCAGTATTGAGCAGATAGGCTTTGTGAAAATTGTAATAAGCGGAGTCAAATCGCTCCAGGTCTTCATGGATGCTCCCTATGTTTTCCCTCACAAAGGCCAAATGGCCTTTTAGCCCCAGGATTTCAAAGAGCTCCAGGGCTTCCCACTGGTAGTCCAATGCCCTAGGGTAATTGCCCATTTTCTCGTACATCCCCCCGATGAAGCCCTTTGTCTCCGCCTCGCCTTCCCGGTCATGTTTTTTTTGGAAGAGTTTGAGCGCTTTTTCATGACGGGCGAGGGCTTCTTCCGGTGTTTTGATTTTATAATATACTTCTCCCAATGCATTGTTTGCCTGGGCCAGTAATAATAGCTGTCCTAGGTCTTCGAAGAGGTGCTCTGCTTCATAAAACGCCTCAGTGGCAGGCTGGAAGAGGCCAAATTGTAAGAGTATCTTTCCACGGATCAATTGTGCCTTGCCCAAAAGTAGCTTCTCTTGCAGTTGGGAACTCTCCTCCACTACGGCTGTTGCCAGCGTAAAGGCCTTTTCTGGTTCACTTTTGGTGAGTGATCGGGCGGTATCCAGTTTTTTGACGAGTTCCTTTTCGGTCTGGCCCACCGCCGGCCTTCCCATGATCGCGATAAATACAAAAACAGATAGTATGATTCGAACCAAATATGCCATAACCCACAAATGTCCGGGTTATAGGTAAGAAGCAGGTTAAGGGAAAGTTTCTTTTTTGTTAATGTTGTTGCCTTTTGGCTGACCAGGGAAAGTGTGGCTTAATGTGGTGCTGTTAAGCTGGATAATGGCTTGGACTGGGGTGGGATGGTGGACGAGTGCCTAAAAAAAGTGCAGTGGCAACATGGTCAACTTGATCAACATGATTTCGCAAATCATGGATCAATGTTATTCAGAAAGGGGAGTTGACCCGCTTTATGCATCAGGTTTTTCGATAGCCTAATGCACAAAGCAGGTTTTATTAATTATTTTACCGTCAGTACCTTATGATTCTTTACAAAATCCTTCCTGTATTCTATGATACTCGGTACGGATGCCGGAAGGTAACACCTGAATAATGCATTCCAGTTTTTGGGAACCTTAATGTTGTTAATGGCATCTTCCCCTCCGTTAAAATTAAGGGTGATGGTTCCGTCTTCATTGGGGACTGCTTTTGTTGAGTTGGTATTGAACGGATTGGTGACCACCCAGCCTTGCTCATTATAGATGGTAATTGACCAATAAGCAGAACGGTCATATTGCAAATCAGGCTTTTCAAATGTCACAGAACTGTGCTCGCCGTTTTTCGCTCCTTCATCACCAGGCAAAACGACAAAATAATAGGCGTGTTTGGCAGGTAGCCCCGCCCAACCAGCAGTATTGATCATTTGATATTGAGGGGTTTTGATATCATCGATATCATCAATAAAGCCTTCTTCGATCACCCCTTCTGTAATGGCCCTTTTGATCAGCTCGCCACGGAGTTTATTGAAGGATTCTACATCGTATTTCACTTCCGATCCATAAGGATTGGCCGAGCCTGCCTCTACTGTTACCGCATCTTGACGCTTACGCATTTCTTCCATGCCCTTTTCATCATAGGTCCTTGGTCTGGTCCGCATAAAGAGGTACACATGGTCACCATAGCTCAGGTCATCCTTTGTGAACGATTTGGTTTCTCCTGGATACACCACACCGATGGTCACAGAATTTTCATCCAGCACCTGCACAATTTGGTACAAGTCATATTCAGGCACCGAGATTTCCAACCCTCCCGACACATCGTACACCGCATAGGAATAAATGGCGTCAAAGTTTGACCGGATGACTGTTTGATTATCCAGGTCTATTCCATTTCGCTCGTGGCGGAATTTGTTTGGTCCGCTGATCATGGTTTCGGCAGCGAGGTACTTGGCTGTTTCGGCTCGAATTACATTCTCCATGTTTACCTCCTCTCCCCCTTGATCTACAAAAGCAGGGTTAACTGACGAGGCTTCTCCGTTTTTACCTACTCCAGTGTCCACATCATTTTTGGCTTTGGAAGTGGCAGTTACCTCTGTATTCTCTTTGCTTGATTCCTTTTCGTTCTTTTTCTTTCCATTGCATGCTATCAATAAGGTTGATAGACAAAATATCAATAGGAGACTTAATTTTTTCATGATAATATTACCGCTTTAGTGATTTTTATTTAAAGACCAATGCTGTGTTATTTTAAATCCGGCAGTGAAAAGCTTCCGTTGACGACAGACTCCTTGGGCATGTAAACCCGGAAGCAAATCCAAAATGGCTTGGACGGTACCAGTACCTTATTGGCATAGTCCGCTTCATCAAACTGGTCCTGCGGCACATAATACAGGTCAAAGCTATTGCCATCTGGATTGAGTGTGATCTTGTCATTGCTGATGATGGATCCCTTATCGGTCTTCAGATGTTGGTCGGCACCGTAAATCGTGATCGAATAAAATGCAAGATCAGGATCCCTCATTTCAGGGACTTGATAGGTCACTTTGTAGGTTTTGTCCCTTTCTACATCGTATTGCTCGGTAAAATAAACGGCATCTTTGTCAGGCAGGAGGCCGGTAGCGATGGCCACACCTCTGTTTTTATCTTCTGTGGAAACAGGGTTCTCCACGGTTCCCATTGTTCCAAGTACCCCTTCTTTCTGAGCGATTTTTACATAATGGTTGAGTTGTTGTTTGAACTCGTCCATGTTCCAGTTGGTCACCTGAAATGATTCAGGTTCATAGCCGTTCAGAAATTCAATTTTCAATTGGTCTTGGTATTCATTTACTTTTTTGACATCCTCAGGATCGCTGGCGTCGATTTGGGTACGTACATTGGCATAGAAAAAGTCAGTGGTCTCATTTGCTGGGATCACGTATCTTCCTGGCCCGTAGTAAACCTTGTAGGTCACATGGTCGTGTTGCATGATGTGCAAGGACATGTAGCGACCATCCGTCTCGGGCAAGGTAATGGCGATATCACCCCTTCCATCGAGGATCGCAAAGGAATAATTGGTGTCCCTGTTCATTAAAGGTGCTGGTTGCTCATCTAATGGCATGGGCTTTCGGTGGTGGTTCCAAGTGTTGTCAGCACCTTGGACAAATTCCTTCTGCATGGCCAGATCACACATGGCCAGGGCAAAGTTCTCTTTGGTTACGCTGACAGAGGAGTTCTCCGTTTTGCTTTCTGAAGCTTCTCCAGTACTGTTTTCTTTTTTCTTTTGATTGCAATTCGTCAGTACCAATGCAGTGGTACAATACAAAAACAATAATGTTTTTTTCATCATGATGTCGTTTACAATTGGTTAGCGCTGCTTAAATCCATTATTATTTCTTAGTGATTGGAATGTTCACAAAATGATTGATCTCCTCAATGGTCTTCTCTGCGTCCACAGGAAGGTAAAGCCGTAATGTTCCATTCCAGCCTTCAGAGACCGTGACTGAATAAGGGGTATCCGAATTAAAATCTACGGTCATGGTACCGTCCCCGTTGTCCTTCATTCTGTCCATACTGATATAGAAGTTTTCTTCGCCGATCCACGATTCTGAATTATAGGTGGTAATGGAAAAGAACCCTCCTTTCTCATAATCCAAATCGGGTTTGGGAAAAGTAAGCGTTTGGTTTTTCTCTCCAGCGCCTTGGCCTTTTATCAAAGCAGTGTATTGGGCGTATTTTGGAGGTAAGCCTCCCCAGCCCATCGCGGCGCAGTGAAGGTAATTTACCTTGTCCACATCGGATGGTTTTTCTCCAAATCCTTATGGCACCAACGATTTCCAAGTGGTCTTCGGTGACGTCTTTGATCAGCTTATTTCGATAGGCTTCCACCTCCTCTGGCTTATAGCCTTTTCCTTCGTAGGGAACAGCTGATTTGGCATCGATGACCATGCTTTTTTGGGCCCTTTTGGTTTCTTCTAAGTCGTCCGAAATCCTTGTCCTGGCAAGGATATATACATATTCTCCACTATTGAGGTCTTCTGGTGTCAAAGGGGCCGACTCTCCGGCAAAGATGACTTTTACGGTAAAGTAGTTTTCATCTATTAGGAAGTGAACCCAATAGGCTGTTTCATAAAAACTGTTTTCCAGTAGTATTGGCCCTTGCCATAAATCCTCTAAGCTATTTAGTTACAATTTAACATTAAGGAAGTGCTCCTCGCGCATGATCGGCTCTCCTCTGGCCAATTATTATAAAAGTTGTCAAATAATGTACTCTCAAAATCGCTTTTCGATCCTAAAATCTTTTGCTTCAATAAACGTTGTATAAGCAATTTACCACGTGCTTCATCCATGGTAATGACCATGTCGCTCCTCTGCGGCTAGCTTTCGAGTGTAATCTTTCAACCCGCTTTCAAGGCCGTTTAGTTAGTGTATCTGGAAAATACGAGTTCTATATTTTTTCCTTGGGCAGCATTTCGTCAAACAAGCCTGTCTTATTGCCCGCCCGCATTTAAATTTCTTAACGCCCAATACTTGCAAGGCGGATCCAATTAATAAGTTTCTTTTGGATAAATTAATTTCATTGTTCCATGTAGTGGCATATTTCTTAACTAAAAGGTTGAGCCAGGATTATGAACCCTATTGAGTCCACAAAAGGTGTCGCTTCCTTTTGACGGCACTAGGTGCCTTTGTGGCATTTTTATGGTTCGGTTGTTTTTACATAAAGTAAATTGGCAGCCCCCCCCAACTTTTTCGCTTGATCCCTAATCAGGACGTGCAGCGATATGGGGCAGAATAGGTTTGACCAGTGAGGAATATTATCTTCTTTTCAACGAAAACCGCTTTTTACATAGCTTTGTTAATATTTATAATACTGTGCAATTGCAAAATTGATTTTTAAGGCTTTGATACGCAAAAACGTAACTTTAAAGTAGCGAAATCATGCTATGCGTTTATTGTTTGACCAGAAAATAACCCTTTTGATCATGGAAAAATCAATTCCCCGTTTTTTATTATTGATGCTGTTTTTGGTCGGAAGCCATTTTGTGTTTGGGCAGACTGGAAATCCCCAACAAAACAAACTTCCTTATAATGACCCTGAATTTCACGGCGAAATAGGACGAACCTATAAGGACTCCAAGATGGATTGGCCCGAATATGTGGAGCCAAAGGAAGGCGCTCCCAATGTAGTGGTTATCATGCTGGATGATGTGGGTTTTGGGATGACGAGCACTTTTGGAGGGTCGGTGCCGACCCCACATTTGGATTCCTTGGCCGGGGAAGGTTTGCGATATAACCGGTTTCATACCACGGCGGTTTGTGCGGCCACCCGCGCTGCATTTCTTACCGGAAGAAACCACCATAATGCATCCAGTGGTTTTTTACCCGAGTGGTCCACAGGTTTTCCAGGCTATACATCACTTATTCCGAGAAGTACCACGCCCATCAGTAAGGTGATCAAGTACAATGGGATGAACACCGCATGGTTTGGGAAGAACCATAATACGCCGGATTGGGAAACTTCGCCTGCAGGGCCTTTTGAAAGATGGCCCACAGGAATGGGCTTTGACTACTTCTATGGATTCAATGCGGGGGAAACAGACCAGTACAATCCGGTGATTTTTGAAAATACCTTGCCGGTAGAGCCAGAGACTACTCCAGCGGAAGGCTATCACTTTATGGCCGATATGACGGACAAAGCCATCGACTGGATGAAGCTTCAAAAGTCCATCTCTCCGGACAAGCCCGTGTTCATGTATTTTGCTCCGGGAGCCATCCATGCTCCCCACCATACGCCAAAAGAATGGCGCGACAAGTTTAAGGGGAAGTTTGATCATGGCTGGGACAAGGAACGGGAGATCACCTATGCCCGTCAAAAAGAAATTGGCATCATTCCGGCAGATGCCAAGCTATCTCCACGTAATGAAAACATAAAGCCTTGGGCATCTCTATCGGACAACGAGCAGAAATTTTATGCGCTGTTACAGGAAAACTATGCGGGATACATGGCCTACACAGATCATGAAATCGGTCGTTTGTTACAAGCAATAGGGGAGTTGCCGGATGCAGAAAATACCCTGGTGATATATATTGTGGGAGACAACGGTGCCAGTACGGAAGGAGGCCTGGAAGGGACGTTAAATGAAATAAAGGCATTGAATGGTATCCAGAGTACCTTGGAGGAAAACTTGGAAAGAGCTGATGAAATAGGTGAACCAGGATCAGAGCCACACGTGCCAGTGGGGTGGGGATTGGCGATGAATACCCCATTTCCCTGGGCAAAACAAGTAGCCTCTCACTTTGGGGGGTCAAGAAATCCGATGGTGGTGAGTTGGCCCAAAGTCATTAAAGACAAAGGGAGCATTCGCTCCCAGTTTTTACATGTCATTGACGTGATGCCGACGATATTGGAGGCCACCGGCATGGAAGCTCCCGAATACATTGATGGGGTAAAACAAAAGCCAATGGACGGTAAGTCCTTCATGGCCACTTTTACCGAAGCTGATGTCCCAGAGATTCGCACGACACAGTATTTTGAAATTTTGGCAAACAGGGCACTATATCATGAGGGGTGGGTAGCCGCTCATCAGCATACCAAGCCCTGGAGGATGGATTTGGCGCCTGGATTTGAGCATGAGACATGGGAGCTGTATCATGTAGAGGAGGATTTTTCAGAAGCAGAAAATGTGGCCAATGAATATCCAGAGAAATTGGAAGAACTAAAGGCCTTGTGGGAAGAGGAGGCACAAAAGTATCAAGTCTATCCATTGGACGACAGAGGTGCCCAACGGCTCACCGTGCCAAAACCCTCGCTGATTGAAGACAGGACTTCTTTTACGTTCTACGAAGGGGCGGTACGTCTTCCCGAAACGGTGGCTCCCAATACCAAAAACACTTCTTGGAATATGGAAGCCATGGTGGAAACGGCATCCGGACATAAGGATGGAGTAATCAACGCCATCGGTGGATCCAGTGCCGGATATGCGCTGCACGTCAAAGATGGCTATCCAACTTTTACATATAACTATTTTGAAGCGGAGGTAACAGACATCAAATCAAGCAAAAAACTTCCTGATGGTCTAGCTGCCGTAAAAGTGGATTTTCAATACGATGGCGGTGGTCCTGGAAAGGGAGCCAATGTGCTTCTCTATATAAACAATGAAAAAGTAGCCGAAGGCCGATTGGAGGCTACCGTTCCGGCACGTTTCGGAATTGATACTTTTGGCGTGGGGGTAGATACCGGCTCGCCGGTTATCAAGAACTATTCTGTCAATGAATTCCAGGGACGAATAGCGGAAGTGAATATTGAATTGAAACCTTAAGTTACATCTTTAGTCAACCATTAAGTTTTTAAAAAAATAGCATTATGAAAAAAATCAGCATCATATTCTTGTTACTTTTCGGCGGTGTGGCTGTGCAAGGCCAAGACGATTATTTTAACAGGACAGTTCGGGTCAAAGAGTACCTTGAACCTGCGATTCCTCATCCAGACCAACAAAAGGAGGCTGAGTCAAAGTTAGAGAAGCTCAACAAGAAGCCCAACATCCTCATTATCCTGATCGATGATATGGGATACGGAGATATTGGCGTTTATGGTGGCGGAACGGCCATTGGGGCACCTACACCTAATATGAACAAGCTGGCAAATGAAGGTTTGCGACTCACTTCAGCCTATGCCCAGCCAACCTGTACCCCGACTCGGGCCGCACTGATGACTGGAAGAATTCCTGCGCGTTCAGGACTTACACGGCCGACATTGACCGGAGAAAACCCGAAAGTAAATCCTTGGGAATCTGAAAATACAGCCGCTAAAATTTTATCTGAAAACGGTTATAAAACGGCTATTTCAGGAAAGTGGCACTTGGGAGAAACCAAAGGAAGCATGCCCAATGAAGTGGGCTACGATGAATGGTTGGGGTTTGCAGCGGTGCAATCCGAATATTCACAGTTTGTAAACGAATGGATTTATCCTGATTTGATCAATAAGCCGGAAAGGTTGGCAGCCGTAAAAGCTATGGTTAATGAAGCAGTAGTTAAGGGCAAAAAAGGGGAAGAAAACAAGGAAGTCGCTCCGATTACGACAATTGAAGAGTTGTCTAAAGTAGATCAGATTTTTGCTGATTATAGCGAGGATTTTATCAGAAGGGCTGTAGAGGAGGACCAACCTTTTTATTTAATCCACTCCTTTTCCAAAGTCCACAATGACAATTATGTTTCCGAGGAGTTTAAGGGAAAAAGTCCAGCTGCATTTCCTTATAAGGATGCGATTATGGAAGTGGATGATATTGTCGGCAGGCTCACGCAACTACTGGAAGAGTTGGATATTGATGAAAATACTTTTGTCTTCCTTACTTCAGATAATGGTCCAAATGAAGATACTTGGCCTGATGGTGGGTTTACACCATTCAGAGGTGGAAAAGGGACGACCTGGGAAGGTGGCGTGCGCGTACCAGGCATTGCATATTGGAAAGGGATGATCGAACCTGGGCGCATAAGCGATGGCTTATTTGATCTTTGTGATTTGTTCAATACTTCCATTGCCCTAGCGGGGGCTTATGACAAAATTCCAAGTAGTAATTACATCGATGGAGTAGATCAAACGTCATTTTTATTGGCCGGTGAAGGTGATTCCAATAGGAATGCGGTGTTTATGTATTCGGAGACCAACTTTATGGCTGCGCGATGGATGGAGTACAAAATGCATATGAAGGTGTTCGAAACCTCTGCACCTCGTAAAAATCTCGATCAATCAGTGGTGCAGCAAACAGGTATGGCCCCTTGGGTGTACAATCTATATGTGTCACCCAAAGAGCAAGTAAGTACAGGGCATCGCTATTTTGAGTGGGGTTTACCGGTGATGTTAGGGTATATAAGAGACCACTTGGCTACTTATCAAAAGTATCCTATGAAAGATATTGGGTTGAAAAAACCTGGACAATAATAACATGACCATAATCGCTAATTGACGATGAAGAAACTCATTCTAAACCTATCCCTAGCGGCAGCTGTATTAGTTGCCGCTTGCCAGCCTCAGGAAGAGCGTCAAGTTGATGAGTCCGCGAAGCCTGGAGAAGTCATTCCAGATCGGCGGCCGGGAGAGTTTGATGGAAAAATCGCTGAAACGTATAAAAATTCAGAAGCTGATTTCCCTATTACACGTAAGGCGAAAGAAGATGCTCCAAACGTCATTCTTATTATGTTGGATGATGTGGGGTTTGGAGCATCGTCCACCTTTGGTGGCCCCATACCAACGCCTCATTTAGATGCCTTGGCAGAGGACGGTTTGCGTTACAACCAATGGCATACCACAGCACTGTGTTCACCTACGCGTGCCTCTATTTTAACGGGTAAAAACCATCACGAAGCTGGGTTTGGTGTGATTTCAGAGATTGCTACGGGATTCCCGGGCTACAACTCCATTATGCCAGACAACTCTGCTACCATCGGACAAATCCTTAAGGACAATGGTTATAACACCTCATGGTTTGGTAAAAACCATAATACGCCCGATTACGAAACCTCTCAAGCAGGGCCTTTCGATCAATGGCCGACAGGTATGGGTTTTGAGTATTTCTTTGGTTTCAACGGTGGAGACTGTAATCAATATGCACCACCATTAATTGAAAATACCAGACCGATATTACCGCCTACGGACGATCCGGATTACCACCTGAACAAAGACATGGCAGACCGTGCCATCAACTGGATCCGTAACCAAAAGTCCACTGCTCCTAACAAGCCTTTCTTTGTGTACTTCGCTCCTGGGGCTACCCATGCACCTCATCATGCTCCGAAGGAATGGCGCGACAAGTTCAAAGGTGAATTTGACGAAGGTTGGAACAAGGTAAGTGAAAACACCTTTAAGCGCATGAAGGCGGAAGGCATTATTCCTGAAAATGCCCAATACAACCCAATACCGGAAGAAGTGGGGGTTTGGGACGCATTAAGCCCCGACCAGCAGAAAGTATATGCCCGTATGATGGAAGTGTATGCTGCTTTTCTGGCTTATACCGATTATGAAATTGGCCGTATGCTACGTGCTGTTGAAGATTTAGGTCAGAAAGAAAATACCTTGGTTATTTATGCCGTGGGCGACAATGGCGCTTCTGCAGAAGGTGGCTTTACAGGAACATTGAACGAGATAGCAGCAGACTTCAACAGCTACCGTCCGGATGTGGTGAAGGACGCATTAAGCCGTATGGATGAAATCGGAACGATCGATACGTATAATCTTTATCCCGTTGGGTGGGCGATGGCCATGAATTCCCCTATGAAGTTTGCCAAACGTATGGCTTCCCACTTCGGAGGAACCCGAAACGGATTGGTGATTTCCTGGCCTAAAGTAATAAAGGACAAAGGGGCCATACGTTCGCAGTTCTCGCATTGTACCGATATCGTGCCTACCATCTTGGAAGCTTGTGGCATTCCTCAGCCCAAAGTAGTGAAGGGGGTAAAACAAACCCCAATGTCCGGTACCAGTATGATGTACACCTTCGATAACCCCGATGCAGAGGAAACGCACAAAACACAGTACTTCGAGATGGGGGGAAGTCGGGCGGTGTACCATGACGGATGGGTAGCTGCTACAGCCCATGGCCTTACCCCTTGGTCTGATGATCGACCAGATAATTTGACTTTTGAGAATGATGTATGGGAACTGTACAACATCCGTGAAGACTTTACAGAAAACAACGATATAGCTGCCGAACATCCTGAAAAAGTAGAAGAACTGAAGGCCTTATTTATGAAAGAAGCCAAGGCCCACGATGTTCTTCCTTTGGACGATAGGGGAGCAGAACGTTTTAGTGCACAACTGACGGGAAGACCATCCGGCCCATCAGAAGGCGTTGACCACTTTGTGTACTATCCGGGTATGATTCGCCTGCCGGAAGGAAGCGCGCCCAACTTTAAGAACAGAACTTTCACGTTGACTGCTGACGTAGAGATAGGCGACGCCAATACAGAAGGGATAATCATTACCCAAGGCGGGCTTTATGCCGGATGGGGATTGATGATGGATGCAGGTAAACCTAAATTTACTTACAACTGGCTGCAAGAAGATATCACCTCAATAGAAGGCGAAACTTTAAAAGCTGGAAAACACACGATCACACTGAAATTCAACTATTCAGGTGGCGGTATGGGCAAAGGAGCAGCGATAGAACTTCTAGTAGATGGAAACTCGGTAGCCCAAGGCAACATACCGAGAACGGTACCTAACCGCTTTTCTTTGGATGAAACGCTGGATGTAGGAATGGATACGGGTACTCCGGTATCCAAAGATTACCAAACGCCATTCAAATTCACAGGGGAAATTCAACAGGTGGCGGTAGATTTTAATTAATAGAATAGTAGAAGACTTAATTAAAGAAGGAAATCACCTCCCTCTTTAGTTAAGTCCTTTTTAATAGAAAAGACATTTAAATAAACATGATTTAATCCAAAAACACGATCAAAATGAAAAAATCATACTTGCTTACAGCTTTGGTGGGATGTATGGCACTTTCAGTAACGGCACAGGACAACAAATTTGCCAATCAGCCTGCAAATCCGAGAGGGTCAACCGATGGTGCGACCACGGCACCTGGCTTTTCGCACCCCAACCAGTACCTCCATGTTCAGGCCACACAGATTGCTGACAACATGGAGCCGGTTATTATTCATCAAGACGAGGTTGATGAGGCACGGAAAAAGCTTGCCGAATTTGAAAAACGCACGGGGGAAAAGCCAAATATCCTATTTTTCCTAACCGATGATGTCGGCTATATGGACTTTGGTTTCAATGGTGGTGGTGTTGCCGTAGGCAACGCAACACCAAATCTTGATCGCCTTGCAGCTGAAGGCTTGATCCTAACTTCTGCATACTCTACGCCTTCTTGTACTCCCACGCGTGCCACGGTAATGACGGGGCAGAATCCATTACACCACGGACTTTTGCGTCCGCCCATGTATGGCGAACCTGGTGGTTTGGGAGGTGCGGAAACGGTCGCCTCGATTCTTAAAAAGCTTGGCTATAAAACACAGGGCGTTGGCAAATGGCACATGGGGGAAGTAGAGGGGTCTGTACCTCAAGACGTCGGTTTCGATGACTTTTACGGTTTTCTTGGCGTGTCCGACATGTACACCGAATGGCGGGATGTCTATTTCAATCCAGAAATAGCACTGAGTCCCGAGCGTACCAAAATGCTGGCCGAGCTAAACTTTAACCATTACAATGTCCACGTGACTCCTGAAAAGGGAGTGGAGGAAGTTTACGAGATTGATTTAGAGTCTATTAAAAATCTCGATCAAGATTGGACAAGATATTCGGAGGAGTTTATTGAGTCAAATGAAAACAGTGACCAACCTTGGTTTTTGTATCACAATACCCGAGGAGCCCATTTCGACAACTACCCCAACGAGGATTTTGCTGGAAAATCTCGGGCGCGAAACAGCTATTCGGATGCTATTGTTGAGATAGACGACACTTTTGGGCGTTTGATAGCAAAGCTCGAAGCAACTGGACAACTGGAGAATACATTTATTTTTGTCGGTTCCGATAACGGACCTGAGCAAGAGGTAGCTCCTTATGGTAGGACACCTTTTCGAGGCGGCAAAGGATCCACTTGGGAAGGTGGTACTCGTGTCCCTACGTTCGTGTACTGGAAGGGTATGATTGAACCCCGAAAATCTGAAGGGTTATTCTTTTATGCTGACTTGTTTAACACAGCCTTGTCGTTGGCAGGGGCATCAGGTACCGAAGTCAACAAATTTATTCCAGAAGACCGTTATGTAGATGGTATAGACCAAACAGCCTTCTTTTTGGCTGATGAGGGTCAGTCAGCACGAAAAAGCATTATTTATACGATGAATCAACACTTGGCAGCAGTCCGCATAGATGAGTTCAAGTATCACATGGTCGTTCAGCTGCAAGATGCAATTTTCTCACAGGGTCTTAAGGGTGGATTTAGCGGTGCTGTCATTCCAGAAACCGGAGGATCGGTGATGGTGAATCTATACACGAACCCGCAGGAAAATCTGGGAATCGGTAATCGATATCTGCCTATCGTTACACAGATGGGCGCAGAAGTAGCCCGATATGCAAAGGTTCTTGCAAAGTATCCACCGAACATCAAAGTTGCAATGCCCGGCTCGAAATAGTTAATGCCATGATTAAACCCTCAAGCAAAGCCCTTTCGTTCAAGGAGCTTATCCAGTTTGAGGGAGGATTTTGATTTCTGGCCAATAGATGCTTGGGAGTGGGATTTCCACCACGGATGGACAAGTTTAAGTTACTTTTGTGACCTGAAAAAAAGTGACAAAGGTAAAAGAATTAGCTCTTTACATCTAACCAGAAATAAACCCATTAAAGAAAAAATATAGGTCCTATATTATCAGATACACGCCAGCTGAACGGGATTAATTCCGAGTAAAAGCATGAGAAATGGGTATCGGGGATATAGGGAAGTTTAGTGTAAGCTGGGATGTTATTTTGAGACCCTATATAACGACAAATAATATCCCGTATCCTTGATTTGTAACAATAATATAGTTTTAAATGAATAGGCGAATTTTGAACTTATCCTTGGCGGCAGCAGTATGGTTCACGGCTTGCCAGCCGCAAGAAAAACAGCCGTCAGCTGACGCAAACGAAACAAGCCGCTACGAAACCTTGGCCAATCTGCCGCTAGATGGCGGGTATCCAAGCGAGGAAGCCAGCCGTACGCTGGATGAAGAACTGTACTTCCAAAGAGCGACGCAGACTTATCTATGGGCTCTCCCGGCGGTGAACATGTTCGCGATGAAGGAAGGGCTAAGTAAAACATTTGGTGAAGGTTACAATGTAGTGTCGGTTTTTGAAAAAAGGCTAAAGCCCAGGACGATCATTACCACACCTAATTCTGATGTGATTTACGCGCTGGGCTTTGCTGACCTTAGCAAGACCGGGCCACTCGTACTGGATGTGCCGCCGATGCTGCAAGGCCTATTGGACGATTTTTGGCACAGGCCTTTGGTAGGACCAGAAAAGCCGGACGGAACGCACTTTTTGGGAGATATTGGCTTTCCTGGTCCTGATCACGGAAAAGGTGGTAAATACCTTATCGTACCTGAAGGATACGAAGGCGATGTGCCTGACGGTTACTACCGCTACACCAGCAAGACCAATGGAGTATTTATTTTCCAAAGAGGCTTTTTTCAGTCCGTAGATAACCTTCAGCCAGGAGTAGATGCAGTCGAAGGTATAAAAATATATCCGCTGGAGGGAGAGGCCAAACCGATGGATTTCCAGCATGCCTCAGATGTGGATTCTTATGCACTTTTTGCCCATGACTTCAGCTATTTTGAGATGCTCAACCGCTTCATCCAGAGTGATAAGGTGGATGATATCGATCCCTACATGCATGGGGTGATGGCTGCTATTGGCATTAAGAAAGGAGAGGACTTTAATCCATCAGCACGAGAGAAGGAATTGCTCGATCAAGCAGCTCAAACAGCTTGGAGAATGGCGAAAAACATAGCTGCTAATTTTGATGAGGAAAAGGATGGTCTGTGGTATTCGGACCGTAAGTGGGTAGCCCATGCGCATACTGATCTGGACGACTTTATGCACACCTTATTGGACGAAGAATTCAGAGACCGAGAAACAGGCCATACTGATGTAAACGCCAAGGCGCATATGTACATAAATCATTATTCGATCAGTACGGGGATGATGTCATCTATCGTAGGTCTGGGTGCCAAATATGGAGGTGCTTACAAAGATAGTGAGGGGAATTACCTGATGGGTGAAAATACCTATAAGATAACCTTCCCTCCAAATCCACCAGCAAAATTATTCTGGTCACTAACAGCCTATGATGCGGAAACAGCCGCTGGGGTAGATGCCGAAGGGCAGGTGTACCCATCTTTAAATGGGATGAATGATGTGGTGAAAAATGAAGATGGTTCAATTACCATTTACATGGCACCCGAAAAACCTGAAGGCGATGTCAACTGGATTAAGACTGTTCCCGGAAGGGGATGGTTTAGTTTGTTCCGTTATTACGGGCCGGAGCAAGCTTTCTTTGACCGCTCTTACAAATTGGGCGATTTTGAGAAAGTGAATTAAATTCATATTGATAATTCCTCCAGGGACTATATTCCTGGAGGAATGTTTTCTTCTTATCTTATGAAAATTCTATCACGCTATTTTTTCGTTTTATTCTTCTCTTTATTATCCGTATCCGTATTGGCACAAGAGGATAGTGTCCAGACCCTTTCGGTAGAAGAAATGAACAGGAGGCGACAAGATCCGGTAGCAGGCCTTCGCAGTATCTATCTGCAGGAAGTGCTTTTACCAGTAGGTGATGGCGTGGGACAATCATTTTCCGTACAGCCAGTCTGGCCTCTTCGTTTAGGGAAAAACTTAAAATTGATTACCTACACGATCATTCCTTTCCAAACCATACCGGGTGCAGATGGTGTTTCTCATGTGCCCATCCACCCTGTACCTCCACAAGGAGACCAGGTACAAAAGGCGTCCGGTTTAGGCAATGTGCTGTTCAATGGCTATTTTTCTTCCATAAAGAAAAAAGGCAAGGTCAGTTGGGGAATAGGCCCAGCTGTACAGTTGCCTACCCGGATCGATGCGACATTGGGAAGCGACAGGGTGAGCATGGGCCCCTCTTTCATGTTCAACCATTCCGGCGACAAGTTTTCCGGTGGATTCGTAGTGCAAAACTACTGGTCATTCGGAGGTGAAGGAGCCAATAAAGTAAACACCTTTAACCTGCAATATTATACCTATTACAACTTGCGAAAAGGTTGGTTCCTCGAAAGCAATACTACGATAATCAGTAATTGGCTGGCTGAGGAAAGGGAGCGGTTACTACTTCCGCTGGGAGGTGGAGCCGGCAAGACCTTTCAAATCGGTAAATCCAATTTATTCTATTGTGCGACAATACAAATGTTTTACAATACCGTCCGTCCCACTTTAATTGGAAAATGGGAGGCTGTAGCACAATTTCAAATTATTTTCTAGGTATATACCAATAAGTCCAAAATGATACTTTTGTTATAGCTTATTTACGGGGATTTGTACTGCCTTTTGAAGGTGAATTTCAATTCCCAGAAATATTACTTGATCCGGTATTTAAAGCAAACTGAAAAACTGGTTGGCTTAAAATAAAAAACCGCATTTTATAATGCGGTTTTTGTTTGTGTTGACCACTCGGTTCTTATTTCGAACAGGTTTGTGGAGGATTTGGAAGAGATATTGCAAATCTGTGATTACTTTACGGGGATAAGAGGGAATGTTTTTAGCTACCAGTACTTTGTTTGGAGGGTAAATACTTATTACGATACTGATTTGGAGTAAGTTTTGTGACTTTTTTAAAATGCCTGTAGAAATTAGAAACATTATTGAATCCACATTCATAACAGATTATCTCTATCGGAAACCTATCATCAATAAGTAATTTACAAGAGTTGGAAATTCTTATTTCTATGAGGAAATCATAGAATGTTTTGTTGGTCATGGTTTTAAAGTATCTACAAAAGGAAGTCTTGCTTAAATGAGCAATGGAGGCTATTTGATCTAGGGGGATTTCTTCTTTATAATGTGCCATTACATAAGTATATATCTTTTCCAACCGGGCCATTTCAGAAAGGTTTGATAGGTGGCTAAAAGCATATCCTGGAGCAATGGTTTCATACTCATTTGTCTCACATAAGGTTTTTATAATTTGCAATAGGTGTATTAACCTATCTATATTATCTGCTCTAACAGCAAGTTTCATATACCTTTCCAATTTTCTTTTAGTTTTACCGGTTATATTTAATCCATGTTTAGCTTTTTCATATAATTTAGGAATTGCATAAGTTTCTGGCAGTTGAAAAAAATCCTTTCCAAAACAATTCGGATGAAATTGAAGAATATAGGCTTCAATATTTTTTCCGGAGCCTGAAACAAAGTAGTCTTCATGACATCTCCAAGTGTGTGGGAGGTTTTGGCCAAGAAATATCATATCGCCACTGGAAAATGAACTAATGTTATCACCTATATACTGAATGCCTTCGCCTTTAACAATATAGTGTAGCTCTAATTCTGGATGATAATGCCAAAGTGTCCCAAAATTGGCTTTAATATCATGTCGAATACTAAAAGAATCAGAATTGGTTATAGGGACTTTGTGAAAGTAAGGCTTCATTTTTAATTTTTATGAGTTTGGCGGTTTGTTTTGAATTAGTGTTAATTTATGTTAGTTATTATTGTTTTATTGATAAAAAAGTTGGATATGGTGTTGTTGATTTATCAAAAGTCGGAATTTTAATTTATGCTAATATAGTATAATTTTTAGATAAGAATAACCAAAATCTGTCCCTTCCATTTATTGACCTTTGTATAGAATATTTATCGAACTCAAAATAACATACATGAAGTCAGCAAAAAGAGTATATGTGGTGGCTAGTGGTGATCTAAGATTATCTGCTAACCAAGAAGGTTGGGCGTTCCAGGGTAAGATGGAAGAACTTCTTTCAGGTGTACTGAAAGATCTGGGGTGGGAAGTCGAAAGGGGGCACGCATATAATCAAGAAAAGCAGCATGGGTTTATTGATTCTCAGAGGATGGGGATAGAGGTTTTTAAGACCCTGGATCCAACTACTCCCATCATCGTCGCAGAAAGTGTTTGGCAGTATACTCATCATGTCCTACCAGGTCTATATAGTCATAATGCACCGATTTTAGTGTTGGCGAACTGGGATGGGAAGTCTAGTGGACTGGTTGGAGCCCTTAATTTAAAAGGATCTTTAACAAAGGCCGGGATTGCACATAGTTGCCTATGGAGCAAGGATTTTACGGATTCATTTTTTATTGAAAAATTGAAACAGTGGCTCGAAACTGGAAATATTGTCCATGATAATAGTCACGTTAAAAGTTTCGGTGAAATCCAAATTTCCGCTGAACTAGCTTATAAAGGAAGATCCTTTGCCCAAAAATTCAAACAAGAGATGGCTATCATGGGGGTCTTTGATGAGGGATGTATGGGAATGTTCAATGCAATTATACCGGATATCTATTTACATGAACTAGGTGTTTTTAAGGAAAGATTAAGTCAATCGGCATTATATGCAGAGATGAGGAGGGTAGTTGATGATGACGCTTATAGGATATTGACATGGCTTGAAGATGAAGGAATGCATTTTGAATGGGGTGAAAACCCACTAACGGAACTGACCAAGGAACAGACCCTGGAGCAATGTAAGATGTATATTGCTGCAGTTAGAATAGCGGATGAATTTGGTTGTGATACAATAGGTATACAATATCAGCAAGGTTTAAAGGATTTGGTTGCTGCAAGTGACTTGGCTGAAGGATTGCTCAATAACGTGGTAAGACCTCCGGTTTATGGTAAAAATGGAGAGGAACTTTATAAAGGCAAATCCATCCCTCATTTTAATGAAGTGGATGAATGCGCCGGACTAGATGGGTTGATCACTACGAGACTTTGGGAAATATTGGGCTTACCACCTGAGAATACCTTACATGATATAAGATGGGGAGAAGAAGTTGAATTTGGAGGGAGAAGGGAATTTGTATGGGTCTTTCTAATTTCAGGTGCAGCACCCCCTGCCCATTTCATCGATGGATTCAAGGGAGCTTCAAGCGAAAGGCAGCCTCCAATGTACTTTCAGAATGGGGGGGGAAGTCTAAAAGGCATCAGTAAACCCGGATATATAGTTTGGAGCCGGATATACATGGAAGATGAGTCGCTTTTTTGTGATATTGGAATAGGGGAAGTAGTGGAATTACCACTGGGCGAAACCCAACGAAGATGGGATAACACCACTCCCCAGTGGCCCATAATGAATGTAGTATTACCTGGGGTTTCCAGAGATCAAATGATGGCAAAGCACCAGGCCAATCATATTCAAGTCGCTTATGGTGAATCTTATGAATCGACTGTTGAAGCTGCTTACCTTAAGGCATCAGCGCTGGATGCTCTTGGTATTAAGGTCCGCTTTTGCGGAGAAATATAAAAATAATTAACTAACCCATTAATAACTATGAAAAACAAAATTTACTTGATGCCAAGAAAATATCTCCTTGGCTTTATGAGCATGCTATGCACCTTTTGGATACTGTTGGATCAGCGTGCATATGGATTTCAAGATCGTACGGTTTCAGGAACGGTTGTATCAGGTACCGATGAGCTCGGTCTGCCCGGGGTCAATGTCCTACTGAAAGGAAGCCAGACAGGAACAATTACAGACATTAATGGGAATTATTCTATCAGTGTTCCAGGGGGGGATAATATAGTTCTGGTTTTTTCAATGATAGGGTTCGAAAAGCAGGAAGCCACTGTGGGTAATAGCAATCAATTAAATATTACCTTATCAGAGGATATTTCCGCTTTGGACGAAGTTGTAGTAGTGGGCTATGGGACAGTTAAGAAAAGTGATCTTACTGGATCTGTAGCTGCATTGAAAAAAGAAGATTTCAATCCAGGTGTCATTACTTCTGCAGAACAGTTAATTGCTGGTAAAATGCCCGGTGTACAAGTTGTGCAAAACAGCGCAGAACCAGGTGGTGGTATTTCGGTAAATATCAGGGGGGTCGGATCGGTCAATTCAGGAAACAGTCCCTTATATGTCATTGATGGATTGCCGTTCAGCAATTCCTCTGCTGTAACCGGTGTAGGGGATAGATTCGGAGCTCCAAGGACCCAACGATCTCCATTATCTTCCATTAATCCGGCAGATATTGAATCCATTGAAGTGCTTAAAGATGCAAGTGCAACAGCCATATATGGAGCGAGAGGAGCCAATGGCGTTATCCTTGTAACCACCAAAAATGGAAAAAAAGGTAAGATGTCCATAAATTATGATGGATATGCCGGAGTGCAAAACGTGGCCAATAAGATCGAATTGCTCTCTGGACGTGAGTATTACGAGGTGATAAATGCCATTATTGATGAAGGAGGGGGAAGTGAACAGGACCGCGTGGAAGATTTTAATGGTACAGGTACAGATTGGTTAGGGGAAGTTTACCAACCCAATGCGGGAATCCAGAGCCATAACCTATCAATGTCCGGAGGCAATGAATCAACCAACTATATGGTTTCCCTCAATTATTTTGACCAAAAAGGATTAATTATCAATTCGGGCTTTAAACGATATGGCATAAGGCTTAACTTGGACCACAAGGCCTCGGAAAGGTTTAAGATGGGACTTAACATGAGTTCCAATTATTCCAGGGATGAATTTACTCCCGGAGGTTTTCAGCTCAATGAGCATGCCGGGGTCGTATTTGCAGCGATGCACATGGATCCTACCCTGCCCATAAAGAACGATAACGGGGATTATGTTATCTCCTCCCATATCAATATCGATAATCCTGTGGCATTGGCAAACGGTAAACGGGGAATAGGAAATACCTACAGGACATTTGGGACCATTTATGGTGAGTATAAAATTTTGCCCGGGCTAAGTGCCAAATTGAATATTGGCGGAGATGTATCCAACCAGGTAAGGGAGTTTTATATCGACCGGTCCACGTTGGACGGTAATGCTGCGGGAGGAATAGCTTCCCAACTTCAAGGCACCTCCTCCAATTATTTGGTCGAAGGCCTGCTTAACTATACAAAGGATATCGGCCAGGATTCTTTTAGCGCCGTGGTTGGGGTAACGACGCAGAAGTTTATCATTTCACGTTTTTCTGCAGAAGGAAGGGGCTTTCCTTCGGATGCAACAGAAACCTACAACCTGGGGTTGGGTAATCCGTCACTGAACGTGGTTTCTAGCTCCAAGGTGGACAATACCTTATTGTCCTATTTGGCAAGGGCAAATTATTCCCTGAGGAATAGATACCTGTTGACTGCATCGATAAGAGCAGATGGTTCTTCCCGTTTTGGCCAAAACAACAAATTCGGTTATTTTCCAAGTTTTGCATTTGGCTGGAAAGTTAACCAAGAGGAGTTTTTCAAACCGCTTGAACCGTTGTTCAGTACATTGAAGTTCAGGGCCAGTTGGGGTAGGACAGGTAACCAGGAAATTGGAAATTATAGGTCCATATCGACATTTGGCAATGGTCCGGTGGTGGTATATGACGATCAACAATATACCACGACCCAGCCGGCAAGAATTGCAAATCCAGATTTAAAATGGGAGACTACAGAGCAAATTAATTTTGGCTTGGACTATGGTCTATGGGATGATCGGCTGTATGGAAGTGTGGATTGGTATGTGAAAAACACATCTGATATGTTGCTTTCCCTTCCAATACCCAGGTCAAGTGGATTCACTTCCCAGCTGACCAATATAGGAGGGATCCAGAATTCAGGATGGGAGTTCGGCCTCACCTCAAGGAACATAACAAAGCAAAGGTTTTCCTGGGTGACCAATATTGCTTTGACCACCGTAAAAAACAAGGTGACGGATTTGGGTGGAATAAACAGGATCATTACCGGAAGTGCAGGAGCAACCAGTCAAATAGCCATCATTGAAGAAGGACTTCCTTTGGAATCATTTTATGGATATGAAGTTCTTGGTATATGGCAGGAGGGGGATGATTACGGTGCCACTGAGGATCCGGTTCAGCCCGGAGATATCAAATATAAAGATGTAAATGGCGATGGTGTGGTCAATGCCGACGACAGGGTCGTTCTTGGAAATTCATTTCCCGATTTAATCTGGTCCATAGGCAATACGTTTAAGCACAAAAGCTTAGAACTATATGTGTTTTTAGAAGGGGTCCAGGGGGCAAAAATGCTCAATAATGGGCTTATAGATACTTATTTCCCCGCTGGTGTCCGCAGAAACCGGTATGCAGAACCACTTTTGAACAGGTGGACCCCTGAAAATCCGACCAATGAGTTCCCGTCTTTTGTAAGGACCAGTGCCCAAGGGGAGAAACGGGTGAATTCCAAGACCGTGGAAGATGCATCATATTTGAGGTTAAGTACCGTTAGGTTAAGTTACAGCCTGCCATTCAACGGTAAGACTTTTAGGTCCATGCAATTTTATATTACAGGCCAGAACCTTTTCACCATTACCGACTATTCAGGTATGGATCCTGCCATTAACCCCAATGGCTCAGCGAACTTTAGAATCGATTGGAATGCCTATCCTGTGGCAAGGACCTTTACAGGGGGAATTAGTCTAACCTTTTAAGCCAAATAATATCATGAAATATAAAATCAATAATATAGCGATAGCATTGTTCACATTTATCTTCGCCAGTTGCGAAGACTATTTGATGGAAGAACCCTATTCCCAATTGGCCCCAGAAAATTTTCTCAAGACCAGGGAAGGGATAGAATCTTTGTTGGGGGCAACCTATGCTTCTGCCTCCAATATGATTTCAAATAATTCCATTTATACCTTCGCCCAAGATGAATGGATTACCGATATTGCCTGTCAATCCGGAGATGGGGTACACGCCACGGCACTGCAATATATGAACTACACCTGGGATCCTACCGTTGGTCTGCTGCAGGGACAAAATTGGGATTACCCTTACAGGGCTATCAGGAATGCCAATCAGGTATTGGAATCCCTGGAGAATTTGGAGGCCAGTGATGCTGATAAGTCCTTATATGAAGCTGAAGCAAGGTTTTTGAGGGCAACATGTTACCTTAAACTTTATTTTAAGTTTGGTCCCGTTCCATTGCGAACATCTACCGCCCAAGATCTCCAATTGCCAAGGGCAACCGAGGAAGAGATAACTTCTTTTATGGAATCCGAGCTGTTGGCCACCATACCCAATTTGCCAGAACCAGGGGATGAAGCCACATACGGAAGGGCCCATAAAGCAGCGGCCCAAGGCTGGTTGGTGATTTACTATCTAAATACAAAAAAATGGCAACAGGCTGCTGATATGGCCGGAATGGTTATAGACCAGTGGAATTACAGCCTGTTTCCTGAATATGAAGATTTGTTCAAAGTAGAAAATGAGCAAAATGAAGAATTGATTTGGGTAAGGCCTGCCAAGACAAGTGCGGATAGAAGAGCTTCCAACTCCTGGATGAATACGGCTTTTCCCGAGGGATTTGCCAAGGATCCGCGTACTGGATTGGAATTTTCGAATGCATGGAGAAATTGGCCCAATGAGTCCAGGATCCGGGATCAATTCTATTATTCATTTGAAAGTGATGATAAAAGGAAAGACCTGATTTTGACAGAATACATCAATAACGATGGGGAATTGGTCAACTTATTGGATGATAACGACAATACCAGGTCCTTTAAATACTGGCCTGATCCGGAGGGTATCAATGCGTCCTTTGGTAATGATATACCTGAAATCAGGTACGCTGATATTTTATTAAGTAGGGCAGAAGCTTTGAATGAACTGAATGGACCTTCCCAGCAAGCCCTTGACCTGATTGACCAAGTACGGGAAAGGGCCGGTCTGGAGGGGTTGTCCTTAAGTCAGTTTACTTCTAAAGATGCACTTCGGGACCATATTTTGAAAGAAAGGGGGTGGGAGTTTTATTCTGAAGGTAAAAGAAGGTTGGACCTGATCCGTATGGGGAAATTGATCTCCAATGCCCAAGAAAGAGGGATTACCAATGCCCAGCCGCACCATGTGAGGTATCCCATTCCATTCGCTACTATGGATGCCAATCCTCTTCTTGAACAAAATGATGGCTATTGATAATGAGGATACCGAATGATAAAATGATTTTGGGGACTTTGTCGGCGTACTTTTGCATAGGTTTGTTGCAAATAAACGTTTGGGCCTATGATCAGGGAAAACCTGATCCAAGCCCCCCTAATATTTTGCTTATTTATGTAGATGATCTGGGTTATGGAGACACAGGGCCTTATGGAAATACAATGGTCGAAACCCCTAACTTGGACATTTTGTCAAAACATGGGATGACCTTTACCCAGGCCTATGCACCTGCGCCACTTTGTTCGCCGTCCCGGGCGGCTTTGTTGACCGGAAAAGATGTTGCCAGGGTCAGATTCGAGTTTGTAACGAAATACCCGGAAGACGAATTTACATGGGATGATCCCAAGTGGTTGGATAAATTCAAGGGATTACCCTTGGTTCCTCCTCCCTACACGCTTAACCTTCCATTGAAGGAAATTACGCTGGCAGAAGCACTTAAAAGCCAGGGGTACAGGACGGGCTTAGTAGGGAAATGGCATGTGGCAGCCCATAATGAAGTTTATAAAGGATGGAGCTTGACACATGGTCCCAAACAACAGGGATTTGACTTTACAGCTGAAACCTTTGGAGCGCATCCATACGCCAAGGTTGGTGGGGAGAGGGTGCCGGATGGTGGATATCCAGTAGATGAACTGACCGAAAAATCCATTGAGTTTATCAACGAAGAGCATGACTCACCTTTTTTTCTAATGTCGAGTTTCTACTTTGTCCATACACCATTGAAAAAAAACATTCCATGGCTCTACAAAAAATATAAAGGGAAATATCCCTCAGGAACTCGTGAAGAGGTGATTCATTATGCTGTTAATATCAATATAATGGATCATTATGTAGGTAGGATCATAAAGGCTCTGGAACGTACAGGCAAAAGTAAAAACACCATCGTCATCTTTACTTCTGATAATGGGGGACATCCGGAAATTGCCGATAATGGCCCCTTCAGAGGTAGCAAATGGAACCTTTATGAAGGAGGAATAAGGGTGCCGATGATCATGTCCTGGCCAGCTCATATCCAAGAAGGTTCAGTATGTGATCAAATCGTTTCGCAACTTGACTTTATGCCAACATTTATGGATTTGACAGCTTCCGGAAATAAATCAAAAGATTGGGACGGAGTGTCCTTAATGCCCCTTTTGACAGGGAAGGGATCGTATAAAACATCCAGGCCCTTGTCTTGGCATTTTCCATATTATCATCCCGAAGGGGAAAACTTCTTTAAATCGCCTTCAGGTATTGGTACAGGAGATGGTTTCATAAGTCAGACCAGACCCCATTCAGCATGGAGGGAAGGTGATTTTAAACTAATATATTTCTATGAGGATGACAGGGCAGAACTTTATAATCTGAGAGACGATCCATCAGAATCAAATGAAATCGGCAGTGAAAGGCCCCAAATAAAAAACGGACTTCTCAAAAACTTGCAGAGGCATTTGAGTCAGGTCCATGCAAGGATTCCCAAGAGGAAAGAGAGGTGATTTCAAGATATCCTTCCCACTACTCCTATAATGATTATTTAAAACACTGACAACCATGAAATATTTGTTCTTAACTGTCGCGCTGGCCCTATTTTCCGTAACCGAAGTGTTATCGCAAAAAGGAAATCATTCGAAGGTGCCGGGCAGAATTATAGCCTATAGCCCGCAATCCAGTGGAAAGTATATAGGGTCGCCTAGTATAACAGTGCTTCCGGACGGAAGCTATTTGGCGTCCCATGATTTTTTTGGGCCGGAATCCAATGAACATGTCAAGGCTACTTCCCATATCTATAGGTCCACTAATAAGGGGAAGAGGTGGAAGCAAGTGGCTTCCATAAAGGGAGCTTTTTGGTCCAAACTTTTTACACATAAAGGCCATGTATATTTCATGGGGACCGATAGACATCACGGCAACACGATTATTCGGAAGTCAACGAATATGGGCAGTACGTGGACCACGCCAACTGATAGCAGCAATGGATTGCTTTTAGAAGGGGAATACCATTGTGCACCGATGCCAGTAATAGAGTTCAACGGTAAATTGTGGAGGGCAATGGAGAGCGCCATGGGACCTGTGAAAAAATGGGGCAAAAGATATGGGGCCATGATGCTGTCAGTTCCCGTTGACGCAGATCTATTAAAGGCTGACTCCTGGACCGCAAGTAATGTCCTTTATTATGATTCTACTTATTTGGATGGAAATTTCGGAGGCTGGTTGGAAGGAAATGCAGTTGTAGATCAAAGTGGTCAGCTTTGGGATATATTAAGAGTGGATGATCGGTCGACTACCGCTGAAAAGGCTGCCATGGTTAAAATCACCTCCAATGGAAGGGAAGCAAGCTTCAATGATGACCAGGGGTTTGTTCCATTTGATGGTGGTAGTAAGAAGTTCACCATCTTGTATGATTCCATAAGCCAGCATTATTGGACCATAGCCAATCATATTCCAGAAAAGGTCAAAGAAGAGAATTTGGGAAAGAATCCAGCAGGTATTAGAAATACACAGGCACTTTTTTCTTCTAGGGACCTTAAAAATTGGACAATGGAAAAAGTCTTATTGGAGCATGAGGATGTTGCTAAACATGGGTTTCAATATGTTGATTTTCTTTTTGAGGGAAAGGATATCATTTTCGTTTCACGGACGGCATATGATGATGGAGGAGTGGGAGCTAGAAACAACCATGATGCCAACTACCTTACCTTCCACCGTATAAGGAATTTCAGGAAAACACTTTAATCAATTCTATGAAAGTATTCAAGAACCGCCTGGTTGTTTCCTTGACAATTTCGCTTTGGTCCATTTGTGTAAGTTCTTATTCAAATGAGCCCAACGGTGAAATAATAAAGCCCAATATCCTGTTTGTCCTTACCGATGATCAAGCTCACTGGACTTTGAGGACATCGGGCAATGACCAGGCTTATAGTCCAAATTTGGACAAGTTGGCTTCAGAAGGGGCCTTCTTTGAAAATGCATTCGTAACCACCCCCGTATGCAGTCCTTCGAGAGCGACATTGATGACCGGTCAATATGCTTCGGAATTGGGTATTTTGGATTTTATCCCCCAGCCAGGGCATAAGCTCTATCACCCTGGAAAAGCAACTGGGCTAGATCCTGCAAATATCACTTTTGCAGAGGTATTACGGGACAATGGTTATCGAACCGGTTTGATTGGAAAATGGCATTTGGGAGACTGGACAGAATCCGGGATGGATAGGAAGTTTCATCCAACCAATCACGGTTATGGGTACTTTATGGGACTTACAGGAGGAGGGGAGTCACCAGTGGATCCTAATCTGGAAAAAAACGGTGAAATCCACCAAATGAAAGGATTGACTGTTGATATCCTGACCAACAGCGCTTTGAAATTTATCGATGATCATCAAAACACCCCTTTTTTGCTTAGTGTTCACTATAGGTCTCCTCACAGCAAATGGTTGCCTGTAGCCGATGAGGACTGGGCCCCATATGAAAACATGGAAATGAGGGTGCCTCATCCAGACTATCCTGATCTGGACACAGATAGGGTTAAATCCAGAATGAAGGAATATTTGGCCAGTGCTTCCGGGATAGATAGAAATGTAGGAAGGCTAATGAAGAAATTGAATGAATTAGGATTGTATGAAAATACGATCGTGATCTTTACTTCGGATCATGGATATAATATGGGACATAACGGGATAGAACATAAAGGTAACGGATATTGGATTACAGAGGGTGACCATCCGGCCACAGAGAATCTGACGAAAAATTCCAGGCCCAACTTATATGACCAATCACTCCATGTTCCTGTGCTGATCAGATGGCCAAGGGTCATACAGCCTGAACTAAAAATAAAAAAGACATTCTCTAATTTGGATTGGTTCCCAACCTTACTCGAAATGGCGAATATACCTGTCCCTGAGGATAAGATTTTACGGGGAAGAAGCATTGTGCCTGTCCTTAAAGGGGAATTGGTGGATGACTGGGATAATGACCTTTATACAGAATATAGCATGGTCAACTATAGCACTGCCCATATGCGCTCGTATAGAACCAAAAAATGGAAACTGGTCAAGGATTTTCAGGATCCGAGAAGGGATGAACTATATCATCTTGAAACGGATCCTGATGAGAAAAATAATCTGGTAAAAGAGAAGCGGGGTGAAATCAGGGATGTAATTAAGCACCTTACATATAAAATATTAAGTAAAATGGAAGAGATCAACGATCCCCTGTTGGACTCAATAACCAAATGATAAACAAGCTATGATAAAGAATCTTTTCTATACAGGATTAGCGGCCAGTGCACTGATGTTGTTCTCCTGCTCAGAAGCCAAGGACTCAATTGATAACAGTTCCCCTGTAGCACAGTCCGAATTTAAGATCGTCAAATATAACAACCCTAAAGCTACTCCATTTTTAGGGGTAGGTTTATGGGCTTGGCCACTTCCTATGGATTATGATGGGGATGGTGATATGGATATGTTGGTTTCCTGCCCGGATAAACCCTTTAATGGCATATATTATTTTGAGAATACTTCAGGTGAAGAATTTCCTGATTTTGCCCCCCCAGTTAGGTTGGGTGAGGCCATAAGGAACATTCAGGTGTCCCACACTGATAAAGGGGTAAGGGTAAATGTGCCAGGTGCCGAGCTTACGGATTTCAGAAATAAGTTGGCTGAAGTTCAAAAAAGATTGTATGATGCCGATAGTTTAAAAAAGGGATTGGAAAAAGTACGTTTTAATCAATGGAAAATGGTTGATTATGATGGGGATGGTGATTTGGATGTTGTGGTTGGTATCGATGATTGGGCGGATTACGGGTGGGATAATGCCTTCAATAAAAAAGGGGAATGGACCAATGGGCCTTTACACGGATATGTTTTTCTTTTGGAAAACAAGGAGGGCGATTATATCAACAGAGGAAAGTTAATGGCTGGCGGTAAAACGTTGGATGTTTACGGGGCCCCTACTCCTAATTTTGCGGATTTCGATGGTGATGGAGATCTGGATCTTATCTGTGGAGAATTTTTGGACCGATTAACATATTTTGAAAATATAGGAACCCGTATTAAGCCCAAGTACAGAGAAGGGGAGTTTTTGAAGAATCCTGGGGGGATCATCAAGATGGACCTTGAAATGATTATTCCTGTGGCAGTAGATTGGGATAAAGACGGAAATGTGGATTTGGTCGTAGGAGATGAAGATGGTAGGGTCGCACTGATCAGGCATACAGGAAAAACGCAAGATGGAGCACCACTGTTTGAATCACCAAAATATTTCAGACAGAAAGCTGATAATTTAAAATTCGGAGCCTTGGCCACCCCAGTGGGGGTTGATTGGGATAATGATGGAGATGAAGATATTATTGCTGGTAATTCAGCTGGATATATTGCTTTTATAGAAAATTTAAATGGTAAAGCATCACCTAAATGGGCAGAACCCAAACTTTTGGAAGTCGATGGCCAAACGCTAAGGATACAAGCAGGTGGGGCAGGGTCCATTCAAGGACCTGCAGAAGCCAAATGGGGATATACGACGCTTTCGGTAGCAGATTGGGACGGAGATGGAAACAAGGACATCATATTCAATTCAATTTGGGGTAAAATTCAGTGGATAAGGAATAACGGAAAGTCACTTGAAAAGCCCCGTCCGATTCGGTTGGATAGTGATAAAGAAATTCCATCTCCTGACTGGAACTGGTGGAAACCCTCCAATAATGAATTGGTCACCCAATGGAGGACTACACCATTTGCCATAGATTGGAACAATGATGGAACAATGGATTTGGTGATGTTAGATCATGAAGGTTTTCTTTCATTTTATAAGGGGAGCAATATAAAGGGGGAAGTAGGGGTAAAACCCGGGCGTAGATTATTTTATGGAAAAGATGCCTCTGTATATTCAAACAAAGATAAGGCTATAAATCAGGAAGGTGGGCCATTGAGATTGAATAACGCTGAGGCAGGAGGAAGTGGCAGGAGAAAAATCTCCTTTTTTGATTGGGACAATGACGGAGATTTGGACTTACTGGTAAATAGCACTAATGTGTCCCTTTTTGAAAACATCCGCCAGGATAGTGAAAAGGTGGTTTTAAAGCATCATGGAACCATTTCAGAAAAGGTTTTGGCAGGGCATACCACCAGCCCAACTTTTGTGGATTGGAACAATAATGGTGTTTGGGATGTGTTGGTTGGTGCAGAGGATGGTCATTTTTACCATATGGAAAGGTGATCTTCTGAAAAATGGAAATGGGTAACCGAACTCCTGCTTACCATAAGCAGGGAATCGATATAAATAAATTGCTTTTAATTGGATTGGCTTCGCTTATGGTGCATAGTTGTCGAACAGGGTCATTTGGGTCTGTTAAAACTAATGATGAAATAATTGAAATAGGATTGAAAGAAAAACAATTAACCTTCGACCGCAAGGGACATTTTCTCAATCAAAGGCAGGTATTTTCTCCCGATGATGTCCATGTGGTCTTTGATAACAGAAATGATGATGGGAAAATTGGTGAAAACGGATCAATTCAACGGCTCAATATCGAAAATGGAAAAATTGAAACAATTTATTCCTATGATCAGCAGTCCAAATATGGACCGGGGATGGGAGCGGTAAGTTATCACCCTAAAATGGAAGAGGTGGTGTTTATCCATGGATTAAAAGATGCCTCCCGGGAGAATCCATATGATTTTACGCGAAGGTTTGCCATGAAAGTTCAAATTAATAAAGCAGGAGATCATGTTTTTAGGCCGATGGAATCAAGAGATGTAAAGTTCCCCTATACGAAAGGTGCACTTCGAGGAGGTTCCCATGCCTATTCCTATAGTCCAGATGGCAAATGGGTGAGTTTTACATATAATGATGATATCCTTAGACGTGAGGAAGAGACAAATCACGATATAGCAGACCTCAGAACTGTTGGGGCATTATGGATTGGTGATTCTGTGGATATAAAGGGAAAACAAAATGAAAAAAACTTTAAAGGAGAGCGGGTCGCATTTATTCTTGCAAGAGTGACCAAGGACCCACAACCAGGTTCTAGTGAGATAATGAAGGCTTACGAAGAATGTTGGATTCCCCAGGGTAGGGATAGTTTGGGCCCAAATTCAAATATTCCTTATGCTTTGGCATATCTCGGGGATATTATCAATAAAAAAATGGAAAGATCTACTGAAGTATTTATCAGTCAATTACCTCCCCAGGTCAACCAAATGATCACTTCCACTGATGCAGGGACCGAGTTTTTACTCCCGTCCGTACCTGCAGGAGTGACCCAGAAAAGATTGACTTTTACCCAAAACAGAAAATATCCAGGTGTGCAGGGACCACGGCAGTGGTTGCGCAGTTCTCCAGATGGAAAGGCGGTTTATTTCTGTATGCAGGATAATCAAGGGGAGGTTCAAATTTATAAAGTAGCTCCTGATTCAGGTGAAATTGGTCAGGTTACCAACAATTCTTTTAGTTTGGATACTTCTTTTTCATTGAGCAGTGATGGCAATTACCTTGCCTATGGCTACGAGGAGGGGATTTTTATTACGGATGTATCAAATGGGAAAACTCATAGGGTATTGTCTGATTCTGAAGACTCCTCCAATATCGGATTATCCAATATTAATTGGTCAAACAATGGTTATCAAATAGTTTACAATCGGAAGGTTTTGAATGAAGCGGGTCGCTTTTACCAAATTTTTCTATTGGACCTTTCAAAACTTATAAAAAAACAATATTAACAATGCAAATTTTAGATCAAAATACACCATTAAAAGGAATAATCCCTCCAATGGTGACACCTTTCGATACTGAAGGTAGGGTGGACATTCAGGGCGTTGAAAAACTTGTTGAGCATTTGATTTCTGGAGGAGTCCATGGGATATTTATCCTTGGAACTACAGGAGAGTTTTCCAGTTTAGATATCGCACAGAAAAAGGAACTTATAGCAGCAACCTGTAAATTTGTGGATGGTAGGATCCCTGTTTTGGTAGGTGTTACCGATGTTTGTCTAAAGGGATGTATTGCGCTTTCCAAATTTGCCGAAAGTTCGGGAGCATACGCAGTGGTGGCCGCACCTCCTTACTATATGGGAATTGACCAAGAAGAGCTATGTCTTTTTTATGGGCAATTGGCAGATAATATTCCATTGCCATTATTCCTGTATAATATGCCATCACATACCAAAGTTTCCATTGATGTACAAACTGCAGTTGCACTGTCCAAACATAGAAATATAATTGGGCTTAAGGATAGTTCAGCTAATGGAAGTTATTTCCAGTCCTTACAGTATTGTTTTAGAGATCAACCAGATTTTGTTTTGATGGTTGGGCCAGAGGAAATGTTAGCTGAAACGGTGTTAATGGGTGGATATGGAGGTGTTTGTGGAGGTGCCAATTTGTTTCCTAGGCTCTATGTCAAACTATATCAAGCAGCAAACGATAATAACATTGTTGAAATTATTCGGCTTCAGAAGCTGGTGATGAGTATTAGCCAAAAAATTTATCAACATGGTGGTTATAAATCCAGTTACCTAAAAGGGCTAAAGACCGCCTTGTCATTTTTAGGAATTATTCAAGCTCAATTTGCCCCACCATTGTTCCCTTATGATCCAAATGAAGAAGAAGAGCTTAAAGTTAGGTTCAGTAAAATAGCCTCTATGATCCTTGAGTGACATATTCTATATTCCCATATATGAGCTTTGACTGAACTATAAAACCAAATTAACCTTATCAATTTACATGGATTTACCTATTACGGACCTTGTGGTCTTTGTGGTCTACATGACCGCTATTATTGCATTTGGAGTGTCCTTTTCCTTCAGGAAAAGGACACCTAAAGATTATACAACTGGTGGTGGAAGATTACCTTCATGGGCAATCGGTATGTCCATTTTTGCTACCTTTGTGAGCAGCATAAGTTTTTTGGCCCTACCGGGTAATGCCTATCTGTCCAATTGGAATGGCTTTGTATTCAGTTTGTCTATCCCCATAGCTGCATGGGTTGCAGTGAAATACTTTGTTCCCCTTTACAGGAAAATCAAAAGCGAATCCGCTTACTATTATTTGGAAACTCGTTTTGGCCCATGGGCCAGGACCTATGCCTCTATTTGTTATTTGTTTACACAACTTGCTAGAATGGGGGCAATTTTGTATTTGCTGGCACTACCAATGAATGCACTTTTTGGTTGGGACATATCCACGATAATTATCTGTACAGGGGTAAGTGTAATTATTTATGCGATGTTGGGTGGAATAGAAGCCGTTGTATGGACAGATGCCATTCAGGGAATAGTATTGATTACCGGAGCATTGGTTTGCGTATCGGTAGTTCTTTTTTCCATGCCTGAAGGTCCTCAGCAAGTGATAAAAGTAGCAAATGAGGCCAATAAGTTTAGTTTGGGAAGTTTTAATTTTGATTTTACCTCATCGACTTTCTGGATGATCCTTGTTTATGGCCTATTCATTAATTTACAGAATTTCGGAATCGACCAAAGTTATGTCCAAAGGTATTTAAGCGCAAAAAATGAAAGAGAAGCCGTCAGGTCGACTTGGTTTGGAAGCTTGTTGTATGTTCCAGTTTCTTTACTTTTCTTTTTTATAGGAACTGCATTGTTTTCGTATTATCAAGTCTATCCAGAGCTTCTTCCTGAGGATTTAAAGGTTGGTGCCAGTGCAGATAAGGTATTTCCTTATTTTATTGTAACGGGATTGCCTAAGGGGGTTACCGGTTTATTGATTGCATCTATTTTTGCAGCTGGGATGAGCACAGTGTCAACAAGTGTCAACAGTTCCGCCACAGTACTTTTATCTGATTTTTACAAAAAATACATCAATAAAAGTGCAAGTGACAAACAGGCCATGGGAGTACTTTTCCTGACTTCGTTTGTGATGGGAGGCGCAAGCATTGTTGTTGGTTTGGCATTTAATGGAGTGTCCAGTGCCTTGGATGCTTGGTGGGCCCTTTCATCCATTTTTAGCGGGGGGATTTTGGGCTTATTTCTATTGGGACTTATAGCAAAACATGTGTCAGGGAAAATGGCTGGAATAGGGGTCCTTGTCGGGGTCTTGGTAATTTCATGGATGAGCTTGTCTCCATGGTTATTAACAGGTACTGGAATGGAGGATTACCAAAACACATTGCATACAAACCTGACGATTGTGTTGGGTACCGTTACAATTTTTGTTGTCGGATTCGTGGCTTCAAATCTAGTTTCCCTTAAACTTAAAATCGAAGAAAAATAATGTCAAAAAATTTTGTGATAGGTGCCGATTTCGGTACTGACTCGGTACGGAGTATTCTGGTGGATACATTGGATGGGAAAATAGTGAAAAGTGCCGTTTATTGGTATCCCAGATGGTCAAGGAAATTATATTGTGATGCCGGTTCCCATCAGTTTAGGCAGCATCCATTGGATCATTTAGAAGGCTTGGAGCATACCGTTTCTGCCATCATTCAGGATTCAGGAATCGATCCCGGCAGCGTGAAAGGAATAGGTGTTGATACCACGGGATCGTCTCCGATTCCAGTTGATGAAAATGGTGATGCACTATCCATGTCATCCAGGTTTTCAAATAACCCAAATGCTATGGTGGTTCTTTGGAAAGACCATACAGCTGTTGCTGAAGCGGAAGAAATTACCAAAGCAGCAAAAAATGAAGAGGTTGACTATACTGCTTTTTCAGGTGGAAGCTATTCTAGCGAATGGTTTTGGGCCAAGGTTCTCTCGGTTTATAAAAAGGATATAGACGTTGCCCGTCATACCTACACTTGGATGGAACATTGCGATTTTATCGTTGGCCAGTTAACTGGAAAAAGCCCTTTGAAATTAAAGAGAAGTAGGACTGCCGCAGGTCATAAGGCCATGTGGAACAAAAAATGGTCCGGACTTCCGCCAGCATCATTTTGGTACGGGATTAGACCTGAATTGGGCGACCTAAGAGAAAAATTATATGAAGAAACTTATCATGCATCCGAAAAAGCAGGCACATTATGTTTAAAGTGGGCTGATAAGCTTGGATTGTCCGTAGATACTGCCGTTGCGGTGGGTACACTGGATGCGCATGCTGGCGCTGTGGGAGCAGGAATTTCCCCAAATACGTTGGTTAAAGTTATTGGTACATCAACATGTGATATTTTAGTAGGGTCTCCTACTAATTCAGAAATTGATCCTATTGAAGGAATTTGTGGACAAGTTGAGGATGCTGTTTTACCAGGGACAATAGGCTTTGAAGCTGGGCAAGCAGGATTCGGTGATGTATTGGCATGGTTTGCTGGAGTCATATTAGAACCATCAAAGCAAATTATCCAACGCAGTACACAGTTAGATGCAATGATTAAACAAAAACTTATAGAAGAACTTGAGGATTCCATTTTAGATGAATTATCCCGCGAAGCTTTGGATTTGGAACCTATCTTAAATGATGCAAGTGCTTTGGATTGGATAAATGGGAGACGATCACCTTTCGCAAAAGAAACACTAAAGGGCGCTTTTCTAAATCTCCATATTGGGACAAAAACATCCCATATGTTCAGGGCAATGGTTGAAGCTCTTTGCTTTGGCTCTAAAAAGATAATAGACCATATTGAAGGAAAAGGCTTGTCAGTTGAAGAAATTATAGCAATTGGGGGTGTAGCCAATAAGTCTCCATTGGTGATGCAGACTATGGCCGATATAATTGGAAAGCCCATAAAAATATCTGCATCCAAAGAAGCTCCAGCATTGGGTTCAGCAATCTATGCGGCCGTAGCGAGTAATGTGTATTCATCAATGGATCAGGCGGTTGCCAAAATGGTGCCTTCATTTCAAAATTTTTATTCCCCTAACCTTCAAAATCAGCAAGTATATATTGAAAAGTATAAAATGTATGAGAAAGAGGGGGCGGTAGTTGAAAACCTTAATTTAACCACACAATGAAACTGAAAAAATCAATCAAAATTATTATGGCCACGTTGGCCGTGATTTTAGTAGTCTATATTCCCTCCAATGCCAAGGTGGTGTTGCCGGCCATATTTTCAGATCAGATGGTCTTACAGCGAGATGCCGAAGTTCCCATTTGGGGATGGGCAGACCCTGATAGGACAGTTCGTGTCTCAGTACCATGGTTAAAGGAGGAAATCAAAATAAAATCGGATTCCAATGGAAAATGGAGAGTGGACGTCCAAACCCCAGCATCCGGTGGCCCATTTACCCTGAGCTTTGATGATGGTGATAAATTGGAAATTAAAGATGTACTCATTGGTGAGGTTTGGCTTTGTTCCGGACAATCCAATATGGAGATGCCCATGAAGGGATATACTTCCCAACCCGTAGAAGGAGCCAATGAGGAAATGTTAATGTCAAATAATCCATTGATAAGGCTAATTAAAGTCCCAAGGAACGCCAGCTTGGAACCGCTTGGGGATTTTGAGGGAAGCTGGGAAAAATCAACCTCCAAAACAGTTGCCGAATTCAGCGCCGTTGCTTGGTATTTTGCCAACTATTTAAACAAATCATTAAATGTTCCTGTAGGTGTGATTGTCTCTGCTTATGGAGGGTCCAATATCCAATCTTGGATGTCAAAGCAGATGTTATCGGATTTTAATGAGATTTCAATTCCAGAAAGTATAGCGGGCATAAAAACTCCAAACAGGGAAGCTACATTGCTTTATAATGCCATGCTGCGACCAATCATAGGTTATGGAATAAAGGGTGTTTTGTGGTATCAAGGTGAATCAAATGTGGTCAACCCCTTTAATTATGAGGACCTAATGGTTCAGTTGGTCAAATCGTGGAGAAAGGAGTGGGGGCAAGAAAAAATGGACTTTTACTATACCCAAATTGCTCCATATGGCTATAAACGATATATCTATGGAGAGCTAGTGGGAGAACATAATGGAGCATTCCTTCGTGAGGCCCAGTTGAAGGCGAGTTATAGGATTCCTGATTCAGGGATGGCTGTGTTACTGGATGTTGGTGAAGAGAATAATATCCATCCTAAAAAGAAAAAGGAAGTGGGTTTACGTTTGGCCTATCAAGCATTGGCAAAGACATATAATTTACAGGGATTTGAACATACCAGTCCTGTACCAAGTAAATTGTCCCAGTCCGGGAATAACCTAATAGTTGAATTTGAAAATGCGCCAAATGGATTGATCATAAAGAAAAATGTAGAAAATGAATCAAGTTTTTATATTTCATCGAGAGACAGTGTTTTTTATAGGGCAAATGCAAGGGTAAAAGGAAATAAAGTTTTCCTTGGTTGTGATGAGGTGGATAATCCCCTGTCTGTTCAGTACGGTTTTGAAAATTATACCAAGGGCGTATTGTACAGTTCCGGAGGCTTGCCTGCCCCTTCTTTTAGATTGGAGATAAAGGATTAAATTTGAATAAACCTCTTGGAACCATGTCTTTTCAATATAATTATACGATACTGTGCCGGTAAGGTTAAATTGCCGTAATGACCAGTCTGTCAAATGATTTTTGGCCGAAGTATCTTCTGTTCAATTTATAGTGGAACTCGTCCGGATAGTTCTGATGCTTCCTTTCAGAGACCATATGATAGACCCTCTGATAGCTTTTTAGGTTGCTATTGGCTATATGTGCCCATTACATGTTGAATTTCCCCTCTGTCGATGAGGATATTCCCGGAGTCTTTCAATACCCCTCTAATTCAATAAATTCCTGCCCTGAAGGTGCCTCTCCATAAAATAATTGACAAGGAATATTTTGTCAGCGTAGAATAGGGAACGTCTAAATTTTATTTGGCTGTTTTGGAGGGGTCATCTCATTAATCAGGAGTTCCTGCCTTGCAGACGGGGTACTCCACCTCCTGGTAGTGGATATTTTTTCCTGTGGCTAAATTCTTAGTAACTGTGCTGCTTTTTGGGGTGGGGTTGATTGGGGAGTTTAATTTGTTTTTAGCGGATTAATTAGATTTAGGGATTCATTCTTTTGATTGATTGGAACTATATCCAGATTTGGACAATATGCTGAAGGGTATGGATAGAAAAGCTGAATGTGCATAAAGTGAAGGATACTTCCAGACCATAATTCGAAGACAATTTGAAAATGAAAACCACTCCACAGGATTTTAAAGAAGCAACAGTATTATCGGGTTCCTGACCAAAATAGACAACATAGATGCGAGATACGTCAATGAAATTTCAGAAGAGATATTCATACAATAACCATTTTCCTGGCTGTTTTGTTGGGGCATCGACTGGACACATCACCCGAAGAACTGGAGGAAATTATGAAAATCCATTTTGTGGTTTGGGAATATTTTAATCAAAACAAAAACATCCCGACCAAAAGGTGACGGAAGCGCGTTTTGAGAAAATACAAAACAGAAATATTCAATGTTGCAATATGCCGAAGGTGAGCCTGAGCAGAGTAACAGTATAGAGATTTATTCCCATGATTTGCAAAACCTCAGATCCAAAGCATTATGGGCAGCGGTTCTTTTTTAGATTCAACAACAGATTGGTCCTTTCAAAGATGGATTGGGAAAAAAAAGGCATTGTTTTGGTCGGAATAAAAGGTTTTGTGGAATGTTTTGAAACACTTGGCTGACAAGGCACAACCCCATAGTCGAGCAAAGGGCCGTGAGCAGTGTTTAAAATAAAGGTCACTGGCCCATTATCTACCTTGATACACTCCCGAAAATATCAACTTTGGGCCTAGTTGTTGACTATTTGGTGCTTTTTTCGAACCGTTTTGTTGGGGATTTGGAGATGGTGTTAGAGATTTTTGGTGACTTTGCCGGTTGGAAAGATTGAAAAAAGAAGTGTTTTGAGTTTAATGATTAGAGGAATACGAAGGTAAAAAAGAAAAGAAATCTACTTGATTATTTGAGTTTAAGCCCTTTAGATGGGGAATTCTTATTTATTAAGATAGTGTGGTTGGGTTGTCGTACTGCTTTTTCAAGCTGACTTTTAATTTCTGACCACTTGTGGTTAAATTTTGGCATGTACTCAAGAGGAACTGAGAAATCTATATCTTCAAAGTAAACTAGCGCTTTTTGAGCTAATCACCACCTATGTCTGGGTATTTTGTTCGTAGGCCGCTATTAGTTTTTGGAGGGACAATAAAGAAAACAGGCAGGAAATATCGACATAATCTTTAAGTCTTGATCCATTTTGGACGATAGCATTAAACTTCATTGCGGCAATGTCTTTTAAGGAGGGGCTAGCCTTACACCTTCTATTGAGCCAACATCGTTTATCATGGGATATTGGTGGGCAATAAGATCGACCTTGACATCCCCAATAAAACCCAAAATAGTATTTCCTCCTGAGTAGGTAATTTCGAATTTATACGCTGCCTTTAGGTGCTCTACAAGTATGTTGCTATCAAATCCTGATCCTATGAAAAGATCAATATCAATTGATTTTCGATCTCCAAGCTGCAAAGCCAGAGCAGTGCCTCCCGCTAAATAAAAATCCTGGATTTTCTGATCTTTCATTTACAGCTTAATCAAAGCCAATGTCGATGCCGAGACTGTGTCTTTTTGTAGCATTTAAGTTGGGTTCTTTTTAATCCAAAATTTTGTTCAACCAAGTCAATGGCATATTCAGGAAGATAATTGATCTCGTTTTTTAAAGTTGACTTAATTAAGTTTTTACCATAATACCTGGTCATTTCAGTCCATTCAGTTTTAGTACCCCGCTCAATTATCCTTTCAATGACTGTCCTATAGCTTTTATCCCAATCCAGTTTATTGAAATCGAAATCCCAGAACAACCTTTGAGGTAGGTTTGGATATGTTGTATTTGATTTTATGGGTTTCACTTGAAGTCTGTATTAATGCACTTAATGTAAGTAACAAAAATTATTCTGGAAAGAATTGAATCATTGGTCAGATAAACGATCTAATTCAAAAAAAGTTAAGCATTCAAATATTGGGACGCTATTAAGTGAAATAATTCGAGCTAAAATGAAGGGGTATTAAAAGAATATGGGTATTGATGGTGTTTAAAGCAAACTGAATAACTGGATAGATTTAAAACAACAAAAACCGCATTGTTAAATGCAGTTTTTGTTGTTAGTTGACTTTTCGGTACTTGTTTCGAATCGCTTTGTGGGGGATTTGGAAATAATATTGAATCTTTCTGATGAAATTAATACAAAGAATAATTGTTTGTAATCTCGTCAGCTAAAGCTGGCGTTATGTGGTTCGCCGACTTTACCGCCGATTAATACATTGCCCTGCTGGCAGACCAGGAATGGGAAGATCGGCAGCAAAAGAAAATGGCCCGGTTGATTAAAAAGGCGGCCTTTAAACAGAAAGCATCTATTGTCGACATCGGTTACAGCCATTACAGGAACCAATCTCAGGGAGGTGAGAAAACTTCAGAATACTTACGTGCTCATCCTCGATATCTTTGGTCTAGAGATTTTTGATGTGACGGCAAGGGAAATAGTACTGGATATAATGGATGACAGGTTTACAGAAAAATCAACCACAGTATCCTACCAATTGCCAGTATCCACCTGGTATGATATAATTGGCGAAGGGGCCATCGTAGATGCCATATTGGACAGACCCGTAAACTCTTCCTATAGAATAGACCTCAAGGGAGAACCTTTGAGAAAGGGAATCTTAAAAATGAATAAAAATGACCTTTCTTAGTGGCACGGTTTGACCGAAATCACTGGCATGGTCAGATCGAAATAGCCAATTGTATCAGAGATAGGTCACGACGAACCAAAAAAGGACATGTTTTATCTGTAAGAATAGAACTACAGTTCCTCTTTAATGATTATGGACCCCGGCTGGGAGAAGAATGCTTCTTCTCCCAAATATTCAAGGAATTTGTAATTCCAGTTTCCGGATTTTAAAGTTGTCTCTAGGTTGTTAAAAAAAATATAATATTTCCAATAATTAATTTACCTGAAGGCAACGTATCCCCAAGACATCCCCAAGGTATATGGTAGAAAGATGCTATGGAGATGGGGGCAGAGATGGGGTTTTAGCCAGGAGTAATGCGTCTTGAGATGGAAATAAGTAGTTGAGTCAGAGACTCAAATTTAGGTGGTCCTGCAACTGTGCGCCGTGGCGTAGCCCAGCTGACAGGACAATGGGGGCCATAGAGGAGGCGTAGTGGGAACGTTCAAATTTTATCTCTGTTTATCTCATGTGCTATAGAAAGCTGTTTGAATCGGCACATCATAATGTTCAAGGATGATCTTTTCAAGCAAATTTAGGTTTTTATCCGAACAGCATGATTTTTTTTGAGAGGAGGAATGCATTAATTCCGATTCTTTTATGATTAAAAAAAAGGTTCTACTTTTGAATTGATGGACCAATAGATAATTATTTGAATATGTCAAAAGATATTAGATGGGAGCAAAGGTTTTCTAACTATAATAAAGCCCTCCTTAAGCTTGAAGAAGCAGTGAAGTATATTAGGGAGAATTATTTTACCAATGGTGAATATGATGAGCTACTATTCGAAAAGGGAGAAGATATTGTTAAAGAAGGTTTGATCCAACGATTTGAATATACCCATGAATTGGCTTGGAATGTAATGAAGGACTTCCTAAAAGAAAAAGGGAACATTGAGATATATGGATCCAAGGATGCTACAAGAGAAGCTTTTAGTACTGGTTTGATTACTAAAGGAAAAGTATGGATGGAAATGATCCAAAGTAGGAATAAAACTTCCCATACTTATAATGAAGATACTGCTCAGGAAATTTTTTCAAAAATATTAGAGGAGTATTATCCTGAGTTTTTAACTTTTAAAATAATAATGGAAAATAAACGTAGTGGGGAGCAAAAAGATATTTTTGAAGGATGAAATTTGGCCTTTTAAAAGAGGAAATAGCATCTATTAACAAGATATTTTCCGAGTACCCAGCAATATCTAAAGTTATTCTATACGGTTCCCGTGCCAAGGGAAATTATCGTCCAGCGTCGGATATCGATTTGACAATTGAAGCCGAAGGTTTTGATCTTAGTGACCTGTTTGACCTAGAAAACAGATTGGATGATATGCTTTTACCTTATAAGATCGATTTGTCCATAAAGAAACATATTAATAATCAGGAACTATTAGATCATATCAATAGGGTAGGGAAAAGTTTTTACATAAGAAATAATGCTTAGAAGAAAAGGGATAATGCGTTGAATATTATTTCAGACACTATCCCAAAAAGTGTGTAAACTAAAATTTCAATTATTGGGGTCAGGTTTAGTTTAGCCTGACCCTTTTTCCAAATATAAGCAGAAAACTATTAAGGATTATTCCCCAGTCCCTGAGGGAGTGTTATCTCAACTCTGTCCTTTCCCTTCCCGGGGGCTAGCCCCCGGGAAGGGAAAAAATTCTCACTAAATAATTAGGTTTCCGTATTGATGTCCAACCGGAGCCTCCCCTCAAATTTAATGGCCAACTGCTGGACTGTCAAGCTCCAGTTCTGTAAAGGGGTCGTCCATTTTTTCTCGATCCGCTGCGTGGCCAGATAGACCAGCTTTAGAAGTGCCATGTCACTGGTAAATGCCCCTTTGGTCTTGGTCACCTTTCTTACCTGCCGATGGAAGCCTTCCACCGCATTGGTGGTATAGATCAGCTTCCTGATGGGCGGTGTATAGGCAAAGAAGGCACTCAGCCTCTCCCAGTTGTCGTTCCAGGAACGGATCACTATGGGGTATTTCTTCCCCCACTTTTCTTCCAGTTCCAACAATGCCGATTCGGCCAGGTCCTTTGTCTCGGCCTTATAGATCTTCTTCAGGTCACCGGCAAACTCCTTTTGGTTTTTGCTGGCCACGTACTTCAGGCTGTTCCGGATCTGGTGGACCACGCAGAGCTGGATCTCTGTTTTCGGGAAAATCGACCCGATCGCCTCGGGAAAGCCCTTAAGGTTATCGGTACAGGCGATCAGGATATCCTGTACTCCACGGTGCTGTAGATCGCTGAGTACCTGTAGCCAGAAGTTCGCCCCCTCGCTTTCGGAAAGGTACATGCCCAGTACCTCCTTCTTCCCCTCACGGTTGATCCCTAATACATTGTATAGGGCCTTATGGCGTACCTTCCCTTCCTCACGTACCTTGAAGTGCATGGCATCAAGCCATACAATGCAATAGACCTCTTCCAACGGCCTGTTCTGCCACTCCTTGACTTTCGGGACGACACGGTCGGTAATATCGCTTATCACCTGCGTGGAGACCTCCGTATCGTACATTTCCTTGATGTACCCGGAGATGTCACGTAAGCTACTGCCAAGCCCGTACATCCCTATGATCTGCTTCTCAAGGTTATCGGCAAGGATACGCTGGCGCTTCTCGACGATTTTAGGTTCAAAGCTGCTGTGACGGTCCTGGGGCGTCTCGATCTCCACTTCTCCCAAGTTGCTCTTCACACGCTTGCTGCCCTTGCCGTTACGTTTGTTGCCTGCACTGTGGCCTGCATCTTCATCCCGAAGGTGCTCGTCCATCTCAGCCTGGAGGGCTTCCTCCAAAAACTCCTTCAACATCGGAGACAGCGCACCGTTCTTGCCGAACAGGGACTCTCCTGATAAAAACTGGTCAAGTACTTTCTTCTTAAATGCTGATTCTTGTTCTTCGCTCATAACACTCTATCTTATAAACTTTAATTGATTTTCAAAGTCTCAGACAGAGTTTAGATTACAGTCTCGTCCCTGATCGGCATTGTCCATTTTTTGGTGGCTTCGCGCAGGGCAAGGAATACCGATTTGATTACTGCCTCATCAGTTGGGAAGGACAGCTTGTTTTTGGTGTATTTTCTGACCTTTCCATTGAGGTTTTCTATCAGGTTGGTGGTATAAATGATCTTCCTTATTTCCACGGGATAGTCAAAGAAAACGGTCAGTTCATCCCAGTTGTCTCTCCAGCTTTTAATGGCATATGAGTATTTTCCTTCCCATTTTTCGGCAAAATCTTCCAGGGCGGCCGCTGCAGCTTCCTTATTTGGGGCGGTATAGACCTCTTTCATATCCTTGGTGAAGGCCTTTTTGTCTTTCCAGACCACATATCTACAGGCGTTCCTGATCTGGTGCACTACACATATCTGGGTAACCGATTCGGGGAAAGAGGCCTTGATCGTATCAGTAAAGCCGTTAAGGTTATCGGTGGCCGTGATCAGGATGTCCTCGACACCCCGAGCCTTCATATCGGTGAGTACGCCCATCCAAAAGGCCGCTGATTCGTTTTTCCCCAGCCAGAGCCCCAAGACCTCTTTTAACCCGTTGGTCTTTAATCCTACGGCAATGTAAACGGTCTTGTTGACCACCTTGGAACTTTCCCGTACCTTGAAGGATATCCCGTCCATCCATACGATCAGATAGACCGGGTCGAGCGGACGGTTCCGCCAAGCGACAATATCCTCGGACACCGCATCGGTAACCCTGGATATGGTGGATGCCGATACGTTGATGTCATAGAGCTCTCTGATCTGTTCCCCTATGTCATGGTTGGACATCCCTTTTGCATACATGGAGATGATCACGTTCTCCACACCTTCTGCCATGCTTTTCCTTTTGGGTACCAGTGCCGGCTCAAAACTGCCATCCCTGTCCCTGGGGACATTGATATGTGACTCCCCAAAACTGCTCTTTATCTTTTTGGAAGTGTGCCCGTTGCGTGAGTTGGGATTGTCCGACTGTTCGTTTTTTCGGTATCCAAGATGGCTGTCCAGTTCTCCTTCGAGCATCCTTTCCACTGCCCGCTTTTGGAGCTCCCCTAAAAATGTTTGCAGTTCTTCTCCGTTCTTGAACTGCTTTAGGAAATCGTCGTTTAAAAGGTCTTCTTTTTTCATCTTCAATCAATGTGTTTTTAAAGTTAAACATTTATTCACACACTGATTGGAATGGCGCCTGCCGCGGGCTCCTCAAAATATCAATGCGATTGTTCCAATCACACTGATATTTTCGAGGTCTTTCCTTTTTACTCGTAAGCCCGCTTTGCGGACTTACACAGATTATGAGATACTCCCTTATTTCATTAATCATGTCACAATTTAGCTTTCGGGCCGCAGGGCTGCCATGAGCTTACGGCATAAACACAGTTCTCCCCACAGTCCCTTCCTTTATTCCGTTGCCACTTGGCCTTGTTTGCCCTCAAGCTTGGAGGTGTCCATAATTAATTTCTAACCATTAAATCGAAATGTTATGGATACCAAGAACAAAGACATCGTTTCCAACCAAGTAGCTGAAATCACCCTGAGCTATCAGCCGAAAATCAAATTGTCCGATTTACCAAAAATCACTTCATCCAAAGAAGCCTATGAGCTATTGATCGGAAATTGGGATCAATCCAAATTGCAATTTATCGAACAGTTTAAGGTGATGTTGTTGAACCGAGCTAATAAAGTCCTGGGAATCGTGGATATTTCCACTGGAGGTATTTCTGGAACAGTGGCTGATCCCAAGTTGATATTTGCTAGTGCTTTAAAGACCAATAGTTCAGCAATCATCTTAAGGCATAATCACCCTTCTGGAAATAGAATCCCTAGCCATGCTGATAGTAAGCTTACCGAAAGGGTAGTTAAATTGGGAAAGCTGATGGAGTTGCCCATACTAGACCACATCATTGTAACATCAGAAGGGTATTATTCCTTCGCAGATGAAGGAGGGCTGTAAGGCCCTTTTTTTTATTGCTGATAATTTTTTAGTTTTATCTTGATCAAGATGATGTACTTTTTGCCGAACCATCTTGTATTCGTGCCTTTTTGATTTTTTAAAGGAATGAAAATATCTGACCTTACTGGGGTTTAACTGGTGAAATAATTTCCAAGCAAACAATGGACTTTATACGGTTGACCAAACCATATCCATTTTATGCAGAAAATAACACCAGAGCTAGCGCAAAAAATATTGGAGAAACATGGACACACCATTTCCTCATCAGAAGCAAGTCATCTGCTCCATTTTATGGAAGAGTTGGCAATTGGTATTGTCAAGGCAGTATTGCGGAAGGAAATGGAATAAATAAAATAATAGATGGAAACGGCTGATTTGTATGTAAGGGTGAGTACTGACGAACAAGCTGACAAAGGATACTCACAACGAAACCAGGAAGAGGTATTGGTTCGGTATTGTAACAATCATGGGATTACCGTCAACCGGGTGATATATGAAGATTTTTCTGCCAAGACATTTTTTCGTCCCGAATGGTCAAGGCTTCTTGGGCAACTGAAAGAGAGAGGGAATAAGAGCAACCTCGTACTCTTTACCAAATGGGATCGCTTTAGTCGAAATGCAGGAGATGCCTATATGATGATCAATACCCTCAGAAAATTAGGGGTAGAACCTCAGGCCATCGAACAGCCATTGGACCTATCAATCCCTGAGAATAAAATGATGTTGGCCTTTTATCTGGCCGCACCTGAGGTGGAAAATGACCGTGGAAGCTTAAATATATTCCATGGCATGAGGAGAGGCCTGAAGGAGGGGAGGTGGCTTTGGATGGCTCCCTATGGTTATGGAAACGCAAGGGATAATTTTAAACGTCCTGTCATTGAGATAGAGGAGGAAGAGGCGGCACATGTAAAATGGATTTTTGAAAACCTGGCAGCTGCCAATTACTCCTCAGAGCAAGTTATACTACATGCCAGAGGGAGAGGGACCAAACTGCATAAAAATAAGTTTTGGAGGATTGTTAGGAATCCTTTCTATTGAGGGAAGCTTTATGTTCCGGAATTCAATGAAGAAAAGGGACACTTTGTTAGGACCCAACATGAACCCTTGATTTCAGAAGAACTGTTTTGTCGTGTACAGGATGCTTTGCAGGTAAAATAAAGAAAGCGGAGAACTGAAATAGTAAGTCCGGAAGTCATTTTTTTAATAGGTTTTTTGAAATGTCCGAAATGCAGTAGGAACCTTACGGCAAGCGCTTCAAAAGGTAGGAATCAATATTGTTATTATCACTGTACATCAAAATGTGGAGTGAGGTTTAAGGCCAAGGATGTAAATACTTCTTTCAGAAAATTCCTGTCGAAATTCAAGCCCAAAAAGGGTATGTTGGAATTATTTGAAATGGTCTTTAATCAAGCGTTTTTAGGTGAAAATAAAATCGACCTGAGTGAAAAAAGAAAGTTGAAATCAGCCATAGAAAAACTGGAACAAAAGATTTCCATATCCAGGGATTTGTTCATTGATGAGAAGCTGGATATTGAGGATTATCGATCGATAAAAAGAAGTTGTGAAGAGGAGATAGAACGCTTGGAAGCCAAAGGGACAAAAATCGGTATAATTATTATGCAAGATATTCCAGAGAAAGTCAAAAAGGCCCTTGAAATGACAGAGAGGCTTGAATTATTTTTTGATACAGCTGATTTGGGTATTAAAAGAAAGATAATTGGTTCGATCTTCCCAGAAAATATCGTCTTTGACGGTAAGCAACATCGAACCGCCAGGGTGAAAGAACTCTTTCAGGATATCTATCAGATTAACAGTATGATAACCTATAATAAAATAAGTCCAAAGTCGAAAAAATCAACTTTGGACCGAGTTGTTGACCCCTCAGTACTTATTTCGAACCGTTTTGTGGAGGATTTGGGAATAATTTTGAAACTTTCTGATGAAATTAATACCAAGAATAATTGTTTGTGATCCCGTCAGCTGGAGTTGACGGTACGTGGATCGAACACATTTCAAACTCAATCAAATAGTTCTGTAAATATTTATAAGTTATCATGTGATATACCCCCAACAGGTTTCTTTTAAGGTTACTGATGGCTTTGTGGCCCTATTTCAAGGTGTCGTTTACGGACTCCTTTCCAGATGGGACAGACAAATGGGAGGTCACCACTTCCTCTATTTTCGAGTAGGCCTTGTTCTTGTCGGTAAACAGTACCACATCGCCCTGGTGTTGGCCCGGAAAGGCATTGACACTCGCGCTGTCCACTTTGTACATGACCCTCATTTTGAAATAGCCACTGCGTTTTTTGATCAGTCCAGAATCCAGGTCTTCCAACAGGAAGGATTCGGCAGCCATGGCCACTGCTATCTGCCTCTGACGGCCCTTCCCCGTTTTAGCTGCACCTCGATCTGTTTCTCCTGTACGGTTTCCATGTAGCATTCATCATATTCGATCATATCACTAAGGGTATAGATTTCATCCCGTTGCCCCATCGCCAACCTGATCCTGTGTATTAGCCGGAAAGTGGTCTCATATCTGCTGAGGCCCAATTGTCGCTGGAGCTCAAGGCAGGAAAACCCTTTCTTGGTCGCCGACATAAACAGCCTGGCCAATAGCCAGATCCGGAGCGGTAGCTTACTGTTTTCCGTTACCGTTCCCGATTTCAGGGAAGAGCGCTTCCGGCAACTGCTGCATTCGAAAAACCTGCCGTTGGCAAACCAATAGTGACGGGTTATCTCTTGGTAGCTTTGTACACTGTATCCCTCTTTTCTCCCTGTATTTTTTGGTGTACTGTTCATAACTCTCCTCGTCGGGAAAATGCCCCGTGAATTCTATCAGGTTCATAGCTTTTCTTGTTTTTTATGCATGAAAACAACTATTCTCCCTCCTTGAAATTTAATGACACGTATTGTCACATTTTATTACGTGCTCTCTTACGGATACACATATGTGTGCCTTGAAGCGGAGGAATAAGTTCTCCGCATGCTGTTGAAAAGATGATGGTCGGCCCATCGTGTAGGCTGTCAGCCAGACTTCACAAACCACTTTATGGTGCGACTCACCGAAAGGTATTCGTACTGAGCGATAAAGAAAAGGCAGAGGTCATCTGTCAGGTGGGTAACGGGGAGCTGAACGAGAGTGAACCTCCATGTTAAAACATCGATATATCCATAGACCATACTGAAACTGAGGGGGTATATGTGTCCTCAGGAACAAGTCCGGCAGAAGTAAGCTGTTTACCGGCCGGACAGTATGCGGTGTAAAGGAGGCAGGAACCCGTTACAGGCTTTTCAACGGAACAAGGGAACTCTTTCAGCAGTGCTAAGGGAAAGCACAAGCAGCGAACCTGTAAGGCGAATACCGAAATGCTGAAAGGGGGCGGATTTCATCGTAGTAGTGGTGATACTCTGCGAAAGTAGAGAGGAGCAAAGGGTGGAACCAGAGTTGGTTTCCATATTAACAACAACTTGTAACAGGGGATGATTGATTATTATGAAACAAAGGAACATCCTGTAAGCAGGGTAATGGTACTGGAGGCCTTCAAGAAGGTCAAGATCAGTGGAGGAAGCGGAGGAATAGACGGACAGAGTATCAGCGACTTCGAGAAAGAACTAAATAGGAATGTTTACAAACTCTGGAACCGCATGAGCTCAGGAAGCTATCACCCTTCGGCGATCAAAGAAGTGTTGATTCCCAAGAAATCAGGGGGAACCCGTAGTCTTGGGATCCCAACGGTATCTGACAGGGTATGTCAGCAGGTAGTCAAGGCGTATCTGGAACGTATAGTGGAACCGACTTTTCATCCCGACAGCTACGGATATCGGCCAGGACGTAATGCCCACATGGCCATTCAGTCAGCAATCAGGCGATGCAGTAAAATCGGTTGGGTACTGGATATCGATATCAGTGGATTCTTCGATAACATACCCCACGATCTAATGCTGAAGGCGGTAGAACATTATACCAAGGAGAAATGGGTTTCGATGTACATAGATCGCTGGCTGAAAGCTGATGTTGTGAAGCAGGAAACAGGATTGACTGAAGGACGGGAGAAGGGTACTCCTCAGGGAGGGGTTATCAGCGGACTGCTGGCGAATATGTTTCTCCACTTCACCTTCGATAGGTGGATAGAGAAATACTGTCCGAAAATGCAGTTTGAAAGATACTCGGATGACATCATAGTTCACTGTGTTAGCAACAAACAGGCAGCATTCATGAAAACCCGAATAGCGGAAAGGATGAACGAATGCGGACTGTCAATGAACGAAGCAAAGACAAAGATTGTCTACTGCCGAAATGACCGAAACAGGGAAAACCCTGAGACGGCATGCTCCTTTGACTTTCTGGGTTATACGTTCAAACCGCGCTATTGTCCGACAAAAGACGGGCTGAAACTGATCACCGCTGCATGTATGAGCGAATCTTCCAAAACATCGATCAGGGATAAGGTCAGGAAGTTTTCCATAAGGAAATACCGAGGCAATATTCAAGGACTGTCGTCAGCTATCAATGTCATGATAAAAGGCTGGATCAATTATTACTGTAAGTTCCATAAATGGACAACAGTGGGATTATGGTTCTGGCTGAACAAGAAACTGATAGAATGGAAGATGGCCCAGAAAAGGAGGATTGGGAAACGAAAGGCAATCAGGTGGCTGGAAACAGTCTACCGTGGAAAGCCAAACCTGTTCGCCCACTGGCAATTAGTACCCCCAACCCTTGGCAAGAACAGGAGGCCTAACTTTGGAAGCGCCGTGTGATGGGAGACTATCACGCACGGTGCTGTGAGAGGTTTGGGGTGAAATTCCCCTTACCTACTCGACAAAATATTTAGAGTAAAGAATATGCAAAAGCTGTAAATAAAAGATAAAAATGTCTTTTATTTACAGCTTTTGCGTTTTACATTTGGGTTAAATATAATAGGATATTTGTTGGACCTTAAATTGATAAAAATCAGGGAGAAATTTAAATAGTACCAATAAGATTTTAATTATATGTGATACGGGAAAAAGGACTAACAGAGAAGCGGGTTTCTCAATTAATGTAATCGAGGGGAATGGTGAGTAATTAATTTATAGGTTGATGAATTGACTTAAGTAAGATTTTGTAATAATACTACTAATTTATGCCCAAGCCATTAAAACGTCATACTGCTTTGATCCCTCTCTCACAGGACCATCATTTTGGTCTGTTATTGGTGTGGAAGATACGTCAAGGACTAATGAAAAAAGTGGAAATTCAAAGGATTGTAGATTACCTTGATTATTTCGTTACTAACCATCTGGAATCTCATTTTCAAATAGAAGAAGAACTGCTCTTTTCTTTTTTAGCTAAAAATGACCTAATGCGAAAAGAGGCGGAGGAACAGCACAGATCAATCAGGGAGAATTACAAAAAAATTATCCAATTAGGGGTTGATGTGGATCAGCTTTCTCGGTTTGCAGATGAACTGGAGGCACATATTCGATTTGAGGAGAGGAAGTTATTCCAATATATGCAGGTTGAATTGTTAGATGAGGATTTTAGGAAGATGAGCGAAAAGGTTTATGAAGTACACCGCAAAGTAGAGGAGGAATGGCTAGATGAGTTTTGGGGAAAATCAAAGGTTTAATATATGTTTTCAAAAGCATGTGAGTACGGAATTCGGGCGATGATTTATATCTGGTCCCAAAGTAAGGATGGAGGGAAATTGGGTGTCAGGGATATCTGTAAGGAAATAGATGCACCGGAATATTTCACTGCTAAGGTGTTACAGTCTTTGGCAAAAAAGGATATGATAAGCTCTACTAAAGGACCAAATGGTGGTTTTTTTATCAACACTGCCCAAGAAAATCTACGATTGATCGATTTGGTGATTGCCATAGATGGTGATAGTATTTTTAGTGGATGTGGACTGGGACTGAAGCAATGCTCAGCAGCTAATCCTTGTCCTATACACCATGAGTTTAAAACCGTAAGGGACAAGCTGACCAATATGCTCACAAAAATGACACTCAAGGAGCTTGCCGAAGAAGTGTCACAGGGGAGCGCTACCTTATCTAGGTTAATATAATTCGAAAAACTGATCAAAGGATTTTGATGATCTTGGAAAATCTTAATAAAAGATAAAAAGGTCTTAATGTGTTAAAATAAAATCATTAATAGGATATGTTTAAAATATTGGTATGGCTGGCAGGAACAATGGTCATGACTGGAACCGTCATTGCCCAGGGAAAAGTAGAAATTGATACTTCCACATGGTCTACACAACCGGGAGTAATCGGGACGGTATTATTGTCAGTTTTAGTACTTGTGGTATTAGCTTATCTGATGGTGGTCAGGCTAAATAAGCTAATGAATGTCTCCGAAAAGGTGAAATGGACAAATGAAAGGGAGGACCTTAAGTCTGATCTCATCAATCTGGAACGAGAGGAAGTTGATGAACTGCTAGAACGAAGAAAGAAGGCCGGCTTGTATCGTTTGAGGGGAAATGAAATAGGAGGTGAGCTCAACTTTAAAGATGAAAAGGGGCTTATCAGGAAAATCACGAAAAGCCCTCATAACCCCTTGGTGGATGATAAAAAGTCAGGGAAGTTGAAAGTAGAGACAGATGATAGATTAATCCGCCTGATAATAGCATATGTAGTAGCTGCAGCTTTTTGGCTGATATTCGGGACCCTGATTGGGCAATATTTGGGAATGAAATTTGTGTGGCCTGAAATGGACCAACAGCCTTGGTTGTCCTTCGGTAGGTTAAGGCCGGTACATACCAATACAGTTTTCTGGGGCTGGGCATCCTTAGGGATGTTAGGATTGGGATATTTTGTCGTAAGCCGTACCTCCAACAGATCGATCTTCAGTTATAAATTAGGCTGGTGGACATTTTACTTGATTAATGCTTGTGTGGTCCTGGGCAATATTGCGCTGATGAACGGGCTCAATAATGGTGGGGGAGAGTATCGGGAATACATCTGGCCAGTCATGTTGCTATTTGCAATTGGTCTGATATTGGCCCTAATTAATATTTATAAGACCATTTCCTTAAGAAATACGGTTGAAATCTATATTTCCAACTGGTTTATACTAGCGGCATTGACATGGACAACGGTGCTGGCCATTATAGGGTACCTCCCGTTTTATCAGGAAGGTTTAGGAGAGACAGTTATCCAAGGATATTATATGCATCAAGGAGTGGGGATGTGGTTCATGACCTTTACATTGGGATTGGTTTATTATTATCTTCCCGCTTCGCTCAACAAGCCAATTTATTCATACAGCTTAGGTGTACTGGCGTTTTGGACCCAAATGCTGTTTTATACGTTGATCGGTACCCACCACTTTGTGTTCAGTCCATTGCCCTGGTGGTTACAGACCGTTGCAATCGTGTTCAGTGCAGGGATGTTTATTCCTGTACTGGCGGGTACCACCAATTTCATGATGACCATGAAAGGTAGCCGAAAGGCGATAGAAGATTCCTATGTCCTTCCCTTTATGTTGGTAGGGGTAATTTTTTACTTTGTTGGTTCCACCCAAGGTAGTTTTCAGGCATTTCGATTTACTAATTACATATGGCATTTTACGGATTTTAATGTGGCCCATTCCCATATGACCATGTACGGAATCATCTGCTTTTTTCTTTGGGGAGGGATGTATTCCCTTCTTCCAAAGCTTACCCGAAAGGAGCCCAACCAACTGGCCGTAGGAATGCATTTCTGGTTCGCTTTCATAGGTCTTGTGATTTATATGTTCTCTCTAATGATCGGTGGGACTGAAAAAGGAATGAGTTGGGTTGATGGACAACCGTTCATTGACTCGGTAAGGTTGATGGCCCCTTACTGGCTTTGGAGGGCTGTCGGTGGTTCATTAATGTTCATTTCCCATTTGGTATTTGGCTATAACCTTTACCAAATGGTAAATGGGTATCGAATCGGCAGAAAGAGGAATACTAAAATAGTTAAGGTTAAAAAAGATGAATATGCTAGATTTTCATAAAAACCACCAACTATTATTGGTGACAATTTTGACGATATTTGTTGTGCTAAGTTTGTTTATTGCTGTTTTTCCAGCTTTTCAATTGCAGGAAAACAATGCTCCACTACCAGCGGAACAGCCAATGACTTCGGAAGAATTAAGAGGAATGCACCTTTTTATAAGTGAAGGATGTGTGGCTTGTCATACCCAACAGGTTCGGGGGATAGAAATGGATAAAATATGGGGACAAAGACCTTCAATGCCGTCGGACTATTACTATTCAAAAAAGCGCATGGATTTCTGGAGACAATCCCCGTCCCTTCTCGGAAGTGAACGGACAGGTCCGGATCTCACCAATGTTGGACAAAGGCAGCCTGGAGATCAATGGCACCTGCTGCATCTGTACAATCCCAGATCAGTCGTGGAAGGATCAATCATGCCATCCTATCCTTGGCTGTTCGACCATGTGGACAATGTAAGGGAGGGACAGATTGTACTGGAAGTACCCAAGAGCTTTAAGGCCGGTCCAGGAAAAGTTGTGGCCACACAGGAAGTACTGGATCTAGTAGCTTACCTGAAATCCCTTAAGCAGACAAGTATACCGGTGCTGGAAACGACCTTTATCCCTGCAGTGGGGAAGGATCAAAGGAAGGGAGAAACTGATGAACTGCTTCCTGATGGGGCAATGGTCTATGCCAATAACTGTGCAGCATGTCATCAGGGGAACGGTGAGGGGGTAGCAGGAGCTTTTCCACCTTTGGCAGGTAGCTCTATTGTCAACGATGAAGATCCCCAAGTGATGATCCAGATTATTTTGCAGGGCTATGATGCACGGCCTGATTATGGACAAATGCCCCCGTTTGCAGATTTGTTGACAGATGAGGAAATCGCTGTACTGGTTAATCACGAAAGAAGTAGTTGGGGAAATAATGCCCCCAAAGTAAGTACAGATCTGGTAAGACAGATTAGAGAAATGGTTAACAAAACACAAAAATAGGATCATGATGAAAAAAGTATTTAGATTATTCCCTGTGGTGTGGATATTCATGCCATTGACTTCCATGGCCTGTGAAGTGTGCCGGAAGCAGCAGCCCATAATGCTTGAAAATATCACGCATGGTGTTGGTCCCCAGGGACAGGTGGATTATATCATTACTGCAGTGGCCCTGATTTTGGTAATTCTGGCATTGGCATTTAGCCTTAAATTCCTCATCAAGCCCGGAGAAAAATCCGAAAAACACATTAAAAATTTAATCTTAGAAGATGAATACAATGGAAAATCATAGAAAGGTAAAAGTATTTCTGGATGATGATCAGGTTCCATTTGGTGAATTTCATCCTCCTGTAAAGTTTATGTTGGATACTACCAAGATTCCTGATGGTAAGCACAAATTGAAAATTGTGGCCAAATCCACTGATGGTATTGAAGGGGTCAGAGAAGTTAACTTTGAAGTTCGGAATGGTCCCGCAATCGATCTGGTAGGCCTCAAAGAAAATGATATTGTGGACGAAAATGTGACCCTTACTATTAATGCATACGGTAGTGAGCGAAAGGACTTATTTGTTGTGACCGGATCAGAAACTCCCAAGGGCATCCCATCATGGGTATGGGCCATTTTGATTGGATTCATTGGTTGGGGGATGTATTATTTGTTGAGATTTTGGACAGATGATAATTATATCAGTTTTTTCTAATGAAAATCAAAAGGAAACATTGACGATTTGGTTGATGTAAATCTTTTTGAAAATCGCAATAACCCAAAAAATCATCAAAAGCAATTAGCCATCCTTTAGATAAGGTTGAAAAACTGTTTGAACTTATTTACTCCTCCATATGAGGATACAATTTCGAAAATGACAACAGCAAGATAATGATAATCGAATCTTGGTAGATCATCAAATTCAACCACCTATGGCAATAACCATTGAATTAAAAAGTATTGTAAAAGTATAAGCTGAGTGAAAGAGGATCAGGATCAAGGTCGTGAAATATGGGAATACATCAATAGCCATAGGTAAGGTGTTAGCAAAATTATAAGCATTGTCTGGAATTACTGGAACTACTAAAAACATTCGGCACTGTTTCTTGTACCTTGCATATATTCAGGAATGTCCCGTAAAAGTACAGGAAACAGGATGGAAAAATTCAATACCATCCCTATAATCAAATAGGGACTGGTCGAAAGATGAGCCGACAAAATATAATTTGATTGACACACGACCCTTGATGCCAGATTTGATGAAAATCCATGGAAAAAGTACTCAATCTGCAAAAGCAATCGCCTTGGCTCTTTTTGATTATATTGTTGAATTAATAATTTTATCTGTATATTCGCTATTCCACTAGTAAGTATTAGCCTTCAAAACATTTTCTCAAAAATGACACCTGTTTCACGGAAATAATTAATTAAGTTATTGAAAATCTGTGAGGAATAAAACTGCTGGTTTGAAAATGGGAATCATATAATTTTATCTGTATATCCGCAAAGACACCAGTAGCTTTTTGTAAATAAGCTATTCTTTCAGTAAGAACATAAAAGTCCAAAGAAACGATATTTTATTCTGTGTAAATCTGTGGAATCTCCCGATAAACCGGGACAGGCTGTGAGAAATAAGTTTACTAGTGTAATAACGGATAATCATATAATTTTATTTACTTAACGCAAAACCACATTTATTTTTGAAGTGGATAATGAGGAAAGGTTTTGAATGCCTTTTGATTTGGGGAGGGGGACCAAAGTTGGTGTATTGTTCAAAAATGGCTGGATATAATAATTCCCTTTATAGTCGAGCATTTCCAAATGGTTAACCATTTTTTTGAGGCTGTCATGGGCAATAAGCTTTGAATGTACGGTAGTCCTTATCTCAAAGTCAATCCCAGTTTTTTGTAACAGATGTAGGCTTTGTTCGAATTCTTGATAAAGATTTGATCCTGTGATTTTCTTATATTGGTCGGGAAGCGCTTTGAAATCCATGGCTACATAGTCTATAAGGCCTTCGTCAAGTAATGGTTTTAGCCTTTTTGGCAAACTTCCATTGGTGTCTAGCTTTACTTTGAAGCCTAGCTTTTTACAGGTCTTGATCAATGGGTATAGCTCAGGATGTAAAGTGCATTCACCACCACTAAATACTATTCCATCCAATAACTTTCTTCTGGAATAAATGAATTCTAAGGCTTGGTTTATATTTAGTTTCCCTTTTCCACGGACGATTTCCGGGTTATAACAATATCCACAACGCATATTGCAGCCTGCGAACCAAATAATGCAGGCTGTCTTGTCTGGGTAATCCAATAACGTAAATGGAGTGATGTTATATATTGGCCTAGGAATTCCCTTCAATAAAATGTGTGCGCTCTGTATGTTCACCTTTTTTTCCTAAGTTAAAACTCTCTACTGGTCTGTGATATCCCATGACTCTGGTGTATACCATGCATTTGGTACGATTGGAAATGTTTTTTAATTGATTTTCCCTTTTTTGTGTATTTTGATTTTTCATGGTTTTTTCATTTTTAATTTGAATAATTATTCTCGTTTGATTCTTTTTGAAGCTTTTCAATAAACAGTTGTTCATCACATTTTGGGCAGTATTCATGTTCCCCTTGGAGGTAGCCATGGACTGGACAAATACTGAATACAGGTGTAATTGTTACATAAGGAAGTTGGAAATTAGAAATAACTTTACGAACCAAGGACCGACATGCTTCTGCAGAGGAGATTTTTTCCCTCATATAAAGATGGAGTACCGTTCCTCCCGTATACTTGCACTGCAACTCATCCTGTAGCAGTAAGGCTTCAAAAGGATCGTCAGTAAAGTGGACTGGAATTTGTGAACTATTGGTGTAATATATGTTTGGTTCGTGTCCTGCCTGTATAATGTCCGGGAATCTCTTTTTGTCTTCTTTGGCGAAGCGATAGGTAGTCCCTTCCGCAGGGGTAGCTTCAAGGTTGTATAGGTTCCCTGTTTCTTCCTGGAATTCCCTCATTTTTTTTCGGATGAAATCAAGCATTTCTGAAGTCATATTTTTCCCGAAATTTCCGGTAAGGTCTTCCTGATCAATGGTGAAATTGCGTACCATTTCATTCATCCCGTTTACCCCAATAGTGGAAAAATGGTTGCGAAAATGGCTTAGATATCTTTTGGTATAGGGATAAAGTCCACGGTCATACATTTCTTGGATAAACTTCCTTTTTTTCTCCAAAGTAGATTTGGCCATGTCCAATAGCTGAGTAAGTCTTTAGTATAATTCAGGTTCATTACCTGCATATTGATAGCCTAAACGGGCCATATTAATGGTTACCACTCCGATACTTCCAGTCATTTCTGCACTGCCAAATAATCCATTGCCTCTTTTTAGGAGCTCACGTAAATCCAACTGAAGCCTGCAACACATACTTCGGACGGCATTGGGCTTATAAGCATTAGGGTTTTCAGTTTTCTCCCCTTTTTCATCAATGATATACTGACTTCCTATGAAATTCTGGAAGTAGGAAGAACCGATCTTTGCGGTATTTTCAAATAGCAAGTCAGTGTTTGGTCCGTGCCAATCAAAGTCCTCGGTAATATTGACCGTAGGGATGGGAAAGGTGAAGGGCTGACCATTAGCATCACCTTCTGTCATTACTGTATAATAAGCCTTATTGATTAAGTCCATTTCGGGCTTAAAGTGACTGTATTTTAGTTCTTCTAATGATTTTACCCCCCGATTACGGGCCTTTTCCAATAGCCTATCAGGTGTCAGTCCCTTGAATAGGTGCTGGTTGTTTTTAGTTGGTATTTGATCTTTCAAATCATCAGGAACTTCCCAGTCCAGGGTAATATTGGTAAAAGGGGATTGTCCCCACCGGGCAGGGACATTGAGGTTATAGACAAAGCTTCGGATGGCTTTTAGAATATCTTCATATTCTAGCTGGTCCTTAAAGATATAAGGAGCTAAATAGGTGTCAAAAGAACTGAAGGCCTGAGCACCGGCCCATTCGCTTTGTAGTATGCCCAAAAAGTTAGACATCTGTCCCAGGGCTTCCCTGAAATGTGAGGGGGGACGGCTTTCTACTCGGCTTCGGACACCATTGAATCCTTCATTCAAGAGCACCCTCAGGCTCCATCCTGCACAATATCCAGTAAGACAGTCCAAATCATGTATATGGATGTCCCCATTGCGGTGGGCATATCCCTCTTCCTTAGAATATACTTTGTCTAGCCAAAAGTTAGCGATAATCTTTCCTGCCACATTATTGACCAGTCCTGCATTGGAATAGGAAGTATTCGCATTGGCCTTTATTCTCCAGTCCGTTCTGCTAATGTATTCCTCGATGGTTTGGGTGCTATCGATATAGGTTGTGTCCTCATTTAGTCCTTGGATATGTTCACGTTGAAGCTTTCTTGTGTGTCGATAGAGCATAAAGGAGCGCATGGCATCGAAGTCCCCATTTTTAAATAGGGATTTTTCAATTATATCCTGAATTTCCTCTACAGCCCAAGTGGTTCGGGATTGTAGCAGATTAATAACCTCTTTATAGATAGTAGGGTTATAGGAGGCAGAAATGCTCTTGAAGCTTTTTTTTAGAGCATCCTCAATTTTGAAGGCCCGAAAGGGTTCATAGTTTCCATTCCTTTTGATGACGTAATGTTCCATAAATGATGGGTTGAAAATTATTTGAAACCTTTCAAAGATATCAATTGCTATAAGTGGAAAATAGTGAAAAAGTCATAGATACTTATGATTAAAATCATACCTTTTTGTCCGAAATTAAATGCTTGATAATTAGTGCCTATTAGACTTGTATTATAGCTTTGCCTTCCAATTCTGAAGATAAAAGCAGGACGGTTTTTATTGCGGAAAAAATGGAGAAATAGGGATCAGTCGATCAATTGTTTCACTTTGTTTTGGTTTCGGAAGAACATTAGTAAGTGTATTCATGGAAGAATTATTAGAAAAGATACATCAATTAAAACAGCATTATAAGGCGGTAATCCTGGCACATTATTACCAAGATCCAGCCATTCAAGACTTGGCGGACTTTGTAGGGGACAGCTTGGATTTGTCCAGAAAGGCCAGAGACAGTGATGCGGAAGTGATTGTCTTTGCTGGGGTGCATTTTATGGCAGAAACAGCCAAAATACTCAATCCGTCCAAAAAGGTTTTGTTGCCTGACTTGGATGCCGGATGCTCGTTGGCAGACTCCTGTACCGGAAAGGCCTTTAAGGAATGGAAGATGCAATATCCTGATCACATTTCAGTGACCTATATTAATTGTTCTGCAGAGGTCAAAGCAGAGAGTGATTGGGTATGCACTTCGGCAAACGCACTAAAAGTGATCCAGGCTATTCCTGAAGATAAGCAGATACTATTTGCTCCTGATAAGAACTTGGGGAATTACCTGATCAAGGAAACAGGTAGGAATATGGTGCTTTGGAACGGAGAGTGTATGGTTCATAAGGCTTTTTCAATGGAGAAGCTCATGAAACTTTGGCAACAATACCCCGCTGCAAGATTGATAGCCCATCCAGAATCTGAAGATCATGTAATTCGAGTGGCTGAATTTATAGGTTCTACCTCTGCCTTGTTAAACTATGTGCAAGACTCCGATAAGGACACTTTCATAGTAGCCACTGAGCACGGCATACTTCATGAAATGCAAAGACGGGCTCCTGAGAAGCTGCAGATTCCTGCCCCGTCAAAGGACAATAATAGTTGTGCTTGCAGCGAATGTGCCTTCATGAAAATGAATACGATGGAAAAAATATATGAATGCCTGCTGCATGGAAAACCGGAAATACAGTTGGACGAAAGCCTTATGAAATCCGCTCTTAGGCCTATTGAACGCATGTTGAGCTTAGATTGAAAATGAAAGAGACCCTGATTCATACGGATGTACTGATTGTAGGTACTGGGATAGCGGGTTTATCCTGTGCTTTGGAAATGGCTCATTTATATCCCGAATATCGAATTACCCTGTTGGATAAAAGTTTTGACAGAAACAGTAACAGTCAGCATGCTCAAGGAGGAATGGCCGCCGTGATGAGTCCAGATCATGATAGCTTCCAATCTCATTTCAATGATACCCTTAGAGCAGGTAGGTGGGTAAATCAAGCAGCCGTAGTGGATTATTTTGTAAGGAAAGCACCTGAGGCGATACACTGGTTGGAAACATTGGGAGTGAAATTTGACAAAGAAACCCTCGGAGATTATCAATTAGGCATGGAAGGAGGACATGCCCATCCTAGAATAGTCCATCAAAAGGATTGGACAGGAAAAGAAGTGCTCTCAGTGCTATGGAATTGTGTCATTATCCATGATCGGATAAAGGTTTTGTCCGGTTATCTGGCCAAGGATTTATGGGGGATTTCTTTTGAATATGGAGGAAAACTCGAGAAATGTTGCGGCATTAAAGGCTTTGACCTTTCCAATGGGAATCCTGTGATCATCCATTCAGACATTACCATTCTGGCGACCGGTGGCTGTGGGCGATTGTTTGCCAGGACGACCAATGCTGAAATCGCGACAGGGGATGGAGTGGCCATGGCCAGTAGGGCGGGAGTGGAGCTCAGGGATATGCACTACTACCAATTCCATCCCACCGCATTATATGATAGGCAGAACGGAAGGGCATTACTGCTCACTGAAGCCTTGCGAGGTGCAGGAGCACATATAGTCAATGATCAGGGTGAACGGTTTTTATGGAAAGGGGACAAGAGGGGGGAGCTGGCGACGAGAGATATCATCTGTGCTTTGATGGAAAATGAAATGACCAGTAAGGGAGTAGACTATCTCTATTTGGATGCCCGTCATTTGGGAAGTGTATGTTTGAAGAAGAATTTTCCACAAGTAGTGGGAAATTGCCTTGGTTTGGGCTTTCATCCTGCTGAAGATCTGTTGCCCATATTACCAGCAGCACATTACCAGTGTGGAGGTATAGTAGTTGATTTACTGGGAAGGAGCAGTTTGGAAGGGCTTTATGCTTTGGGAGAATGTGCATCCACAGGACTGCACGGTAAAAACAGATTGGCATCCAATTCATTGACAGAAGGAGTGGTATTTGCCCGGAAATTGGCAAAGGAACTTGTGAAATTCGAAATATCTAATCCGCCATTGAATATAAGTGAAGGTCTTAAGGAAATGGGTAAATGTTCCTTAGAGGAAGTTCCTCAATTTTTGGAAATTAGGACATCTCTTCAAAAAGAAATGAACAAGTTGATTTTCAGTAAAGATCAAATAACATTAATAAATCAGGTAAGTAGTAAGGTTGAAAAATGGAAAATCATCATTGAACGCAAACAAGCCAGCAAATCCGGTATAGAACTTCAGAATTTATTGGATGTAGCTGAAGTTATGTGCAAATCCTTTAAAGATCAATTAGAAGAGCATGCTGAGCATAACTAAACGATTTGAATTTGAAATGGCCCATTTGCTTTCTGATTATAAGGGTAAATGTTCTTTTTTGCATGGACATAGTTATAAGTTGGAAGTAAGTATCACAGGGGAATTGGCAGAAGGCACAGATATGCTTGTTGACTTCAATGTGATCAAGGAGCTGGTAGAAAAGGAAGTGATCATTTTACTGGACCATCGACTGGTACTGAAAGACAACCATCAAAATATTAAGCGATTTGCCATTAGTGGAGAGGATGTTTTATGGTTACCATTTGAGCCAACTGCTGAGAGATTGATACTTTGGATAAAGGAAAAAATAGCCATTGGTCTACCAAAAAATATAGAACTGTACCGGTTAAAACTATCAGAAACTAATACCTGTTTTGTAGAATGGATTAATGATAGATAATAATAAAAGACAAATTTGTCTTTTATTCAAATAAAACTTAACTTTATAGATAGAAATATGTGGGGAAGATGTCTCTTGTTTCTGAAAATTCGGACGGGTCAGTATTAATAAAAGATTGACAATTAATATTAAGAAGATCTGGGGATGATTATATTTTAAGTATATAAAAGATAAAAAGGTGTTTTAATCTTAATAGTGAGCTTTATGATGACTTTTAACAATAAACCAAATGATGAGTTGGTGTCTGAAAATCTTAATGCGGCTATCTTTAAGGCCTTTAAAAAAGACTGTACGGGTTTTCGATTGGAGCCAGGTAATCTAATGAAGGCTTTGGGATTAATACAGTCGGAAGAGAGCTTTTCCTTAGAGGAATTTTTCACTTGGCCCATAGACTTATTGGCAGATTATATTGAAAAGAAGCACCATAGTTATATAGAGCAAAGGGTTCCCGTGCTTTTGGATATGCTGAATAAGCTGTGCCGGTTACACGGAGATGATCATACAGAATTGCTGGATATTTATAGAGGTTTTTGTAAGGTAGCTAGTGAGCTTAATAGCCACTTATTGAAAGAAGAATTAATACTTTTTCCTTATATCAGAAAAATGGTCCAATTGGCAAATGAGGGAAGTAGTTTGGATGATCCTAGGTTTAGATCGGTCAAATACCATGTGTTGCAAATGATGAGAGAGCATGAATTGGATGTGGATGATTTCAAACAGATTAGAAACTTGACATCTGATTATTGTCCACCAAAGGATGCCTGCAAGACTTACAAGGTGGCATTCGCATTACTAAATGAGTTTGAGAAAGAGCTTCATTTACATATTTTCCTTGAAAGTGCTATTCTATTTCCAAAAGCGATTGCTTTTGAAAGCAATATAAATCGGATATAATATTTATTACACAAATTAAATAACGTAAATATTCATTTGTGCGGAATAATATTTGTTAATTCTTGAGAAGAGTGTTATATTAAAGGAAACAAGATGTCATATGAGAAGATCATGGACTAAAGTGGTACTATTTAATTTTTTGGTGGCCGCCGTAATGGGCCTGTTGTTGCGGATGGTATTTATTTGGGAAATTTCTTGGATAGATTACCGAAATTGGCTTCATGGGCATTCCCATGTGGCTTTATTGGGCTGGGCTTATTTGTTGTCTTATGCTTTGATGGTAGATAGGTTGGTTCCGAAAGGCAAACAAAATGCCTCTTATTATCAAAGGCTGTTTTATATCACCCAGCTTTCTGTACTTGGAATGATGGTCAGCTTCCCCATAGAGGGATATGGTCCTGTTTCTATCAGTTTTTCAACAATCCATATAGTAGGTAGTTACTTCTTTGTTTATGGGATCTGGAGAGATATGAGGACAGGGGATCAAAGTCTCAACTATTGGTTTCGGATGGGATTGTGCTGTATGGTAATTTCTACCCTCGGCGTCTTGGCAATTGGCCCCATTATGGCTTTGATTGGCAAAGGTTCTATGCTATACCAAGCGGCTATTCAGTTTTACCTTCATTTTCAATTTAACGGTTGGTTTTTGACGGTGGCCATAGGTTTGTTGATGATTTTCATAGGTCAGCGAAAATTTAAAGATACTGGCAATAAATTTCGGCTTTTTTTGGGCTTGTACGTGGCAAGTATTTTATTGACCTATTTTCATATACTATTTTGGGCTTATGGGCATTCGGTTTTTTACCTGCTCAATTCAGCAGGAGTGCTCTTTCAGGCGATTGCTGTGGGTATGTGGATAGGAATGTTTTGGAAATCAATTAAAGTAACTATTGACGGGCTTGAGAAAATAGCAAAGTACCTATTTTATTTCGGATTGTTTTCTCTGAGTTTGAAAGTTTTGCTTCAGATAGCACTCGTTACACCTTTTGCCGTAGAAATGTCCACTACTGTCCGGCCCCTAATAGTTGGTTATATTCATTTGTTTATGATAGGTGCAGTGAGTGCTTGGGGGCTTTTAATGCTATACCATTGGCTTAAGGTGGATTATCCGGTTTGGGCCTTGGCTTGCTGGTTGCTTGGTTTTTTAGGAACAGAAGCACTGCTTTTTGTCCAAGGTGGAATGTATGCTTTTCGTTTGGGGGCTATGCCAGCCTATCATGAGATACTCTGGGCAGCATCGTGTTTATTAGTATTGGGGGTAGCAGGACAGTTGGTTTATCTGTTATTTAACAAACGGGTTCTTCTTAATAAGCAATTGCTGCCATTTACATGAACAACAATATCCATTTATAAAATTGTAAAAATAAATCTTGACCAAAAATCCAGCTTACGATGAAAAAACGAATCTTACCATTAATTCTATTGGTCACATCACTGATCAGTTCCTGTGGATCAGGGGGAGGGGGCGAAGAAAAGAAAACTGATACGGGAACAGAAATAAAGAGTGAACTGCCCAGTTCTATTCAAGAAGGAAAAGGGGTAGGTGGCATCACTGATGTGGAGCTCTCAGATGAGCCTAATGCTGCCATGGTGGCTGAAGGACAGGCTATTTATGACATGAAATGCGCCTCATGTCATAAACTTACAGACCAGCGTGTAGTGGGGCCCGGATTTCAGGGGGTTACCAATCGTAGAAAACCCGAATGGATCATGAACATGATTACTAATACCGATGTGATGTTGGACAAGGATCCCGAGGCTCAAAAACTTTTGGAGGAGTGCCTAACGCGTATGCCTAACCAAAATGTAAAAGAGAAGGATGCCCGGGATATTCTTGAATTTTTACGTCGAAACGATCTGGACAAGACCGGAGAAAAAGATGGAGCCATTTGATTTAGTGTTTTTAAACAGAATAAGAAAATGAGAACTAGAAAAGTAAATATGATCATAAGTTTGGTAACCATTATGGGGGGGATGGCCCTTGTGGTTGCCTGCGGGCAAAGAAATGCAACGACGGTTATCGAAGGAGATGCCGCGGAGCAGGTGTATATAGCTCCTGGTGAGTATGATGAATTCTATGCCTTTCTCTCAGGGGGATTTAGTGGGCAGATTACTGTTTATGGATTGCCATCCGGAAGGTTGTTGCGTGAGGTGCCTGTTTTTTCCCAATATCCAGAAAACGGCTATGGTTATAGTGAAGAGAGTAAGCCTATGTTCAATACCTCCTATGGCTTTGTTCCTTGGGATGATTCCCATCACATAGAGCTTTCCCAACAAAATGGAGAGTTTGACGGAAGATGGCTGTTTGTGAACGGGAACAACACCCCTCGCATTGCCCGGGTGGATCTTAGTACATTCGAAACGGTCGAAATACTTGAAATTCCCGATGTCGCCGGCCTTCATTGTGCGCCATTTATCACGGAAAACTCGGAGTATTTGGTTTCCGGAACACGGTTTAGCATTCCTATTCCACAAAAGGATGTCCCTATCGATACCTATAAAGAAAATTTCAAGGGGTTGATCAACTATGTGTCCTTGGATCAAGATCATGGAACCATGGAACTGGCATTTCAGATAGAAATGCCAGGGTTCAACTATGATCTGGCAAGAAATGGAAAAGCAGTATCCCATGGTTGGAGTTTTCTGACCACCTATAATTCTGAGCAAGCGCATTCCCTTTTGGAAGTGAATGCTTCCCAAAAAGATAAAGACCTTATGGCAATTATCAACTGGAAGAAAGCAGAAGAGTATGTTGCTGCTGGTAAATTTACAGAAAGACCTACTTCCTATTACCATAATCTTATGGATGAGAGTACAGGGATTGCCCATTCCCAAGAAATGAAGATGACAAGGATTTTGAAGCCTGAGGACTGTCCTGAAATGGTCTATTTCATTCCTGTTCCCAAATCCCCACATGGCTGTGATGTGGACCCTTCAGGGGAATATATTGTGGGTAATGGTAAATTATCAGCAGACATGTCGGTATATTCTTTTAGTAAAATCATGAAAGCTATTGAAGAAAAGAACTTTGATGGGGAAATAGAAGGGATTCCAGTCATCAATTACGATGCAGGGCTTCATGGAATACTTCAAAAACCAGGGCTAGGTCCTTTGCATACCGAATTTGATGAACGTGGAAATGCTTATACAACCTTTTTTATTTCCTCTGAAGTGGTCAAATGGAATGTGGACAATCTTGAGATATTGGATAGGGAAGCTACATTTTATTCTCCGGGTCACTTGGTCATTCCAGGAGGAGAAACCAGGAAACCAGAAGGGAAATATTTGGTGGCAATGAATAAGATTACCAAGGACCGTTATTTACCTACAGGACCAGAACTTGCACATTCAGCCCAGCTCTTTGACATAAGTGGAGATAAAATGAAACTCTTACTGGATTTCCCAACGAAAGGGGAACCGCATTATGCACAGGCCATAAGGGCGGATAAAGTCAAACCAAACTCCAAGAAGTTTTACAATATTGAAGAAAACGCCCACCCTTATGCGACCTTGGGAGAAAGTAAAACTAAGGTGGTAAGAGAAGGTGATGAGGTTCATGTTTATATGACAGCTATGCGCAGTCACTTGGCCCCGGACAATATTGAAGGCTTCAAAGTGGGGGACAAGGTGTTTTTCCATGTGACTAATTTGGAGCAGGACTGGGATGTGCCCCATGGATTTGCGATACAAGGGGCAACTAACGCAGAACTGTTGGTGATGCCTGGCCAGACGAAAACCTTACTTTGGGAACCTAAGAAAGTGGGAGTATATGCTTTTTACTGTACGGATTTCTGCTCTGCGTTGCACCAAGAGATGTCCGGTTACGCCCGTGTTTCAGCAAAAGGAGCAGATGTTCCTTTGAAATGGGGATTGAATGAAACTTTAAGGGAAAACCAGGAACAAGCGGAAAAGTTTTATGAACAATTGGAAAACAAGTCTAAATAATTGAACCGTGAATGGTAAAAGTCATATTGCCCAATTTCTAATGCTAGGTGCAGTCTTGTGTTTAGGAATATTGTTTCTTCAGCCACTTTGGAAAATTACCTTAGAGGCAGCCCAATTTCCCGGTGGTCTAGACTTGTATATCTGGATCAATAAAATATCCGGAAATGATAAACATATCATCCAAAACATCAATATTCTGAACCATTATATCGGTATGAAGCCGATCCATCCCGATGCCATTCCTGAATTGAGATATTTTCCATGGGTAGTAATAGGAATGATGGCTTTTGGATTGATCTGTATAGGAGTCAATAGGCCTTGGTTTTATTTATCCTGGGTGTTGGTAATGATTGGACTTGGAGCATTGGGTATTTATGACTTTTATCTTTGGCTGTACGATTATGGGCATAATCTAGACCCTAATGCTCCTATAAAAATTGCCAATATGAATTATATGCCTCCTTTATTTGGTGAAAAAGACCTTCTTAATTTTTATGTCCGGTCTTATCCTAACTGGGGAGGAGTGTTTCTTGGCTTGGCCATTTTGTTAGGGGCAGGGGCCTTTTATTTAAAAGGAAAAAGGGTTTATGTGTAAACAAAAATAGACTTTGATGATGTGCAAACTGGTGTCCGCTAAATTGATGATAGTTTGGCTTGTTATAATCGGATTTGGTTGCAGTTCAGGTCCCGAGCCCATTCTGTTTGGAGAAGACTACTGCCATTATTGTAAGATGGGAATTGTGGATAAGCGCTTTGGTGCTGAATTGATTACAGATAAACACAGGGTGTATAAGTTTGATGCTTTGGAATGTTTGATGGACTTTATTCAGGAGCAGCCAAATGATTATCAACAAATACTGGCTTTACCCTATGATGGTACTGGAACATTGAAACCGGTGGCATCACTGGTATTTGCCGTTTCTCAGGAGTATAAGAGTCCTATGGGAAGAAACATCGCGGCATTTCTACCCCAAGCTGCCCCAAAGGGAAAATTAATGAGCTGGGAAGAATTAGTCAGTAGTAAGCCATAAAATTTGATTGATGAAAAGCATTGTTCTATTGATGATGGTTCTTGCCCTGTTTTTGGCCTATGAGGTTGAAGCTACTGTTTGGCATATTCGACCTGGTGATGGAAGTAGGCCTATCAAAGAAGCTTTGGAGAACTCTCAAGCCCATGATACTCTGTTTGTCCATTCAGGAATCTATGAAGAGTATGGCCTGCAGGTGACCAAACCTCTTTCGATAATTGGCCAGGGCAATGCAGTGATTGATGGGGGATTCAAAGGAGAGATTATAAAGGTTTTTTCAAATAATGTGCAGATAAAAGGATTGGTTTTCAAGAATGTAGGAGAAGATTTTCTTGAAGATAGAGCCGCTATTCGCCTTGTAGAGGTAAGTCAGGTGGTCATAGAGGGAAATGAATTGATAAACACCTTTTTCGGGATTTACCTGCAAAATGCACAGGAATGCAAGATCCGTAACAATAAAATAAGCGGTATGGCAGACCAAGAAGCTTATGCGGGCAATGCCATTCACCTTTGGAAATGTAGAAAGATCGCTATTGAAAATAATATAGTAAGTGGACATAGAGATGGAATATATCTCGAGTTTGTCGACCAAAGCAGGATTTATGGGAATATCAGTGAGGATAATCTGCGTTATGGTTTGCATTTCATGTTTTCTAACTACGATACCTATGAGAATAATATCTTTCAACGGAACGGTGCAGGTGTAGCAGTGATGTTTAGTAAACACATTAGAATGGTCAGCAATGTTTTTCGCAATAATTGGGGAGGGGCATCTTATGGTATTTTACTAAAGGAAATTTCTGACGGACTGATTCATAGGAATGATTTTCAACATAATACAGTTGGAGTTTATGCAGAGGGTGCTAATAGGTTAAATATCAGGTTCAATGAATTTTCGCATAATGGGAAAGCAATGGATATTAAAGGCAATTGCGTGGATAATAATATTCATCAAAACAATTTCATTGGAAATACTTTTGAGGTTCTAACTAACTCCAAGTCCAGTCTAAATCATTTTGAAGGAAATTATTGGTCCCAGTACCATGGCTATGATTTGGATAAAGATGGAATAGGGGATGTGCCCTATCGTCCCGTAAACCTATTTGCAATTATTACCCACCGGATTCCATCTGCATCGATGTTGTTACATAGTTTGATTGTAAAAAGCCTGGAATTGGCAGAAAAACTGTTCCCGCAAATTATACCGGAACAACTACAGGATGAAAAACCAATGATGAAACCAATAAGTTATGATTAGTATTGAAGGCCTGACGAAAAAATATGGTAAGCTATCGGTACTTGACCATATTGATATAAAATTTGAAAAGGGACAATGTCTAGCACTTATCGGCCCAAATGGATCAGGGAAAACGACATTGATAAAGATACTCCTGGGTTTGGTCATCCCCAATTCAGGAAGGGTACTGATCAATGGGAAAAATATTCATGGTCAATATAGGTACCGGGAGCAAATAGGATATATGCCACAGATAAACCAGTTTCCCGAACATATGCGGGTTGACCAATTGTTTGCTCTTGTAAAGTCTGTCAGGAGTGGAGTAAAGGGTTACGATGAAGAACTTTATCACGATTTTGGATTGGAGGAGATGGGCAAAAAGCGTTTGGGAGCACTTTCTGGAGGAATGCGTCAAAAGGTCAGTGCTGCACTGTGCTTCCTTTTCCGTCCCGAAATTTTGATTATGGATGAACCTACGGCGGGCTTAGATCCTTTGTCCAATGAAATTCTTATTTCAAAGCTTAAATCCAGCAGAAGAGAGGGAAAACTGATTTTGATATCTTCTCACATATTAAATGACTTGGATGAAATAACTTCTGATGTTTTGTATCTAATGGATGGAAGGGTCAGGTTTTATAAAAGTATAGAAGAGTTAAAAGCTACAACCAGCGAGCAGCGATTGAATCGAATAATGGCCTGTTTGCTAAACCCAAAAGAAGCTTATGTATAAACTGACGAAATTTATTCTGACAGACCTCCTCCAAAATTGGATAATTCATCTTTTTGCCCTGTTTTTCTTATTTGTGATAATGGGGATATTTAGTTTGGAAGGGCAGGAAGATAAGGCTTTGGTGAGTGTGTTGAGTCTTGTTTTGCTGGTAGTTCCTATGCTGGTGATGATTTTCTCTACCATATATTATTATAATATGTCCGACTTTGTATCTCTGATGTTGGCGCAGCCAGTTCAAAGGGGGCAGGTTTTGGGAAGCCTGTTGATCGGTTTGGGACTTGTTTTTAGTTTGGTAGTAGCCATTGGGCTAGGATATGCTTTGTGGTGGTTGCATTGGAGTTCTGCAGCTTGGAGCCTGCTATTGGTTGCATTGGCTTTGGTTTGGGTTTTTGTGTCAATGGCAATATTTGCTGGCGTTGTTGCTAAAGATAAAGCTAGAGGTATGGGCTTGTCTTTATTGATTTGGGCTTACTTTATTCTGGTATTTGATGGGGTGGTTTTGCTATTGATGTATAATTTTAGTGATTACCCAATAGAAAAGGTTGTCTTGATGATAACTTTTTTGAATCCTGTGGATTTGGGGAGGGTTTTGGTGTTGATGCGTACAGAAGCAGCGGCGCTAATGGGATATAGTGGAGCGGTTTTTAAACACTTTTTTGAGTCTACTTGGAGTACAATAGTGGCCCTTATGGCTTTGTTGGTGTGGGTGATTTTGCCATTATTACTATCACTAAGGTTGTTTCGTCATAAAAACCTTTAAAAATATGATCAATCGATTATTAAAAGGTGGCTGGGGGCTCCCGATCATTCTTTTGGTGCTGGTGTCTGGGATTACAGGTGGATTTTTACGAACTGGTTGTTTTGTTTTTCCTGGCCAAGGAATAAGTATGGCTCATGGACTCTTGATGACCGGAGGTTTTATGGGGAGCTTGATCAGTATGGAACGAAACTTGGAGATGAAGCAGAAAGGGTGGGCAATTGTCCCTGTTCTGAGTATGAGTTCAGCTGTTTTTTTTATTTTAGGCGAATTGACAGTAGGCCTAGTCCTTCTAATCCTTTCTAGTATAGGCTTGATCGCTATGGTCTATTTTCAGTCAATGAATCATCCTAAAGCAGGAAAATGGATGATGCTAATAGGGGCATTGTGCTGGCTTACTGGCAACTTATTGGTATATAAAAGTAATATGATAGCTATGGGAAGTTCGTGGTGGGAGGCTTTCATACTTTTGACCATTTTGGGGGAAAGGTTGCAATTGAGCAGTGAGCGTTCTTGGGCAAACAGGTACTTGGCAGTGCTATTGGTCCTATTTGGTATTTTCTTTTTTGGGATGTTTCTTCCCTTTCATGGAAATGGGACCATATTCATGGGATACGCAATTGTTGGGATAGGAACATGGTTTTTGGTAAGTGATTTACATGAAGGTGTCCTTTCCAACAGTTCTGAAAATCGGTTTTGCAAATTGGCTATTTTATTAGGCTATACTTGGTTGATAGGTCATGGTATATGGTTGTTGATCGGGAGCAGCCATCCTTATTTTTACGATGTACTGCTACATACCTTTTTTCTTGGCTTTGCATTTTCAATGATTTGGGGGCATGCCCCAAAGCTTTTACCTTTGTTTTTAAACCTAAGAGGAACTGTTTTTTATGACAAGCTTTGGTGGGGAATAATGGTGTTTGAATTTAGTTTGGCCTCGAGGATGGTAGCCAGCATATTGGAGATTCCTCCATTGAGGAAGGTTTTTGTTGTAATCAATGGCTTGGTTATACTGCTTATGTTTATTATGCTATTGGTTGGCTTGGTTGCAAAAGTCAGGAGAATGAAAGAAACGAATTATTTAATTAAATAAAAGATAAAAAGGTGTTAAAATCTTAAAATTATCATTATGAAAACAGAAAGAAAACTTTGGATAGCCTTTGGGCTTGTAGTTGGGATTTCATTTGCTGTATTGGGCTATTACGGCTATGAAATATATCAAAAAGCACCTCCCATACCTGATCAGGTAGTAGACGAACATGGTAATCTGTTGTTTTCTGGTCAAGATATCAAAAATGGCCAAAATGCCTGGCAAACAATGGGAGGGCAAGAAGTTGGTTCTATTTGGGGGCATGGGGCCTATTTGGCACCGGACTGGACAGCAGATTGGCTCCATCGTGAAGCTATGTACCTACTGGATGACCTGGCACGTCAGGAGGGGTTTGCTAGTTACAATGACGCGGATAGGCCTTTACAGGCTGCATTGCAAGCAAAGATTCAACAAGAACTTCGTGAAAATACCTATAATCAAGAGAGTGGTCGCATTACCATTTCTGCCAAAAGGTATGAAGCGTTTACTGCACTCAGCTCCTATTATTCGAAACTGTTTATGGGAAGCGAGGAGAGTGAGCTGGAAGAACTTAGAAATTATTATTCCATTCCCAAAAATGCGATTAAGGATACCCAGCGTATGGCAGAAATGAATGCTTTTTTCTTCTGGGCAAGTTGGGCATGTGTTACAGAAAGGCCAAACAGTAATGTGACATATACGCACAATTGGCCTGCAGAGGAATTGGTTGGAAATAAAGCTACTGGAGATTTGATCCTGTGGACAGGTTTTAGTGTGATCATGTTACTAATGGGAACAGGAATACTGGTATTTTATCATGCCAAGAATAAAGAAGAGGAGGTCAGTGCTCCCCAAGAGGACCCTTTAATGCGACAGCGTATCACTCCTTCAATGCGGGCAGTTGAAAAGTATTTTTGGGTGGTCAACCTGTTAATCCTCATTCAAGTCCTGATGGGGGTTATTACTGCCCATTATGGGGTAGAGGGAAATCTGTTGTATGGCTTTCCTCTTGCTGAAATTTTACCCTATGCAGCATCCAGAACCTGGCATGTTCAGTTGGCCATTTATTGGATTGCAACAGCTTGGCTAGCCACTGGCTTGTATATTGCCCCTTCATTAACAGGAAAGGACCCCAAATTCCAAAGGGCAGGTGTGAATTTCCTTTTTATTGCACTTTTAGTGATAGTTTTAGGCTCCCTGGCCGGTCAGTGGATGGGGATCATGCAAAAACTAGGCTATGTTAACAATTTCTGGTTTGGACACCAAGGATATGAATATGTGGGGCTAGGAAGGTTTTGGCAGGCCTTCTTGCTAATTGGTCTGTTTATTTGGCTGGCTTTAATGGTTCGCCCTATGGTGCCTGTATTCCAAAAAAGGACCCAGGAAAAACACCTCTTGACCATGTTTCTTATTTCATGTGCTGCTATTGCGCTTTTTTTCGGGGCGGGGTTGATGTGGGGTAGACAAACTAATCTAGCTATAGCAGAATACTGGAGGTGGTGGGTAGTTCACCTTTGGGTAGAAGGTTTCTTTGAGGTATTTGCTACTGTGGTAGCAGCCTTTCTTTTTACAAGAATGGGGCTGCTTAAAATTAAATCAGCCAGTTCAGCGGTGATTTTTGCTACAGTTATTTTTCTGGCAGGTGGGATATTGGGTACTTTTCACCACCTGTACTTTACAGGTACGCCTAAGGCCGTTATGGCTTTGGGGGCTACCTTCAGTGCTCTTGAGGTAGTTCCTTTGGTACTTATTGGATTTGAGGCTTTTCATAACTATCGTCTGAGCAAACTGACCGTTTGGCTTAGAGATTATAAGTGGCCAATTTATTGCCTAATTGCTGTGGCATTCTGGAATTTTCTTGGCGCAGGGATTTTTGGATTCCTGATCAATCCCCCTATTGCCCTTTACTATATGCAAGGCTTAAATACCACACCGCTTCATGGCCATACGGCCTTATTTGGAGTATATGGCATGCTAGGAATTGGCCTAATGCTATTTGTGTTACGTAGTCTATACCGCGATCAGGTGTGGAATGACCGTCTGATAGGTTTTTCATTTTGGTCTATCAATATAGGTTTGTTACTGATGGCGTTATTGAGTCTTTTACCGGTTGGTCTGATGCAAACTGTGGCAAGTGTTAATGAAGGAATGTGGTATGCACGGTCAGCGGAATTTCTGCAACAACCTCTAATGGGGACTTTTCGCTGGTTAAGGGTGGTTGGAGATACTGTTTTTGCATTGGGCACTTTAGGGCTTTTCGGCTTTGTGTTTGGATTACTTTACCATAGACAAAATAGTAAGCCATCATGATATGTTTTCCAAAGCATGTGAATATGGAATAAGAGCAGTTATCTGCATTTGGATTCTTAGTAAGGATGGAAAAAAAATAGGGATCAAAAAGATTTGTGAAGAAACTGATGCTCCGGAGAATTTTACTGCCAAAGTCTTGCAGTCGTTATCCAAGCTAGGAATCATTAATTCTTCAAAAGGGCCAAATGGTGGGTTTTATCTTGATAATAATCAAGCTGAGATTAAACTTATTGACTTAGTTAATGCCATTGACGGCGCAGAATGGTTTGTTGGCTGTGGCCTTGGTCTTAAAGAGTGTTCTAATGAAAATCCTTGCCCGATACATCACGAGTTTAAAAGACTACGTGAGAATTTATTTAAAATGTTGGTCAATAAGAGTGTTAAGGATCTTGCTAAGGAGGTATCGGATGGAAGGGCTACTCTAAAAAGAATAATAAAATAAGGTTTTGTTAAATCGTCCTTTCCTTCATCCATCCTAGTACTCGTATCGCTCTGTAGTAGGTATTAGAGACACAAAAACAATAAAGGACAATTTTGTCTTTTATTGTTTTTGTTATATCTTTGTATAAAACAAAAGTACAAGTGGTGCGATAAAATAAAAGATAAAAGGATCTTAAAATCAAAGTAATATGTTGGAGAAAAAAAATATAATCGGGGAAGTCGTAGCTGATGATTATCGGACAGCGCCTGTTTTTGAGTCATTTAAAATAGACTTTTGCTGTAAAGGGGGGCGTACCATAGAGGAAGCATGCCTTGCCAAGGGCCTAGATCCTGATAAAGTAATATCCGCTTTGGATAAAGTCGTTCGAAATTCAGGTGAAAAGCAGGAAGATTTTAAAAATTGGCCATTGGATTCATTGGCTGATTATATTGAAAAGCACCATCATCGGTATGTGGAAGAGAGGATACCCCTGCTTTTACAATATCTAGAGAAACTCTGTAAAGTACATGGTAAAGCCCATCCCGAATTGTTTGAGATACATCATTTATTTCAAATTTCAGCTGGAGAGCTTACTGCACATATGAAGAAAGAAGAGTTGATTCTATTTCCTTATGTGAGGAAAATGATAAAATTGTCGAAAGAAAAAGAGTCTTTGCCGGCTCCACATTTCAAAAGCGTTAGTAATCCAGTGATGATGATGATGGAGGAGCATGAAGCTGAGGGAGATAGGTTTGAAAAAATTTCAAAACTTTCAAATAACTACAAGGCCCCATTGGATGCATGTAATACATATAAAGTAACCTACTCTTTGCTTGATGAATTTGAAAAAGATCTGCACAGGCATATTCATTTGGAGAATAATATCCTTTTTCCAAAATCCATAGATTTTGAACAATCAGTGGACATTTCATAATTTTAGGGCACTATACCCTCAGAATTCCATTAAGGGTATTTCTGAAAATGATAGCTGGGATATCAAAGGTGGTGAAATTAAATAAACGATTAAGAACTAAAAGATTCTTAATGATAAGGGTAATAAAAGATTAGTCTTGTCCACTCGATAGATAATGGTTTAATTATTGATAAGAACGGCACAAAATCTCAAAATGAGGATTTGTGCCGTCAGGTGGAGCTGGCGATACGTGGATCGAACTCTTTTTTAGAAGAAATGGAAATGATAGAGAAGCTTATAGTTTTGGGGAAGTCTGGAGAGGAGCCACTATAGTTTGTAGTAAGTGGCTCTCCCTTTGCCCTGTTTTTTGATAAGATCTTGGTCCACCATTTCAGTGAGAATTTCGTAAGTTTTGGTGTTTTTCAATCCTAATAAGTTACTAGCCTCTTTCCTTGAGATTTTTCCTTTTTCAAGTAAGTATATCGGGTGGCCCACTTGGGCTCGAACCAAGGACCCTCTGATTAACAGTCTGATCTTGGCATCTTTTATATTTATTGTTTATTTTTAAATCATTGTATTTCAGTGGTTTAAATAAATTAAATCACTAGTTTATTTACGTATTTTAGTACTTAATTTTGCATTTTTTTTGCAAATATTTTGCAAATTTTAAAAATGTATATGTTAGACAGTAAGAGAGTTAAATCAGAAAAGCAGGTTATTTTGTCTCTGGATTTAGATAATAGGCGAAAAAAATCCAATGGATTATACCCCTCAAAGATTCGAATTTATAATACCGCTACCCAAAAGAACAGGTACTATGGCACTGGATATGATATGGATTTATCGACCTATAAGAAGGTTTTTGAATCTTCTAAGCCCAAAAGAAGGGAAAGAGAGATAAGGGAAGAGGTAGAAGCCCTTCTATTAGAATACAAGGCCATTGCTCAGGACATTGATGATTTTACCTTTGATACTTTTGAAGAAAAACTGTTTAAGCCCAAAGGGGAATCTCAGGATATCTTTTATCAATATAAAATGAAAATTGAGGAACTGGACCTCCAGAAAAAGATTGGCACCAAGTCCAATTATAACTGCAGCTTAAAATCTATAAAGCAATTTTTATCAGAGAACAAGTCACGTGGGCCAAAGCGATTGTACTTTTCTGAAGTTACACCAAGGTTTCTAAAAGGCTATGAACAATGGATGATCGATAAAGGAAATTCAAGATCAACCGTCGGCATTTATCTTAGACCATTAAGACATATTTTCAATATAGCAAAACCCTCTAATTATCCATTCAGCAAAGATGGGTATAGCATCCCAAAAGGTAGAAACAAGAAAAAGGCTATCAATAAGGAAGGGCTAAAGATCCTATTTGAGACACCGCCTGAGAACGAGTTCCAAGAAAAAGCGAAAGACTTTTGGTTCTTCTCTTATCTCTGTAAAGGGATGAATATGAAGGATATTCTGTATTTAAAATGGAGCCAAGTCAAACCCAAATGTCTGGAATTTATCCGGGAAAAGACGAAAGATACTACTGATGACCAAATTGTTATCCGTGTTCCACTATCAACATTTTCTAAGCATGTGATCAATAAATATGGAAGTGAGCAAAAAGGCAAAGACGATTTTGTGTTTCCTGTTCTCAATCATACTATGAACGAGGAAGAAAAATTTAAAGCCAAGCAAAATTTTACGAGGTTGATCAACCAGCATATGAGGCGGTTTGCCAATCATGTGGGTTTCGAAGAGGAAATAAGCACTTATTGGGCCAGACACAGCTTTGCCACTATGGCCATCAGGAAAAATGCTTCCATTGAATATGTAGGTGAATCATTAGGGCATTCGGATATTCGGACAACTAAATCATATATTGATAGTATTCTGGATGAAGAAAGTGACCAGAAACTGATTGATGGGATGATGGATTTTGATTAATTAAAAAACAACATGCTCGTATGATAAATGGAAATGATATTCTCTAGTTAAGGTATTGGCCGCTTGTAAGCGGGAAATTGACTGCTTAGGTTTATTTAGGATCATAGAGCGTGGCCAAGAAGTTTGTTGGCTAAGTTTTTGAACCATACTTACCATTAATTAATATTGCTTCATTTGAGTACTAAAATGTGGAGTTGAAGTGTTTGTTTTAAGGTAGAACAAAGCCGTTTTTTAGATAGATTTAAATTTTGTTAGAGGTATTATAATAGGTGGATTAATTAAGGGAGATTTTTTAGGATCTAAGGCTTACGATAAATTTACCTACCTTGGTGATGTTGATATTTCATGCGCTTGATCCTGAATTGTGATTTAACGTAAAAAATAATCTTTGCATATGTGGTCCCATGAACGAGATTGATAAGAATATACAAGAATTCAAGATTTGGTATGAAAACGAATTACCACATCATAATGCGGCAGTCAACTTCTTTTGCCAACTAATTGGTGCTATACCTAAAGTTGAATTGGTTAAAGGAAGAACAAAAAGTTATGAGGAATGCATCAGTAAATTCACAAGAAAGTATTTACCCTATATTGACAAAAAGGAAAAGGAGGTAATAATCAGTAATTACCTAACCGATTTGATTGGTATTCGGGCTGTTTGTTTTTATGCTGAAGAGGTGTATGAAATAAGACGTGGTCTGAGGAAGTATTTCAAAGAGCTAGAAATAACGGATAAATCAAGCCAACTAGAAAAGACAGAAGATAAATTTGGCTACAAAAGTTTACATCTGAAATTGGTCTTGAAACGGGGACTGAAGGGTATTGATAATGCAGGTAAGTTTAATAATATTCAAATTGAGCTGCAGGTTCGAACAGTTATCCAGGATGCATGGAGTGTTTTAGATCATAAAATAAAATATAAAAAAAGCATACCACAAGGTTTGAAACGAAGAATTAACAGACTTTCAGCCCTTTTTGAAATAGCAGATGAAGAATTTTCAAACATTCAAAAAGAAATTTTAAAAGAAGAAAATAAGATAAATTATAGACTAAAAAAAGGAGGGCGAATAGAAACACTTAAAACACTGGATGTATTCAGGTTCTTATTTGTTGCATTGAAATACTTTCCAAATTATGATTTTTCAGAATTTAAGGTTGATGGTTTTGTTCAAGAAATTCTATTATTGAAAAGTGATTTTACAGAAGGTGCTTTGAACAAAGCTTTGCAAGAAAACCTGTCTCATGTGGATACTATTGAAAAAAGTATAAATCAGCATTTGAATCCTTATACTAAAATCCGCTATTGTTTATATAAGTCCAATATTGAAAAATTTAAAACAATTTTATCTGAACACCAACAAGGTATTTTTGATACCTTAGATTAAATGTCTTATGAAAAATGACGGTTAAAAATCTATTTATTGAAAGGCATAATAAATGGAGGGAAAAGCGGATGTCTTAAAATGAACTTCAAACCAGTTATCTTTTCATGACTAACTTTCGGAATGGGAGTGTTATCTCAACTCTGTCCTTTCCCTTCCCGGGGGCTAGCCCCCGGGAAGGGAAAAAATTCTCACTAAATAATTAGGTTTCCGTATTGATGTCCAACCGGAGCCTCCCCTCAAATTTAATGGCCAACTGCTGGACTGTCAAGCTCCAGTTCTGTAAAGGGGTCGTCCATTTTTTCTCGATCCGCTGCGTGGCCAGATAGACCAGCTTTAGAAGTGCCATGTCACTGGTAAATGCCCCTTTGGTCTTGGTCACCTTTCTTACCTGCCGATGGAAGCCTTCCACCGCATTGGTGGTATAGATCAGCTTCCTGATGGGCGGTGTATAGGCAAAGAAGGCACTCAGCCTCTCCCAGTTGTCGTTCCAGGAACGGATCACTATGGGGTATTTCTTCCCCCACTTTTCTTCCAGTTCCAACAATGCCGATTCGGCCAGGTCCTTTGTCTCGGCCTTATAGATCTTCTTCAGGTCACCGGCAAACTCCTTTTGGTTTTTGCTGGCCACGTACTTCAGGCTGTTCCGGATCTGGTGGACCACGCAGAGCTGGATCTCTGTTTTCGGGAAAATCGACCCGATCGCCTCGGGAAAGCCCTTAAGGTTATCGGTACAGGCGATCAGGATATCCTGTACTCCACGGTGCTGTAGATCGCTGAGTACCTGTAGCCAGAAGTTCGCCCCCTCGCTTTCGGAAAGGTACATGCCCAGTACCTCCTTCTTCCCCTCACGGTTGATCCCTAATACATTGTATAGGGCCTTATGGCGTACCTTCCCTTCCTCACGTACCTTGAAGTGCATGGCATCAAGCCATACAATGCAATAGACCTCTTCCAACGGCCTGTTCTGCCACTCCTTGACTTTCGGGACGACACGGTCGGTAATATCGCTTATCACCTGCGTGGAGACCTCCGTATCGTACATTTCCTTGATGTACCCGGAGATGTCACGTAAGCTACTGCCAAGCCCGTACATCCCTATGATCTGCTTCTCAAGGTTATCGGCAAGGATACGCTGGCGCTTCTCGACGATTTTAGGTTCAAAGCTGCTGTGACGGTCCTGGGGCGTCTCGATCTCCACTTCTCCCAAGTTGCTCTTCACACGCTTGCTGCCCTTGCCGTTACGTTTGTTGCCTGCACTGTGGCCTGCATCTTCATCCCGAAGGTGCTCGTCCATCTCAGCCTGGAGGGCTTCCTCCAAAAACTCCTTCAACATCGGAGACAGCGCACCGTTCTTGCCGAACAGGGACTCTCCTGATAAAAACTGGTCAAGTACTTTCTTCTTAAATGCTGATTCTTGTTCTTCGCTCATAACACTCTATCTTATAAACTTTAATTGATTTTCAAAGTCTCAGACAGAGTTTAGATTACAGTCTCTTCGGAATTCCGAACTCCATCAATTTGATCCTTTCCCATCTGCAAATAGCCACTCCAGCTCCTTTTCAGCGGCTTTTAGCTGTTGGTTCAATTCCACTTTTTGATTGAACTGTTTGCTCTTGGCTATGGCCGATTTTAACTTTGAAATTTCCTTTTCCAATGCTGTTATTTTTTTTCGATAAGCAACCAGATCCGGTAGAGGTTTGATTTGCATGGAGCGATTGCCGGACAATTGCACGCAGAAATTATTTTATTGAAAGTCTGATTAAAGAAACTTGATGATAGTTTTGTCGGATAGATCGTGTTCTAATGCTGTTCGAATATCCCGGAACAGCTATATTTTACAGAACCATTTCCGACATTGCTCGAAGGTTTCGTAACCCAGGCAACTAACTGATAATCAGATGTATCTAAATAAGAAATGACTGGAACAGGATAGAGCGATACCGCCCTGACCAGCCGGGGGAGCCTTTTTAGGATTTGTGTATGTTCTTGATTCGAAAAATTGTGTAGAAGGCAAATGGAAAGATGGCTGAGCCAATGCCGCAGGTGAAAAAGCAATGACCGGAATGTCAGAATGAGGTGCTCTGAAATCATCAAGAGAGAAGATGGTTTCCTGGTCCTCACAGCCATCACAAGGGTTGCTGTGATCGTCACAGCATGGTTCGTGGTGTTTTAGAAAAAGCTCGAAACTGATCAGTTCGCCCCCACAAAAGTGCTGAAACACTGCCATCCCTTTGCCAGGGAGGAGCATTGCAATGAGCAGGACTATATATAAGTTGCGCTTCATGAGCCTTTTTGATGTAAAATGCCATCCATTGAAGGGGCATCTATTTGGTATTCCCTTCAATATGACTCAAAAGTACGCAACGGTTATTGAGGGTGCTATGACATTGTACATGTTAAAACATGATGTATGTCAGATAAAGCATTGTCTACGCTAGCAACATGCTTGATCAGAATCCAATTGTACTGGTGGACAAGGTGCTGAGCCATAGCTGCAATACACGCAGCAATCCCCTTCCTTCGGTTTTAGTACCTGGTGGCAATTTTCACATTCGTAAAAATACTGACAGGCGTCAGTGGGCATGGTTTCTTCTTTTTGATGCCCGCATTCCGGGCAGGTGATGGTTGATTCTAATATGATTTCCATTTATTTCTCTGTTTTATTGGTCACGGAATATCCGGTCGAGTTGATAGCTTGCTCAATTTCAAGGATGCCTGTTTTGGTATTGTCAAATTCTACAATGGCATTGCCCTGTTCGTAGGATGCGGTTACTTTAAGGATACCGCTGAGCTTATTTACCTCATGTTCAACATGATCTGCGCAACCCTGGCAAGTCATGCCTTTGATTTGAAAATTTACGGTCTGAATGTCTGACTTATCAACGATGATCACTTGCTTTTCAGATTTAGGGTAGAAAATGTGAGCATAAAGCGGGAATGTGAGCATCAGGGTCGCAAAAACGGTGACTATCCCAAGGAATTTCCTTGTTTTCCAAAAGGAGGGCTGTAGGTCCTCCTCACACGCACATTCTATTTCACCTTTGGCCTTTGGTTTAAGTTTTTGGTACCAGGCAAAACCCAACACTACAACCGTAATGCCCACAAAAAAGGGCCGTGCAGGATCCAGCCAGGAAAAAGTGGAGGCAATCCCGCTTGCACCGGCCACTAGTGCAAGCACCGGGGTGATGCAGCAAAGTGAACTTAAGAGTGCAGCCATAATACCGCTGGTTAAAAGCGAATTTTTCATATACTTTTTCATTTCAAAAAAAGAAGGGCTCTGCGCCCTCCCGGTTACTTTTTCTTGCAGCAGGCGGGTATTTCCGCCACTTTCAAATCATAAGGACATTCCGGAGTGCCTGCCAAAGGGCAGCTAACTTTTGGACAATCTGGAGTACCTTCCAAAGGACAAGCTTTTGGGGATGAGTTGATCCCGTAAGCAAGGCCACCAATGGCGAGAATACCCGCTGTGGCCAAAATCATGAGTTTACTTTTCATATCAATACTATTTTATTGAAACATCTCTCCAAAGTTCAGTCACGGGGGGAGGGGGTGTCCAAACGTTCGGATAAAAATTTCTTCAATTCTTCTTCCACCGTCCGGGCTTCCCTTAGTTTTTCAGGCACTTCTTCGAGTTTAAGCTCTGGAAATAGTGTTCTCAGCTTTTCTATTGTTTCTTCATTACCACAGTTACCGGGGCAGTTCTGGTAAGCTGACGAGATTCTTTCTGCTAATGCTTTTCTGTAGGTATCATCCAATAATTCATAAGTAGTCTTGGTAAGGGTGGATTGTACCGCCTTCAACTGGAGAAGTATGTTTTCCACCTGGTCCTCATCGTCAATTTTACTGAGGATATATCCCAACTGCCCGGTAGCAGTTTTTAAGGAAACCTTTATGCTTTGGGTAAGATCACTGGGTATCATAGGGCAGGAATTGTATTTGGGAGATTAAACAAATCGAGCACTGATGAAATGATCCGCTGACTGTGCGCTTCTACTGAATAGAAGATGGTTTGTCCGGATTTTTTGGTTGTCACGATTCCTGCATCCTTCAGCTTTTTCAGATGTTGGGAAATGGCCGGCACTGTCATGCCTAGGATGTCTGACAAGTCGCACGGACAAAGTTCATTTTCCTGTTTCAAGAGATACAGGATTTTGAGGCGAACCGCATTACCAGCCAGGTTCAGTACATCTGCCAGTTCTAAAAAGCCTTCTTCTTTACTCTTCAAGTCTTCCCTGCACCTATTGATCTGGTCGCTATCGGCAAAGACACGGATACATGTATTCATAACTTCGTATTTAAGCATTTGCTTAACAAAGCTAAGGAATTAAATGTATTTAAGTAATCACTTAAATACAAAAAAGGGCTACTTCGAAGGGCTACTTCGCCCTTCTCATCAATTTTGGTGCTGCCAGCTTCTCCCGGAGAGTGTGCATGTCTTCCCTTACCTTCTTCTCCACCACTTTAGCGTAAACCTGAGTAGTGGTGATTTTTGAATGACCCAGCATCTTGCTCACAGTCTCCAACGGGACACCATTGCAAAGAGTAACGGTGGTGGCAAATGTATGCCTGGCCAGGTGAAAGGTGAGGTTCTTTTCAATCCCGCACAGGTCGGCTATTTCTTTCAGATAAGAGTTAAGCTTTTGATTAGAGATCATAGGGAATACAGATCCTTTTTGCAAAGCCCTTGGGTGGGTTCTGTATTTCTCAATAATCTCCCAGGCCTTGGGAAGGATGGGAACCCTGACAGGTTGGTCGGTTTTCTGGCGGCAGGTGGAAAGCCAGTACTCCCCATCAATGCCAATCGTGATGTTGGATGGTGTCAGGTTCATCGCATCGATGTAGGCCAGTCCGGTATAGCAACTGAACACAAACAGATCCCTGACCCACTGCAAACGCACAATCTTGAAGTCCTTGTTTTCTACTGCCTCCAACTCTTCGTGATTAAGGAAATCCCTATCAACTCGATGAAATTTGAGCAGATACTTTTCAAAGGGATCCCGGCTTACCCATTCCATTTTTACAGCCATGGTCACCATCTTCCAGAACCTCTCTAGGTGCCTCATCACTCCATTGTTTCCAAGCGGCTTTTGGTGGTCTTTGGGTTTTTAATTGCGTAGGTAAAACTCCAAGATATTGTCAAAGAAGCCTGTGAGCTTATCTAATTCGTTTTGATAATACTTGCGCCTAATCTTAATCCCTATTGGGCTTGTTAGTTCCAAAATTGAACACGTTGAGATTGTAAATGAGTTTGCAGGCGTATTTGGGTTAAATCTCCTTAAAGAAGAGTATTTCACCGGCTTGAGAATCTACAAGGTTTTTAGTTAAGACATTCTGTAACCTGTTAATGGCAATTAGAACCCTTTGAAAGCTCAGCTCTGATTTTTTGAGGAGGTTATCTTCCTCCAGATCGATCATTCTAAGTTTGTCCTCTAAATCTTCATATTGTTGGTTATAATTTTCAGGCATTTAAAAAGTGAGTTTTTCATTTTCATAGTGTCTATTTACTGCATGAACTGGTTCAAATAATCAACACAGCAGATTTTACCTGGTCTTCCCAAATCTGAGCAGGGGTAGTCAGTTCTTAATTTTTCGTTTCAGCAATTGCGCATTGATGGCCACTATGACCGTACTCAGGCTCATGAATACTGCGCCTATAGCAGGACTGATCACCAGGCCTGGAATAAAGCCTGTGGCCAGTGGCAATGCGATAGCGTTATAGCCTGTTGCCCAGGCGAGGTTCTGGATCATCTTGTTGTAGGTGGCTCTGCCAAATAGTACCAGATTGGCAATGTCCTTTGGGTTGCTGTTGACCAATATGATGTCGGCTGTCTCAGCAGCCACATCGGTACCGGAACCTACTGCAATACCCACATTAGCCTGTGCCAGTGCAGGGGCGTCATTCACACCATCACCCGTCATGGCTACAAAGTGGCCTTCTTTTTGGAGTTTCTTGATGATTTCCACTTTTTGATGGGGCAGTACCTCACTGTAGTAGCCATCCAGCCCGAGTTTTTCACTGACTGCCTTGGCGGTTTTCTCATTGTCCCCGGTAGCCATGTATAGCTTCATGCCTTTTTCCCGAAGCGTTTCGATGGCTTTAGGGCTTTCTTCCCTGATTTGGTCGGACAAGGCTATGAAGCCTATTATTAGATTCTCTTGCAGCACATACACGATGGTTTCTGCCTCATCAGATCCTGCCTGATCGGGGATATTTATGTCGTTTTCTTTCAGGTAGCCGGGGCTGACTACTTTCCAATTTTGTCCCTCGATCTTGCCTTGAATGCCCTTGGCCGTTAATGATTCAAAATTTTCTACCTTTTTCAATGCCAGGCCTGCCTCTTTCGCTGCTTTCACAATGCCTTGTGCAATTGGGTGCTCCGATTGCTGCTCCAGCGAAGCGGCAAAGGACAGCAGTTCATTTTTGTTCATATCATCAGAAAGGCTCTCATATCGTGAGACACCAAATTTGCCTTCGGTCAACGTGCCTGTTTTGTCAAACACCATTGCGGTAATCTTCCGGGCATTTTCAAAAGCAGTACGGTTGCGGATCAGCAAGCCTTTTCCTGCTGAAACAGCAGTGGAAATGGCTACAACTAGTGGTATGGCCAAACCCAGTGCGTGTGGACATGAAATGACCATGACGGTCACCATCCGCTCCAGGGCAAAGTCCAACGGTTTGCCCAGACTGATCCAGGTTACTAGTGTAATCGTGCCGGCACCAATGGCAATGAACGTGAGCCATCTAGCGGCAATGTTGGCCAGATTTTGGGTTTTGGATTTGGCTTTCTGAGCCTCTTCCACCAAGGTGATCACTTTGTTTAGGTAGCTCTCTTTGCCGGTTTTGGACACCTTTACCTTGATGGATTGACTGCCATTCACCGATCCGCCAATTACCTGGTCTCCTTTGGATTTTTTCACCGGCTTGCTTTCACCGGTGAGCATGCTTTCGTCCAGATGACTTTCTCCATCCACCACTGTGCCGTCCGCAGGTATTTTCTCATTGGCTTTTATTAGGATGATGTCTTCTTTTTTCAGTTCATCCACTTTGATGTCCTTGATTTGGTCTCCATGTACCAGGTGCGCTTCGGAAGGCATCATTTGCACCAGCAATTCAAGTGCCCTTGATGCTCCCATTACCGATTTCATTTCGATCCAGTGCCCCAGCAGCATGATGACAATCAGTGTGACCAGCTCCCAGAAGAAGTCCATCCCTTCCAAACCAAACACCACGGCCGAGCTGTATACGTAAGCCACGGTAATGGCCACTGCAATCAAGGTCATCATGCCCGGGTTTTTGTCTTTCAGCTCATCCCAAAGTCCTTTGAGAAAAGGCCAGCCCCCATAAAAGAAGACAATAGTGGAAAGCCCAAAAAGGAAGTACTGATCACCAAAAAAGGTCAGCTCAAATCCCAGTAATTGCTGGATCATGTGAGATAATGCCAGGATCGGTACCGTGAGCACCAGAGAAATCCAAAAACGCTTCTTGAAATCATCGATCATCATGGCATGATGGTCGTGGTGTCCATGCTGATGGTCTGATTTGTTGACGGTTTGATCATCTGATGATTGGCTCTTTTGGTGGTCATCATCGTGGTGATGGTGCTTGTGATGTTCGTGATTATGCTTTTCCATGAGTAAAAATTTTAGTGGTTAATCTGTTTTAAATGGAAGGGAAACACTTAGCTTTTCCCAAGACATGCGGATAGCGCCCGAACCCTCTCTTTTGTCTTCAATGGTATAAGTAAGCCGTTCTGATAGCGGCATTTCTGTTTCAGGTGTTACCTCGATCCTGATAATATCCTCTGCCTGATCGTAATCATCAGCAAGGTGCTGCTCCTAGTTTTTGTTTAGGATCAACGTCCAGCGTTCCTGTCCGGGGATAGTAAAGAATGCATATTTCCCTTTGGGTATGGTCGTACCTTCTATCTCGATTGCTTTGGAAAATTCTATGCTGGTGGCACTGTGGGCACCCGCAACCCAAACTTCGTCAAAAGGTACCAGGCCGCCCCAAATGACCCTACTTCGAACCGCAGGTGAGTGGTAGTACACAGAAACGTGGGCATCACCCACATTGCCATGCGCTTCCTGAGGGATGCTCTTTTTCGAATTATCCGATTGGTCGACCGTAGAGGTTGCGGCTTCCGGCTGATGGTGTTCGTGACCACCATTTTCACCTTTTTTGTTTTGGCAGGATACGATCAGCAATCCCAGTGCAAGTGTGTAAATTAGTTTGTTCATCATTTATTCTTTTTAAGTTTTGAAGTGGTTTTTAAGAAAGTTTTAGAGGATACTGCGTAAAGTGTAAAGCCTGATAGCACTGTAAAAAGGCCAAAGACTGAAAATGCCCTGAGCAGCCAATTGTTAAAGTTGTCCCGCCCGGCATAATCCATGGTGTGAAACATCCAGAGAAAATCGAACCAACGCCAACTGTTGTGCCTTACCCGCTCAAAGCGGCCATTGGAGGCATCAATGTACGCTACCAGTTTTTCGGGATGATCAAAGTGGACAGCCCAGGCTGGTAGCGGCCTGCCACGGTATTCATGATGGTTGTCGGTTTCAGTAATCCATTCTGTTTTCAGGATTTCCAGGTTTTTTACAAGATGGTTCTGTGCGATTTCGACCGCCTCCGTTTCGGTTATGCCCTTTTTGATTTGTCCGGTCTGGGCATTGTAGAGCAGACTATCGTTGACCCAATAATGCGGTTGGTGATTGATGTAGCGAAGCTCAAGGGATGAAATACCACGCGTTGAATCCAATTGTGCCGGACTGATCAGGTTCCGGGGTGAATGGGTCGTGACATGCTCATGGTGGAACTGGTCTCCATGGATTTCGTCAATATCCGTCCAACTGAAATAGAGGCCGCTGACCGTCCACCCAATAAACTGAATGCCTATAAAAATCCCCAGATACCGGTGTGTTTTTCGGATGTAGTAGTTTCTGTTTCGTTTCATTTTTGGGTAGATTTATCTGCTCGACTTAAGAACCATTTTTCACCTGCAAAAACTATTAGCATCACAGATGCAGAAACAATAAGAACCAAAAGGTCAGATGATGCCTTGATCCATAAGAAAGCTGCCAATACGATGAAATCCAACACCATCGCTGTGAGTACAATTGTTCCATTGGCTTTCACCTCTTTCCTCAAATACTTATATACACCCCAATGAATAATGATGTCCATCACCAAATAAAAAATGGCTCCTATGGAAGCAATTCTGGACAGATCAAAGAAAATAGTCAGGATGATAGCGATAAACACCACATACACCAACATATGCTTCTGTATTCGGCCTGACATGCCCAAATGACTATGTGGAATAAGTTCCATATCTGTAAGCATAGCCGTCATACGAGAGACTGCAAAAATGCTGGCAATCACTCCCGAAATAGTAGCTATTATGGCAATAGCAACGGTAAAATGAAGACCAAAATCTCCAAAAGCAGGTCTGGCAGCTTCAGCAAGGGAGTAATCTTTGGCTTGAATAATTTCAGAGATTGTAAGGCTTGAGTTTACAGCGAAAGCAACCAGAAAATACACCACTGTGCATATCAACAAAGAAATAATAATAGACAGGCCAACATTTTTTTGAGGTTCTGTAATTTCGCCACCACTATTAGTTATTGTAGTGAATCCTTTGTAGGCCAAAATGGAAAGTGCTAAAGCCCCAATATAACTGGTTGCTGAATAATCAGTGTTTTTGATGGCTTTTGGTATCAACCCTTCCAGAGAAAAACCCACTGCCCAGAGAGCTCCTATGGCAAAAATCAGAATTCCGATAATTTTGATAAATGACATGAACTGTGATGACTTTCCTATCAGCTTGTTGCCAGATATGTTAATCAAAAAAGCGCTAACCAAAAGAGCAACACCCAATATGGGAATCCAAAGTTCCTTGTTTTCAACTTCGAACAGTTGTAGGGTATAAGAGCCAAAAGTTCTGGCAACCAGGCTTTCGTTGATTACCATGGATAGTGCCATTAATAATGATGCAGAAGCTGTTATTGTTGATTTACCATAAGCTTTTTTCAAAATCATGGCTATCCCCCCAGCCGAAGGATACGTATTTGAAACTTTGATGTAGGAGTAAGCACTAAATGCTGAAATGAGAGCTCCCAAAACGAAAATGTAAGGAAACCAGGTCCCTGACAGTTCAGCCACCTGGCCCAATAATGCAAAGATTCCTGCACCGATCATTACACCAGTGCCTAAAGCAATTGATCCTAATAAACTTAAACTTCCTTTTTTATAACTTTCTTCCATAACTTCCTAATTAAAACATGACAGATAATCCGCCCCCTGCTCCGAAGCGGTTGTCATAGCTTGTCATCAGTGAAAAATTCTTAGAAAGCATGTATTGTGCACCGGCACTCCATACAATTTCTTCTTTGTAATTTTGGCCGGCCTCCAGACCGTTTACCAATCCTGCATCAATTTGATATTCGTAATAGCCAAAAATTGATAACTTCGGAAATATCATCAGCGATCGACCGATTCCAATTCTAGGCCGAAGCTCATTATCTATCCTTAGGTCAACATTGAACATATAAGGTGTAAACCACCGGATACCAGCCACGGCAATTGTCTTCATATCATCCAAACTATTCCTGGTGGTATTCTCAACATTAATACCTCCAAAAACCCTCAAATAATCGTACAGATAATACTCATAAGAAAATTCAGCTTCCAGGTTCTGATTCCATCCGTATTCCATTGATAAATTGAATTGATTGCGAATGTTTGAAGTGGTCAGATTGACTGTTGTATTATGTGAGGCAACATCTGCCATTCCCCAACTATAGAAGCGGTTGGTTTCGTGAATCAGTTTGGAAATTGGAAAGGGTTTCATTCTAGGGTCTTCCGGTGTATCATAGCTGACTACCCGTGCCATACCTCCCATCATATGATAGAGAATATGGCAATGAAAGAACCAATCTCCATATTCGTTCCCGTAAAACTCAATGGTTACTTTTTGCATGGGTGGCACATTCACCGTATGCTTCAGGGGCGAGTAATCACCGCTTTCGTTGATGACACGGAAAAAATGACCATGCAGGTGCATGGGATGGTGCATCATCGTCAGGTTGTTAAGTGTGATTCGGGTAATTTGCCGCTCTTTGATTTTTATTTTATCTGTTTCAGATAGGGGAATACCATTCATGCTCCAGATGTAGCGGTTCATATTCCCTGTAAGATTGAGGAGGATTTCATTGACTGGAACATCCTTACCATAAACCGTTTTTTCAGGTGATTTCAGATAATTGTAATTGTATTCTGAAAACATATCCATGTTTTCCATCCCGGGCATTTCAGCCATGGGAGCACTTGGCGGATCCATTTTGGAGTTTTTATCATCAGATATATCCATTGAGGAATGATCCATTTGGGAGACCTCTTCCTTATTTCCGGCCATATTCATACCCGGCATATCATTATCCGGGTTTTTGTCGCCTTTCATTTGCATTCCCCAGTTCTCCATCATTTTTTGGGGATCGTCCTTTTTAGGATTAAATTTTAGGGCAGGAGCCCCCATGCGCATGTCCATTTTTGCCATTTGCATCATCATCCCTATTTTATCAGGGCGGGGAACATCTTCGGCTGCTAAAACTTCACCTTGGCCCAAAAAAGCAGAGGCTGTTCCCGAACCATCCTGAGCGGTGGCCCGAAATTCCATCTTTCCACTTTCCGGAATACTTACAATAAAATCGTAGGTCTCCGCAATGGCAATAAATGTTTTATTGCGCTTGACCGGCTCAACATTTAGTCCATCGGCCGCAACTAAGGTCGGCATTTCACCACCAAACGTCATCCAAAACGAGGTAGAAGCTGCCCCGTTAATAATTCTAAGCCTAACCTTTTCTCCGGGTTTGAAATTGGAATATTCCTGAACTTGTTCACCATTAACTAAAAAGGTCGGGTAATATATATCGGCAATGTCTGCACTTTCCATTCTCTGCCTCCAGAAATTTAACTGGGCTCCCATTGCACCTCTGGCAATAACGCGGTTGAGGGGTGTGGCCGTACCTTTTCGCCAGTTGTACCATTCGGTTCCTCGTTTCAGAAAACGGAGTACGTTCATAGGCTTTTCATTCGTCCAGTCCGAAAGTATTATAACGAGCTCTTTGTCATAGGCCAGGTTTTCTTTTCTAGGATGGATGACGATAGAGCCAAAAACACCACTCTGCTCTTGCAGCATGGTATGTGAATGATACCAATAGGTACCGGCTTGTTTCAGGGGAAATTCGTACTTCTGTGTTTCCCCAGGCGCGATGGGCGGAGTGGTGAGGTAAGGAACCCCGTCATAAAAATTTGGCAACAACAAACCGTGCCAGTGAATGGAAGTTTCTTCATCCATCTCGTTTTTTACATATATTACGGCATATTCACCTTCAGTAAAAGTAAGTGTGGGTCCCGGGACACTGCCATTAATGGCCATTCCCATGACTTCTTTGCCTGCCTTGTTCACTGCCAGCTCATTTATGGAAATGGCATATTCTCTTACAGGAAGATTATCAGTGTTGCCTTCGACTGATTTTTCAGTGAGGTTTTGCGCATTAGTTAGCCCTGATAATAAAAAAGACAAGGCAAATGCGAAAATTGCTAAAATTATATTAGGGAATTTTTTCATTATCTGATGTTTAATGTTCATGCTCCAGTTCCAAAAAATCACCTTGCGGTCCTACACCTTCTATGTGTACTAATTGTGCTCCGTAATGTCCTGCCTGTGCCACAGCATAAGCTGCACCCAATAACACCACTGCCACAATAGCCATTGCCCACCTTTTCGATTTGAAAATGAATAGGTTGATTCCTTGCAATAGCAGGCCGATAAACCCAAGATTGATTGTCCAGTCAGCCCAGAAGTCGTGTTGTTCCAATACGAGCCTGGCATGTTCAGTGAGGCCGTGCGTATGCGGATGGAAGTTTCTGCCGGCCAAGTACGCAGCTACAAAACCTACCAGCACCAGGGCAAAGGCTGTCCACGCCAATTCCTTTTTGATGAAATAGATGTTGACAACCGCCAGAATGGCCCCCACAATCAGTAATACGATAGCGAAATGGACAATCAGTGGATGGATTGTGGGGAAATCTGCCAAATCAGCCGTGACCTTTTTTTCGTGGTGTGCATCTTTCTCATGCGCATCGTGGCTCACTGCCTCACTGGTATGTTCATGTTCACTTTGATCTGCCTCGCTGGTGGGGGTGGTCATCACAGTATCCGCTTGTTGGGCGGTGCTGTCTTGTTTGCTTTTGTGGCCGTCATGGGCCAATGCGGTTGCTGAAGTGAAAAGTACCAATACAACTGCTTTTAGAATGTTTTTCATTGTCAATTTCATAGATTTGGGGTTACAGGATTGTTTTTAGTTTTTCTTCAATGCGTTGTAATTGGCCTCTGATTCAAAGTAGGCAACTGCACCTTGTTGGTTAGTCACTACTATAAATGCTTCTGATTTATCTACAGGATTACCACTATAGGGGTCAATCGCGATCTTTGCGCTTTCCAGGTTGTTAAGCTTATCCACGCACATTTCACAGCAACCATAATAGGTTTTGTCATTGACCGGTACCGGGATTTGCGGCTTGCCCATGTAGGCGTCATTCACCATGCATATCAGGCTTGGTTCAACGGGTCGCTCAAATTCATCCTGGATATAGCTGACAGAAGGCTTTAGCTGCTGATAGTTAATCCAGTACACCAATGCTGTGGCTGTCACTACTAATGCCGCAATGGTCAGGTAGGCATAGACCAGATTCCGGGTAGATGTCTTAGGGTTGTCCTTTTTGCTTTTCTTCTTCATGACTTTTCCGTTTGGTGCCTGATGGAAGAGTGGCGGCAGGATTGTATGCATGACAACCTGCACAAGGGCCACTCTCCAACAGGGCTTATATTAGTTATTAGTTTATTGTCTCTTTTACACTCCCGCACTTCAGCATTTTGTCACCGAAGTATGGGTTTTTGATTTCCTTTTGATTGGATAGCCAATAGGCACCGGCATTGTTATTTGCCATGGGGCAATACTCCAGGTACACTTCACCCATAGAAAGTTCACCACTTTTTACTAAAGAGGCCATTTCATTACTCAACGAAGCAAAAGCTTTGCGCTGGCCATCCAAAGTAGTAGCTGAAACCACCTTTGCCGCCTCCGCCTTAGCTTCCTGCCAGTTATCTTCGGAGCCTAAAGACGCTTCCAGTTTGGTTGCAGCCTTTTTGGCCTCATTCATCTGTGAAGCGACCAGGGCTTCTTTCAAGTGGATATAATGGCCGTAAGCAATACCCAATTTTTTGTCTTTGAACATAGGCTCCATCTTTTGGCTCATTTCCTTTTTTTCATCATGACTACCGTGATCGTGTTGCGCAAATACTCCAAAGCTTACTAAAGCCATTGAAACTATTAGAATTGTGTTTTTCATTTTTGTTTTCAATTTGATAGCCTGTCAACCGACAGGCCGGGTTAAACATTAATATTAAAGATTCAAAATTTGTATGGTGGCTATCCAAATCACAATAAGAATTACTATACCCCAGACGATTCGTCCAGTCCACATTTTTAATTTTGAAGGGGCTTTTTCATCCCCTGTTTTACAGCATTCTTTCATTTTACTTGATATTTTCCTCTACCTCCCCACAAGTGAGCATAGATTCCCCGAAGTAGGGATTGCGGATCTCCTCTTCGGTGCTTAGCCAGTTAGCTCCTTTGTTATTATCTGCCATTGGGCAAAACTGAACGTACAGTGTCTGATCCAATGGATTAAAGGCTTTGGTCATGGCAATCATTCCTTCAGATACCTGCTGAAATGTAGTGCGTAGTTCGGCTATCGTTTTAAGGTGCTGAACATGTTGCAATGCATTTTTCAGGTCACTGCTATAGCTCATCCAGGCATTGTGTGACTCACCGGTAAAAGCAGACATATTCACCTTATCCAGTGTTGTTTTGAGATCGGAAGCGGCTTTTTGAGCCTGATCAAATTCATCAGCCGTTAAGGCATCCTTAAATTTGAGGTATTCAGTATAAAGGGGCCGCAATGCTTCTTTCGCCTTCTGACTAATTGACACTGGCTTAGTCTCTTTTTTCTTGACCTGGCCTGACGAAGCTGGCGTATCCATACCCCCGTGGTTATGCCCTGTCATTGCCGGGCCTCCTTCAGGATTCATCATGCTTGCCTTTCCGCTTAGTTGTGCTGCTGCATCAATGCTGAAGGTGCCATTGACTGCTATCTCTTCACCTTCTTCAAGGCCACTCTCCACAATAAAGCTGTCACCTAAACCCGGCCCAAGCGTCACATCACGCATCATGAAACTTACTCCACTACTAGTGGTATTTTTTACATAAACTACCGAACGCTTGCCTGTCCACATAACAGCAGTTTTGGGAACCACTATGTTATTTGACTTTTTCGGCAATGTAGCTTCTACCGTACCGGATGCAAACATTTCAGGTTTTAGCTGATTGTCTTTGTTGGGCACTTCTACCCTTGCTTTTGCTACTCTTGTCTTAGGATCAATAACAGGATCCAGGAAGGTTATCTTACCTTCAAATGTCTCTCCCGGTAGAGAGGCCACTGTAAAGTTTACCTTATCACCTTTTTTGATCCAGGGCATATCCGATTCATAAACATCAAACAATACCCATACCTTTGAAAGGTCTGCAATCTCATAAATAGCCTCTCCCTTTCGGATGTAATCACCCAGATTTACCATTTTCTCAGTTACATAACCCGAAACATCAGCTTGAACAGCAAATTCCTCTTTCGGTGTCCCCACTTTGAGAATTTGCTCTACCTGACTGTCGGAAAGTTTCCAATTTTTGAGCTTTTCTTTGGCGGAATTAAACAATTGCGGCTGTGTATCTTTAATTTTTTGTGCTTCAAATAATTCCTCCTGTGCAGTAACCAAATCTGGAGAGTATATATAAGCAATGGCCTGCCCTTTCCTTACGAACTCACCTGTGAAATTGACCATCAGCTTTTCTATCCTGCCCGGTATATGGGAAGACTGAGAAAAAACCAGTCGCTCATCTTCCTGTACCTTTCCGTTCAGCCTAACCGACTTAACCGGATCCATGGTTCCTACAGCAGCCGTTCTGATATCAGCCAGTTGCATGGCGGTAGGCGACATACTTACTGCCATAGGGTCAAGTACTTCATTCTGATCATCCTCCAAAGGAATAAGGTCCATGCCACAGATAGGGCAGTCTCCGGGTTCACTCTGACGGATCTGAGGATGCATTGAGCAAGTCCACACGGTCTCGCCAGCTATTTCTGTAGTGTGCTGGTGCTCATCATCCATTTTACTTTCGGATGATGAACCACCAAAAATCAACCAACCCAGCAATAAACCTATTGCCAGTGTTGACAGTGCTACGATTACTATTTTTTTATTCGTGTTCATCTTAATATGTTTTTGCAGTTAAGTAATTGAGTTTGGCCAGGGCAATTTGGTACTGCGTTGCGGCCGTTGCCTTCATCTTTTCATATTTTAAGAGCTGCTGTTGCATACGCAGTACCTCTTCAAATTCATTTCCTGAATTACTGTAAGCCGTAAATAATAGATTTAAAGCCTGATTGGATTCCTGAATTTGTTGATCGTATAGCTCAATCAATTCTTGCTGTTGTTGAATTTCAAACCAGGCCATTTCGTAGTTTGACGTTAGGGTATTGGCAAAGTCCTTTTTTTGGAGTGAATAGCTTTCCTGCATGAGCTGTGCTTCTTTAACAGCGGCTTTATATTTACTCCTGAAAATGGGAATGCTGACAGAAACCATAGGCATTAGAATGTCCTGACCATTGTCGGGAAGTTCCACTTCAGGTCTGTTTCCCACAATAGCATAATCCAATCCTACACCAAATTTTGGAAGCCCTTGTTTGTAAGCGACCTCCTCACTTGCCTCACTGGAGGCTATTTTTAAGTCCAGTTCTTCCAGTACAGGGTTGTTCGTAAGCAAAGAGTCCTTTCTGAAATTATCAGGCAAGGCTTGAGCAACGAGAGAATCCTCTACGATTACCAATGCGTTTTCCTCTCTGTTGAGCAGTTTATTAAACCGGGTCAGCAGAGGCGCTTCCTTATCGTTCAGAATGGAAAGGTTGGTTGTGGCATCCTTCAACATAATATCTACGCGCAAGACGTCCACCATAGTACCCGCTCCATTTTCAAACTTCTTATTGGCAATGGTTTTATAAGATTCCAGTATTTCAATATTCTCGCGCTCAATCTCTTTCCATTGATTAAGTTCATAAAGCGGATAATAGGCCGCTGCCACCTGGTAGTATAACCTATTCCGAGCGTCTAAGAAGGCTTGATATTTTGCCTCTGCCATTAAAGCTGCGGCATTTCCCTGTGCCCGTAGCGTCCCAAACCAGGGAAACATCTGGGTCAGGGAAAACCTTGCCTTTTGTGGCCCTACCCTCGTTTCCACCGGTGAAATGAAATAACCAAAAGAGAAATTAGGGTCCGGTAAAGTATTTACCTGCTCCACTTTCTGTATGGCCGCTTCAAATTCCCGATATTTCGCCTGTAATCCCGGATTGTTTTCTGCTGCTATTTTAAAATAGTCATCCAGAGTCTGCGCCTGACTCAGGCTAGTTCCGAGAAAAACGAGTATTACAATATTTATAATGATCTTCATAATAGTGTCTTTTTAAGTTTTCTTTCCTCTCTCATAGCATATAAAACCGGTACTATAAAGTAGGTGACTGCAGCGAAGAGCATACCTCCAAAGGCTGGAATTGCCATAGGGATCATAATGTCTGCCCCACGACCCGTTGAGGTAAGAATCGGTAGCAAGGCAATGATAGTGGTGGCAGAGGTCATTACGGCAGGTTTTATTCTTCGTTGACCAGCTTCCACTGTCGCTGCTCTTATTCCTTTCAGATTGTCTGTTTTATTACGATTAAAACTTTGGTCTAAATAAGTAGCCATTAATACTCCATCATCCGTGGCTATACCAAACAAGGCAATAAACCCGACCCACACAGCCACACTTAGATTAATCGTTTGTATTTGGAAAAGATCTCGGAAATTAGTACCGAATAGGGAGAAGTCAGCAAACCAGGTTTGTCCATACAACCATAGCATGATAAAACCTCCACTAAAGGCCATGGCAATACCAGTAAATACCATCAATGAAGTGGCTACTGATTTAAACTGGAAGTAGAGTATCAAAAAGACAATCCCCAGAACCAATGGAACGATAATAGCAAGCCTTTTTTCAGCCCTTACCTGATTCTCATAACTGCCGGAGAACTTGTAGCTGATACCGGCAGGAACAATTAAATCCCCAGCATCTATCCTGGCCTCGATAGCCGCCTGTGCGTCATTGACCACTCCCACTTCTGAGTATCCGTCCCTTTTGTCAAATAATACATAACCTACCAAAAAAGTCTCCTCACTTTTGATCGCCTGTGGGCCACGTATATACTCAAAGTCCACCACCTGGCTGATCGGTATCTGTGCACCCGTTGGGGTGGGCAATAATATTTTGCCCAATGCTTCGGGATCGTCCCTAAGTTCACGAGGGTAACGTACCCTCACCGGAAAACGTTCGCGTCCTTCCACGGTAGAAGTAATTTTCATTCCTCCAATGGCAGTTTCAATGGTCTGCTGTACATCTTCCACATTCAGCCCATAGCGTGAAATCTCATCCCTGTTGATGTTAAGATGAAGATAGGGCTTACCTACAATTCTGTCGGCAAACACGGCTTCCGCTTTTACCGAAGGAACATTTTTAAGCACTTCCTCCAGTTGCAGCCCAAAGTCTTCTATCGTTTTCAGATCCGGACCATATACTTTGATACCCATGGGGGCTCGCATACCTGTTTGTAGCATCACCAAGCGGGTTTCAATAGGCTGCAGCTTAGGTGCTGAAGTTACTCCCGGTATTTTGGTGACCTTAACAATTTCATTCCAGATATCATCTGGAGATTCAATTTGCGGCCGCCAGTTGCGGAAATAATTCCCGTTATCATCAGGGATGAGTTCCTCCAAAACAACACCTCGGTTAATGGCTTCTTCATTAGAAAGGCTATCACCGCTATTGAGTATAAAGCGATCTTCCTTATCAACTTTGAACCTTAGCCTGTGCCCTTTTTCACTGAGCATGTACTCCGTTTTATAGTTGATGATGTTTTCATACATGGAAATAGGTGCCGGATCAAGGGCAGACTCTACCCGTCCTAATTTGCCTACCGTTAATTCTACTTCCGGGATGTTAGTCAAGAGCATATCCAACTGACCAACTACTTTACGGTTGAACTCAATACCGGAATGTGGCATGGATGTTGGCATGAGCAAAAAACTTCCTTCATCTAGGGACGGCATAAATTCTTTCCCCACACCTGGAAAAGTATGGGTCAGGCCTGACCAAACTGTAGTTGTCCGGACATCCCAGCCGAGATTGTCCAATGCTTTAGGAATAAACCCGAAAATGCTATTAAAACCCAACCAAACATTAGCGCCAAGCAAAATCAAGAAAGTAGGTATCAATAAAAAAGTTACTTTATTATCCAGGCACCATTTTAATATAGATTTGTAGTAATATTCTAAAAGCGTGAACGACCCCAGGATAAATCCTACCAATAAGGTCACAAAAATAAAGTTGAGTAGCAGAGACTTTGAAGCTCCTAGTGGTAGCCAATATTTAGCTAAAAGCCAGGTTACCCCAATAAGTACAATGATCAACTCGGCATAATTGAAGAGAAATAATACAGGCTTGGAAAAGCGTTCCTTTTTAGTGTCAAAAAAATTCTTTACAATTCCGATTGCACCAAATAGTACCAGCAGTACTCCACCCCATACCTGACCGGTAAAGAGCCCTATAATTCCAAATAGTACTAATGCATAGCCACCATATTTCTTAAGAAACTTATTATTGATTTTGAATCCAAAGAACCAATGTGCCAAGGTAGGCATGATCAATAGACTCACCAACAGCGCAGCTACCAGGGCAAAGGTCTTGGTGAATGCCAAAGGTCCAAAGAGCTTTCCTTCAGCAGCTTGCATGGTAAAGACCGGAATGAAGCTGACAATGGTGGTAGAAACAGCGGTGAGAATAGCGGTACCCACTTCTGAAGCTCCATTATAAATGGTATCTATCAGTTTTTGACCGGGAGGAGCTTCATCTATATGCTTGATAATATTTTCGGAAAGTATAACTCCCAAGTCCACCATCGTACCAATGGCAATGGCAATTCCAGACAAGGCCACTATATTGGCATCCACACCAAAATAGCGCATGGCGATAAACACCATTAATACCGCAATCGGCAGGATACTTGAAATGAGAAATGAAGCCCTGAGATTATACACCATCACGATCACTACTAAAATGGTAATGAGCACCTGAAGCGAAATGGCTTCTTCCAGGGTTCCCAATGTTTCATAAATAAGCTCGGAACGATCATAAAACGGAACAATGGTCAGCTGGCTTTCCCTTCCATCTGCCAACGTTTTTTTCGGCAGTCCCGGGGCTATTTCTTTGATCTTATCCTTGACGTTGTTAATGACCTGCAAGGGATTGGCCCCATAGCGCGCCACCACTACTCCACCTACCACTTCAGCACCGTCTTTATCCAACAGACCTCTACGGGTGGATGGCCCCAGGGTGACTACACCAATGTCTTTAATACGGACGGGAACATTTTCCTGAACGGCCACCACGGCCTTTTCAATGTCTTCTACTTTTTTGATGTAGCCCAAACCACGCACCAGATATTCTGCCTGGTTGATCTCAATGGTTTTAGCCCCTACGTCTTTATTTGATTTCTGTACCGCCTGCATTACTTTATGCAATGGGATATCATAGGCTTTAAGGGCATCAGGGTTCACATCAATCTGATATTCCTGTACAAAGCCACCAATAGAAGCCACTTCCGAAACGCCTTCTGTTGCGTTTAATCCATATTTGACGTAGAAGTCTTGTACGGTACGGATTTCGTGTAAATCCCATCCTCCCGTAGGGTTTCCATCCTTATCTCTGCCCTCAATGGTATACCAATACACCTGGCCCAGCGCAGTGGCATCAGGCCCGAGTGCGGGCTGAACCCCTTCCGGTAATAAGCCGGAAGGCAAGGAACTTAGTTTCTCAAGGATACGTGAACGTGACCAGTAAAACTCTACATCTTCACTGAAAATGATGAAGATACTGGAAAAGCCAAATATAGAAGAACTCCGTATAGATTTTACGCCCGGAATACCTAATAAATAGGTAGTCAGCGGATAGGAAATTTGGTCTTCTATGTCTTGTGGTGATCGGCCCTGCCACTGGGTAAAGACAATCTGTTGGTTTTCTCCTATATCCGGAATAGCATCTACCGGAACGGGATCAGAAGGTAACGCACCTATCTGCCAACCGAAAGGGGCGGTCACAATGCCCCAGGCAATGAAGCCAATTAAGATGAGAACGGTAACTAACTTGTTCTCAAGAAAGTATTTAATGATTTTATTAAGCATGTTATTTACATTCAACTTTTGAATTGATTTAAAAAGGCATAGCAATAATGCCCCAAGGCTCTAAAGAGCTAAGCCTTGATCACGATCAATTGAATGAAATGCTTAAATAAGGAAGGATTGAACGAGTACTGGTATATCACGTTCAATCAGTGGGGGGGAATAGTCGTTAAACGTATAGTGATCAACGGTAGTGTCACTAAAAAGAAACGAAACCACAACGTAGATAACTGCGATCATTTGAAAATCAGGAACCGCAACTTTGGTCACTTGCGTAAGGTCTTCATGACCCTCAATTACTAAAGTCTGGTCTTCACAGCAACCTTTTTTAGTCACCTGCTGGTGTTCGCAATCCGGATCATGCTTATCATTGGCACAAGGTGATTTTTGAGTGGCCATTTCGCAGGGCTCAGCCCCGGAAAAAAGTGCAATGCTCTCCAACTGTCCCATGCAAAAATGCATACCAAAGGTGTAGCTCGTGGAACTGAGCAGCACCAGGATGGAAAGCAGGATGGCCGATATTTTTCTAAAACGTTGCACTTTGGAGAAAGTCTAGTACGAATTTACGAAATTTAGTTCAGAATGTTCGATTTTAACATCAAAATTGACGGTTTGTATTTCAAATACTTCAATATGTGAATTTTCATGCTGTATTTCCCTTGAAAAATCTTAGTCTCCTGACACTTATTTTTGTAGTCATTATCTTTTACACAGCAGTAAAAAGAATCCCGTGTGGATGAGTCACCCACACGGGAGTTCCGTCAGAAACTAATCACCGCTTCAACCACGACTCCACTGAACTCAGCCCCGGCAAAACGCCCTGTCCAGGCACTGCCTTCATATTGCTGCTTCATGTACTCAACTTTTGTTAAAACGTTCTTTGAAAAATACCAGCCTCCACCAAAGTTGATCCGGCTGATATCGAGGTTCTCTGATGCACTTTCACGCATCTTGCCACTCACTGTATTGTATCTGCCCCCAAGATAGAAACGCTCATCAGCTCCAAACCGGTACAATACCGATGCAAAATATTTGAATTGCTTTTAACATACTGTATTTCAGTGTGTTACTAAAGTAGTAGAAACGAATTAGCAACAAAAAATGCTGAGTATTAGCAAAATAAGGGATAAGAAAGGAAAATTAGAGTGGAGCGGACATAAAAAAACCGCTCCACAAAGGAAGCGGTTTTTATCGAAAACACCAATCGCTTTACGCAACTGTTACAGAGCCTAAATAAACGCTGTTAGCGACTTTAGTTCCGTCTTCTGATATAAACCCTAAGAAGACTTCAACGTCTTCTCCTGAGTACTCAGGAGGCACTGGAATGGTCGCTGATCCGGCAGACCTTGCTGGTCCCGCAGTGGTGAACACTGCTTCTCCTCTGGTAGTATTCAAAAGAGCAATCAGAGCTTTGTCTGTTGCCAATGCACTACCACTTCCTGAATTGTCTGTCCAGGTTGCTTCCACGTTTCCAGCACTTGGAGAACTGGCAGCACCGTTTGACGCTCCGGTTAGATTACCGCGAGTAACTAATGCATTTGCATAGTCAATCATGAAGTTTGGATAAGCTCCGGTAATCGCATTGTTCAGGTTGTAAGACATGGCCGCATTGAACTGGGTCATTTTGTTAGCATACAACTTGAAACCGACTCTCAGGAAGTCTGTCATAGGTTGCAAGAACTGCAAGACGGTTGAGAACTTAGAACGCTGGTCAACTTGACCTTCAGTTCTTGGGTTCGCTACACTGGAAGGTTTGATGCGCAGGTAATCGATGCCCTTCCAAGTTCCACCGATTACATTCCCTACCTGGCCTGATACACCACCGAGAATACCCTGATTAATTTTTCCCATCTCTTTACGATTTTTTAGGGGTTAAACATTTGCTTGGACTTGACACGGACTTACCATGGATTTGCCCTTCGCCAACTAAATTACTTCAAGAATTAGGCGGTAGTTCTCTCTTTGGTGTTGTTGCGTTTATGTGCTTTATTTTGCTTTTGTTGCCCTGTTCTTTTGGCAGGTCAAGGATTTATCCTGCGCCTGAATCTTTCATCAAGTCATAAAATATGGCTTGTCGGGCAGTATCAATCGTCTTTAAAGCAACCTTGATTTTTTGCTCATTGGTGTCGAGTAGTCGTAGGGCATGAATAGCCTTTTGAAATGCCTGGGCTTTACAGCTTGCCTTAGTTGAACTTTCCCGGATCAGCTTTCGGGTTTCATCAATTGTCACGAATGGAATTACGGAACCTTTCAGAAAATGATAGAAGGATTTTGACTTCCACAATCCGAAGCAGAGCCAGTAGAGAAATTCCCTGTCCTCAAGGTTGTCGGTAAGACAAACAAAGCAATTCGGGCAAGGTAGGTTGAGCGGTTTTCCGCTGTTTAGTCCTCTGTTCAGGATGAAGAAGTGCGGCTGATTGTAGCTGTTTTCCGGTCGATGGGTTTTGATGCGAAACGATTTCATACAGTGAGCCATTAGAATTTTGCTCGCTGCGCTTCGCATACATTTTTTCAAAAGAGAAAAGAAAAAAAGGGAAAAAAGAAAAGAGAAAGCTTTGAATAAGGCGGGTGGAGGTCGGCTGTCAAGGTTTTTGGAAAAAATACTACCTGCAGGGTGGAGATTTTTTTCAAAACCCGAAGGGCTTGACCTTGACTGTCCGAATGAGCGTTGGCCATGTGCGAACCCGCCTATCTTTGCTGCTCTATTTTATTTTTAATTGCAGAGTAGCCCTGTGCCGTAATGCAATGGAAATTATCATCCCCCGTTTCTTTTTTAACTTTCTCGATTGCCTTGTTGATTTGTATACCATTAGACATGGATAGGTAGAAAATTTTGTTAGCTGATATACCAACACAGTAATCGAGATCTGCACTGTATCCGATTATACCAAAGAAGGGTTTTTCAACTTTCATGTGGTCAACTGCTTTAATTACATTTAGCCCTTTACAAGTAGTCATGTTCAAGACAAGGGTTTCATCAGAAACTTTGTTGAGATTTTGAAGTGGTACTTCTAACTGAGACCAAGGAATCAATTCATGGTTGTGTTTGAACCCGATACAATCACTGTTGCCATGACCTACGAAATGAAGCATGTATCTTTTACCTGCTTTGGCTTGTGTAGTAAGTTGTTCCAGAGCATCAAGCAATTCTTGTTTGTTGGATAGGTAAATTGGATGTACTGAGAATCTTTCACCTTTTAGAACGTCTCTCAATTCTTCTGTAATTTTCCAATCAGTTCTTTCATTTTCAGATAGCAGGTCGAGGATTATTATCTGGTCGTATTCTACATCGAGTTTTTTGTAGTCAATCATATTATATGTTTTCTTATAAATACTTTGAAAAAAAGTAAAATCTGATTTTTTAGAATAATTTTTCAAAAAAAAATGAGCCCCCCTAAAAGGGAAGCTCTGAAAGGCACAACTCGAACCAAAAAACACGCAGCGTATAATCTGTGATACCACAACGCTGAATGCCTGCATGGAACGGAAGGCCTGAGGTGCGAACGCCCGCCAACAACCACCGGCTGCCGAAACGGACTCTGAATAATAACTTAAACATAATGCCCTCACACTACAGGACGGTGCGATTGCAGCAAGGGCTGTGGGAAAAAAATACTACCCGTAGGGTGGAGATTTTTTTTCCTAACAGGCGTAGCGAACCCTTGCAGCTCTCGCATCCGCATGCCTGTAACTTTGCTTTATGTTTGAGTGATTATTGACTATTTATGGCTATTAAATGCCAATTCTATGAACCAGTACTATTTGAATAGCTAGGCAATGCATGAATGGGAATCGAAAACATAGAATTGAAGGAATTTGATTTAGCTTGCACAACAACTTAATTTTGATACGTCTTTTCCGAAAGTTATTGCTGCTAATTTTATACCTTCTCCCAAAGTCAAATAAGGGTAGAAACTGTCTGCTAAGTCTTTCACCATTATTCCGTATTTGATTGCCATACTTAATTGTTGTATGAGTTCTCCACCTTCGGGTGCGACTACTCTTGCACCTATAAGTTTGTCAGTTTCCGAGTTACGAATGAGTTTGATGAAACCCCTTGTGTCGTTGGCTGCTATGGCTCTCGGTACGTCTTTCAATTCCAATTTTGACACTTCAAACGGAATGCCTTTTGATTCTGCCTGTGCTTCATCTAAACCTGCCCCTGCAATTTGTGGGTCAGTAAACACCACCCAAGGTAAAGAAGAATAATCGGCTTTATTATCTGTTCCTGAGAACGCATTTTCAACGGCAATTTTACCTTCAAAAGCGGCTGTATAAACAAATGCAGGGGTGTTGGTTACGTCACCTGCTGCGTAAATGTTAGGTAGATTGGTTTCCATTTTTTCATTTACAGCGATATGTCCGCTTTTGGTGAGTTCCAAACCAATGTTATCTAACCCTAATTGGCTTGTATTGGCTTTTGTGCCTGTGGCAATTACTACCTTACCTTTTTCTATAATTTGCGTAAATGAACCGTCAGGACATTTACAGTGAATGATGGTTTCATTCGCTTGTTTCTCGAATTTCACGGCTCTGAAATTAGGTAAGATTTCAATGCCTTCTTTTCGCATTTGGGTTTCCAATGCTTCACTGATGTCTGGGGTTTGTGTCCGTAGAACACGGTCGGTAAATTCAATGATTCGGACTTTAACGCCTAAACGATTGTACGCCATTGCAATTTCCAAACCTATGTAACCTGCTCCCATAATGGTCAAGCTTTCGGGTTTTTCTTCCAAGTCGAAAAGGGAAACGTTGGTCAAGTAGTCAATTTTGTCCAATCCTTCAATAGTCGGAATGTTGGTCGTAGCTCCCGCAGCAATTAAAAATTTGAAGGCTTTGTATTCCTTGCCATCAACCAAAATGGTTTTGTTGTCTTTGAATTTTGCCCAACCTTTTAGCATAGTCAGGTTTTCAAAATCGCTTACCACATCCATATATTTTTTCTCTTGAAGTGTGGCTACTAATTTTTTCTTGTCTTTGATGATTTGAGCGAAATCAATATCAACTCCTTTTGGCTTGATGCCTTCAAAGTTGGAATGTGTAGCGTGATAAGCCGACTCGCCTGCACGAATAAGATTTTTAGAAGGCACACAACCCACGTTGACACAAGTACCGCCAAAGTCCAAACCACCGTTTACCATTAAGGTCGATAAACCTAAACTTTCGGCTTTGATAGCTGCCGAAAATGCAGCCGAACCACCACCGATAATGATTAAATCAAATTGATTATTCCTACTATTTCCATTTTCAGAAATTTCACTTTTTACACGATAGTTTTTTGTGCCGTTAATGGTATTGATGATTTCTTCTTTACTTGTTTTGGTAGGGTCAAAAGAACATTCACAAGTAGCTTTTGGGTAGCTCACATTGGCTTCTTTAACACCCTCATTTTGTGAAAGCATTTTTTTTATTCCTGTGGCACAATGGTCGCAGGTCATACCTGCAATTTCCAATTTTATTTTTTCTTCTTTCATCTTATTTTTTTAATTTATTTAGGACTATACTTAACAACATTTCATTCCTATGTTTTTAGGCTCAAAGAAATCCTCAAGCGTCAATATTTTTCCATCAGGATTATTTTTTAACCATTGTTTTGCTGTTCTTTCGCTTGCAAAAAATGAAACGTGATTACATAGCGACCCTTTAATATTGCAGGTGTCAACAGATTCTACCCAAGAAATAAATAAAGGATAAGGAGTTGTCCATAATAGCTGACCTCCGTTTATTTGTAATTCTATGAGAGAACTATCAATTGGGTCGGACGAATGAACATTGACTTCCACATCTAACCATTCAGCAAACAGAATGGCATCTACTACACACCATGTGTATAACATCTTACCATTTACAATAAAGCGATGTTTGGTAGGAACTGTAGATAGACCAGAAAATGCAATAATATTTCCTTGTACATCGGTTTCGCCCAGTTTATTCAAAATAGCGTCCGCTTTATCTTTGGACACTTTTATTAGTTTATAAAATCTGTTTTTAGATATAGAACTGCCTAGCATCAATTCTTGAAATATTCGTAAAATAAAATCGCTATTCTTTATCTTAAATTCAGAAAAAAGAATGTCGTTTAATTGACCGTCAATATATTTTCGTTGATTTTTCATAAGTTTTCTATTTGGGGTTTTACTGCAAACATGCTTTACTTCCTATAATATCGCCATCTGATGCACTCCAGATATAAGAAAGACCATCTCCTGTTGCTGTAGCTGTTACTTTTGTGGTTGCCCCAATTGCAATGGTGCTTTGTTCCGCACTCAAATCTGTGTAAGAAATGGTCGAAGTACCTGTTGGGGTGGAAGAATTAGTACCGGGAGTTGAAGAATTTGTTGGTTTTACTTCCGGTTCCTGTACTTCTTTATTACAACTAGCTACTATCATCCCGATAGTAACAATGCCTAAAATTAATTTTACAGTTTTCATATTATTTAGAATTTTCTTTAATGATTTCGGCTTTATAACCTGTTTTTTCAATTACTTTTTTGATAGCTTCAGGATTTTTTTTGCTTGGGTCGTACTGGATAGTTGCCAAATCGCCTGGATATTCCACTTTGTGTTCAATAATGCCGTCCACTTCTTTGAGGGCATTTGAAATGTGGTTGGAGCAACCTGCACAAGTCATTCCCGTTATTTTCAATTTCAGGGTTTTACCTTCTTGCTGGTTTGTATTTGCTGTTTGTGCTTTACTGTCATTCGGTTTGCAACATTGAGCATTAAGCTGAGCAATTCCAATTAGGAACAAAGCACTCAATAGAATTAAATTCTTTTTCATAGTATAATTATTTAATTAAGTTCTTAAATACGAGGGGCAAAAAAATACTATTTCTTGCCAACCACTTTGTAACCTGTACCGTTGATGGCTTCTTCAATTTGAGCAAGACTCACTTTGGTTTGGTCAAATTCTACTTTGGCAGTCGCTTCTTCATAAATCGCATCTACCTTAACAATGCCTGGCAATTTGTTCACATCATTTTCTACTTGTGAAGCACAACCATTGCAAGTCATTCCTTTTACATCAAAAGTTACCGTTTGGATGTCAGAAGCATTGACGATTACAACTTCCTTGTTGTCGTTTGAAGGATAGAAAATGTGTGCATAGTTTGGAAAAGCGAGCATCAAGGCTGCAAACACGGTTACAATTCCCAAGAATGTTTTGGTCTGCATAAAGGGTTTTTTTTCGTCTTCTTCGCAATCACATTGGATTTCTTCGGCTGTTCGTGGTTTGAGTTTCTGATACCAAGCAAAGCCCAATACCAAAACGGTGATACCGATTAGATAAGGTCTTGCTGGTTCCATCCATGAAAAGATAGATGCCACTCCTGAAGCTCCTGAAATAAGAGCCAATACTGGTGTAATGCAGCAAAGTGATGCTGCTACTGCCGAAAGCACTCCCGCTCCGACAAGTCTGTTGTTTTTCTTGTTCATACTGTTTCCTTTTTTGAATTGTTTATGATGTGTTTAAAAAATGGACGAAGTAAAGTAAGTTGCTCCTGTTTCAAAGAGTAGAAAATGGTTTGTCCTTCTCTTCTACCTTCAATGATGTTTCCGTCTTTTAGTTTTCTGAGGTGTTGCGAAACGGCAGGGATGCTCATTCCGAGAATGTCTGAAAGGTCGCAAGGACAAAGTTCGTTTTCTTCTTCTAAGAGAAATAAGATTTTTAACCTTACTTCGTTTCCTGCCAATGCTAAAAGTCCACTCAGTTGACTGAATGCCTTGTCGTTGGTTTGAAGTATTACTCTACAATTGTCTATTTGAACCTTGTCGGCAAACACACGGATACACGATTGATTGTTTTCCATAATTTCCTTGTTTAGGATTTAATAACGCAGCAAAAATACAAATAGTTTTCTTATTTAAGCAAATACTTAATAATTAAACCAAGAGACTCAGTTTGTATGGGGTGGAGTGGAAACGCAGGTAAACCAAGGCGAAGCCATTTCTGCGAGCCGCCTGCGAGCGGAGCAAGGGTGGTGGCTGCAAAAGCCCGAAGAATGAGGGCGGCAGACGCCTACCGTTTACGGCAGGGCTGGCGTGTTTTTTTGCATCAGGGTCGGCAAAGGCAAGGGTAGCGACTGAACGGAACGAAATGATTGTTGGAAAGGAATGGAGCAATAACTGCCTGCAATAGTTTTGGTAGGGTTTGTATTTTTTGATTGCAGTACAAACCCATTGGAGGGGGATTGCAGGCAGATTGCGGAATGACGGTGCGTTGGCTCGTGTAGTGAAGTGAAAGAGCTATTCTTGTGAGCGGTGCTGAAAGTGGCTGAGTTGAAGGAATGAGGAACGAATGACTGAAACGAAGCGACTGAAAGCACATTGGGGAAAGCAAAAAACATGACAGCCCGATCAGCCCGCAGCGACCCGCAGGCGAGCAAAAACAATAAGCAGCGGCAGACCCCCAATTAAAAATATTGTGAGTGTAGCGAACACCTTAGAAGGAGTTTGGGGGGCTGAAATAGCTGCGAGTGAGGAAGGAGAGAGTGTGTGAAGCAAAACGGAACGACTGACGAACACCGCTTTACCTGCGTTGGGGGGTGCGTTGGGAAAAGCAAGTGTGGCACGTTATGGAATGCAGCGTAGCGGAATGGAATAACGGGCTACTCTTGCTGTGCGGTGCTGGAAGTGGGTGAATGAAGAGAGTGAGGCACGAACGAACGGAATGAACCTACTGGAAGCACATGGGATTAGCAGGAGGGGTTTTTAGGGCATCAGTTCTATAAAAACCCTTCCGTAATAAAAAGCAACAAACAATAAAGCACTTCCACTGATAATTTGAATGCTGCGTCTGAGCCATGTAAGCTGAGCCAGACGTGATACTGCACCGGCAAACAATCCAACTAATAAAAATGGTAAGCCTCTTCCCAAGCCGAAAGAAAAAGCGAGGGTAAGCCCATAAAAAGGATCTGCGGTAGCGGCAGCAACGGATAACAACAGTAGTAACGGAGCAGCAGAAGTACCGAGGCTAAAAATAAAGCCATATAACACGGAACCTCCTATTCCTGGCTTTCGAATCGATGCCAGTTTTGTCACATTTAATCGGGGGCCATAGAAAGCGGCAATAGCTGCGATAATGGAAATAATAACCATAGCTAAAGCCCAATAGAGTCCAAAGGTTTCGGATAATATAACTCCAAACCTGCCTGCCAAAGCACCTAATAAAGTCAGGCTTAGTACAATTCCAAAGAAAAAAGCACCTGCAATTAAAAAACCATAGCTAGCTCTTTTTTCGGAATTGCTGCTAACTAAACCTGCCATGCCCAATCCTACAGGTAGCGTACAGGGACAAACCCCACTGGACACGATTCCTGCCAAAAAAGCAATGGTAAAGCTTAATAAAGATACTTCAGAAAGATCTCCTCCAAAATTTTCAAAAAAACTTTCCAGTGTCATTTCGTATCCTTTTCAGTTATTGGTTCACCTGCTTTATACCCAATTTCATTGATAGCATCCCGAATTTGTTGGGGAGAAATTTTACCTTCCTCATAAAAAACAGTGGCATTTCGATGCTCAAGGCTTACTTCCACTTCCTCTAGGTCTTCCATGGAATTAAGCTTCTTTTTTATACTTGCAACACAAGCATTGCAGGTCATACCTTCAATAGGGATAGTCGTTTTAGTAAGGTTTTGGACAGAACTTTTTTGCTCAGTCTGTTCCTGCTTTTTTTCGTTTTGCGAGTTACAGGCAGAAGCAAGGAGAACAAACAAAGAACAAAAGAAAAGTAAATGGATAAACCGATTGATTTTCTTTGCTTTTAGGTCGTTAATTTTATACATAATAATAAAGGTTAATTTTAATCCACTATTAAACTTCTACGGCAGTAAAACCTGCATTACCGATAGCATCCTTCATCTCCTGCTGCTGTAGTTTTCCGGATTCATAGCGTACATACACCTGTTTTTGAAGTACTTTTGGCTTAACCTCTTGTATACCCGGCAAACCTTTGAGGGCTGATGTTATTGTTTCTGCACAACCCTCACAGACCATATTCGGAATTTTAAATGTTATCTCTGCAACTGAAGCAGCATGCTCTTCCTTTGAAGTTTCAAGTTTCAAGGTTCTAATCCTTAATGTATTTAGCAGAATTGCAAAAATACTTAAGATCATAATAATGATAGCAAACATAGGAGTGATAAACCCAAAAGCGGCCAATCCCATACCAACAATATTAAATAAAACAGCTACAATCACATTGCCTGTCATTATTCTATAACTTGCCTTGCCAAGAATAAGTGCATTCAGAACATCCATCAATTTATCACCAATAAGAATCACTCCTGCAGATTCTATGGCAACATCCGTACCTGCTCCAATGGCAATCCCTACATCTGATTGTGCCAGTGCCGGAGCATCATTAATACCATCTCCTACCATAGCTACTTTTTGCCCATTTCTTTGTAAAGCTTCAATAGCCGACACTTTATCGCCAGGAAGGAGTTCTGCCTGCACCTGATCTATACCCAACTGTTTACCAATGGCTTCTGCTACCGGACGGGAATCGCCTGTTAACATTACAGATTTTATATTGCGCTGATTTAATTTTGTGATTACTTCTTTGGCACCCTTACGTGGTGTGTCTTGAAGTGCTATTAAGCCAATCACTTCATTTTGCCTGCTGAGTACAACAACAGTTTTTCCATCTTTTCCAAGGCTGTTTATTTTATCCTTTACAATATCTGAGAGGTTAATATTATTTTCTTCAATAAATGAAGGTTTGCCAATCAATACCTCTTTATCTTTAACGGAGGCTATTATTCCTTTACCCGGAACAGCACGAAAACTTTGTGTTTTAAATTTTCCAGCTCCTTCCCGTTGGGCAAAAAAAGTAATGGCCTGTCCTAAAGGATGTTCGGACTGGCTTTCAACAGTGGCGGCCAGAGTAAGAACTTCTACATACGATGCATTAAAGGCTTCCACATCTGTAACGGTAGGCCTGCCATAGGTGAGTGTACCGGTTTTATCAAAAACTATAGTATCTATTTTGGAGAGCCCATAAAATACTTCACTTGCTTTTACCAAGAGCCCAATGGATATACCTTTCCCGCCTGCAATAGCTGCCAACATAGGAGTGGTTATGCCCAAAGCGCAAGGGTAACCCATGATTATCGTGGTGAGCAAAACCAGAGTGGCTGCTGTGAAATCTCCTGTTAGAAGTGCCCAGCCTGCAAAGGCCATCCCTGCCACTATAAAAACAACTGGACCATAATAATTCATCAAGCGATCAGCCAAAAGTTCAATAGGAGGCTTACGTTCTGATATTTGGCTCATAAGCCGGACAATCTGGTTAAGAAAACTATCCTGCCCTATTTTTGTCACCCGAACCTGGAGGGCACCATCTAAATTCAGCGTACCGCCAATAACAGAGGAGCCATTCTCTTTTGTAACGGGAGAGGATTCTCCCGTAAAGCTGGATTCATCTACACTGGCAATCCCTTCCACTACTTCTCCGTCAAGTGGTAGACGTTCTCCAGGGCGAATTTCCACCATTTCTCCGACAGAAACATCTTTGGTTAACACTTCAATATACTGCCCGCCCCGAATTACTCTTGTTTTTGGTGGTTGAAGAGAAAGGAGCTTTCGAACAGCTTCTGATGCTTTCTTACGGGTGTCCAGTTTAAAATAGGCAAAGAAAAGGTGCAATGACATTAGCCAGGATGCAACGGGCAGGAAGTTTGGCCAGGCAGGATAAAAGAGAGAAAGCGTGCCAATAATAAACGAACCCCATGCTCCGGCCGATAGTAACACGTTGGCATTAATCACCCGCTGACGAATAGCCATCAGTGTCTTACGCAAAATAGGGTACCCGACCCATAAAAGTACTACTGTTGCCACTGCGAAACTGAACCAGATCGTGTAAATAGCTGGCAAGCCAAATATATTCAACGGGTCCACCAAAAGGACAATGACAGAAAGGATCATACCGATGGTTCCTCTTTGCTTTACCAGTTGAAAGACATCTTCATCCGTTTTGTATTGCTGCACTTCTGTGGCCGACACACTATAGCCCAATTTCTCAACTGCCTGCGCAAGTTCTTCGCGGCTCATTCGTGCCGTATCTGCCTCCACCAGCACAATGCCATGAACGAGATTTACGAGTACGTTATTCACCGCCGGATATCTTTTTAAAGCTTTCTCCACACTCATTGTACAAAATGAGCACATCAGCCCGGAAACTTTCATTTGAACTGTTTCAGTTGCCATTTTTTTGTTATTAATAGTTTAGGACTTAACCTATATAAGGAAGAGCTTTATACAACTACGATTATAGCAGGAATACCAGCCATTTATTTACTATCTTCTTTTGTTTTTACTTTGAAGCCTCTTTTTTCAATAAGGGCTATTACCTGCTTTTCTGAAATTTTACTTTTATCATAATGGATTTCAGATGAACTGGAATCAAACATCGTTTTGCTTTTAATAATGCCATCCTGCTGCCTGAGCATATTATCAATGCCATTGGCGCATCCTTCCTGGCAACTCATTCCTTCCACTGTTAATTGAAGGACCTCTGTTTTAGCTTCTGTATTTTCCATTTTTGGTGAATTTTGTTTCTCCTGTGACTGTGCTCTTACTTCAAAATTTATCAGCAGTATGCCGAAGCCGAAACATATTAGGAGGACAGCCTTTGATTTTTTTATCATGGAATTCATAGTTTTGTTTTGTAAAACCTTTTTATCGGCTTAAGCAGCCATTTTTTTACATGTTTCCGCACATTGGCGGCATTTTTCTGCACATTGCTTGCAGGCCTCGCTATCGAATTTATCACATTCATCTGCGCAAGCATTGCATAGTTCGGCACAAATAGCACAAACGCGGCTTGAATAGTCTGACTGTGATGCCATCATTTGGACACAGGCCGCACAAAGTGTAGTGCAATCCAGGCAAAGCTGATGGCACTTCTTCATGTCTGGTTCGCCCAAATGTTTGTCAAGGCAAATACGGGCAGCGGTGATACATTCATTACAGTTGTCAATACACGCTTGTAATTCTGAATTTAAAGATTTCATAGCAAGTATTTTTTAATGATTATCCCCACCTGGTATGGCAGGAGGGAATTTATTTAAACAAGCCATACCTCGCATGGTATTCTATTTACCAATCCCTGCTGCAACCAAACTTTCTTTCGTAGGGGCACTGATTTGGCAGCAATCCAGCAATTTTCCGTTCACGGCTATTGCGGGCAATCTCTTTACACCATATTCTTCTACTTTGCTCAGGCAGGTTTTGTCTTCGCATTGTTTCACTAAATCGTAAGTGGTAACTTCACAGTTATCACAAACCAAGTCATTTACCATTTGAACGACAGGATCGCAAACAGGACAATTGGCAGTAAATATTTCTATTTGGCGTTTCATAATATTCCTTCTTTTATTGTTTATTAAATTGTTTAGGTTCTTATCCGGAAAAGAACAATTCAAAAGTAGGGGTGGGACGGGGGTGGTCTCCAAAAGAAAATTGAAGATTTTTTGTAGGAACGTATGAGCGGGTTAAGAACTCTGCTCATTGCGAGCATCAATACGCTTCTTGAGTTCTGCTATCTCCTTCATCTTTTCGGTGAGATCGTCCATTTCCAGGTTAGGAAACTGCTTTCTGATGAATTCAATCCGGTCTTCGTTACCACAATTTCCGGGACAAGCGTCCATTGTCTCAACAATTTTTATAGCCAGGGCCTTTCTATATGCCTCGTCAAGCAGTAAAAAGTGGGATTTGTCCAAAGCCTTCTGAATGGCTTTAAATTGTGTTAGTATCTTTTCAGGGTCTTTATCCTCTTCCAGCATGGCTATCAATCCACGGGTTTGGCCTTCAATGCTCTTGAGCCTGGTGATAATGTCCTTTGTTAAGTCTTTCGGTAGGTTCATTTCATTCTTTTTGTTTATACGTTACAAATTTACCTCCAAAGCAGGGTGGTAGGCAAACATTAATATCTTGTCCAGTTTCATAATTTTCATCGGGGCCTGCGTTGGAAACGGCAAGTGTGGCACGGTATGGAATGTAGCGTAGCGGAATGGAATAACGGGCTACTCTTGCTGTGCGGTGCTGGAAGTGGGTGAATGAAGAGAGTGAGGCACGAACGAACGGAATGAACCTACTGGAAGCACATGGGTGCAGGGAGGGTTATGGAAAATCTAATACGCAAATTTCAAAATCCTGACTGCTCCTCGCATTACGAAGGCGAAAACAATACCACCAATGGCAAAAGGGTGGAGAGGTAAAATGGGAGTATCTCATAAACTGTGTAAGTCCACAAATCGGGCTTACCAGTAAAAGGATAGACCTCGAAAATATCAGTGTGATTGGTACAATCGCACTGATATTTTGAGGAGCCTGCGGCAGGCACTATACCGATCAGTGTGTGAATAAATGTTTAACTTTAAACGCACATTGATTGAAGATGAAAAAAGAAGACCTTTTAAACGACGATTTCCTAAAGCAGTTCAAGAACGGAGAAGAACTGCAAACTTTTTTAGGTGAGCTCCAAAAGCGGGCAGTGGAAAAGATGCTAGAAGGAGAACTGGACAGCCATCTTGGATACCGAAAAAACGAACAGTCAGACAATCCCAACTCACGCAACGGACACACTTCCAAAAAGATAAAGAGCAGTTTTGGGGAGTCACATATCAATGTCCCCAGGGACAGGGACGGCAGTTTTGAGCCGGCACTGGTACCCAAAAGGAAAAGCATGGCAGAAGGTGTGGAGAACGTGATCATCTCCATGTATGCCAAAGGGATGTCCAACCATGACATAGGAGAACAGATCAGAGAGCTCTATGACATCAACGTATCGGCATCTACCATATCCAGGGTTACCGATGCGGTGTCCGAGGATATTGTGGCCTGGCGGAATCGTCCGCTCGACCCGGTCTATCTGATCGTATGGATGGACGGGATATCCTTCAAGGTACGGGAGAACTCCAAGGTGGTCAACAAGACCGTTTACATTGCGGTAGGGCTAAAGACCAACGGATTAAAAGAGGTCCTGGGGCTCTGGCTGGGAAAAAACGAATCAGCGGCCTTTTGGATGGGCGTACTCACCGATATGAAGGCACGGGGTGTCGAGGACATCCTGATCACGGCCACCGATAACCTTAACGGCTTTACCGATACGATCAAGGCCTCCTTCCCCGAATCGGTCACCCAGATATGTGTAGTACACCAGATCAGGAACGCCTGTAGATATGTGGTATGGAAAGACAAAAAGGCCTTCACCAAGGATATGAAAGAGGTCTATACCGCTCCAAATAAGGAAGCTGCCGGGGCCGCCCTGGAAGATTTTGCCGAAAAATGGGAAAGCAAATACTCATATGCCATTAAAAGCTGGAGAGACAACTGGGATGAACTGACCGTTTTCTTTGACTATCCCGTGGAAATAAGGAAGATCATTTATACCACCAACCTGATAGAAAACCTCAATGGAAAGGTCAGAAAATACACCAAAAACAAGCTGTCCTTCCCAACTGATGAGGCAGTTATCAAATCGGTATTCCTTGCCCTGCGCGAAGCCACCAAAAAATGGACAATGCCGATCAGGGACTGGGGAATAATCCTTAATAGTTTTCTGCTTATATTTGGAAAAAGGGTCAGGCTAAACTAAACCTGACCCCACTAATTGAAATTTTAGTTTACACACTTTTTGGGATAGTGTCGGTAAAATCAAATTAGACTTTAGCCCTGCTATTGCTCGGTATTTTTTTATTTTCAGAAAGGAAGGAAATTTTTTAATTCAATTTTTTGGGGTTGGAAATAAGCACACTCTTTATGCAGCTTTGGTTCGTGGGTAGAATTGAGTGGCTGCAAAATGGGTGTGCTTATGAGGGTTGGCTATTTAGCAAGTTGTAATATTCTGTATGCTCCCCTTGCTACAATGATAAATACAATTGCTCCTATGATTAAGTCAGGATAGGATGAATTGAGCCAATTCACTAAAAGTCCTGCTGTTATTACTCCTGTGTTAATGATTACATCATTTGAAGTAAAAATCATACTTGCTTGCATATGTGCTTCTTTGCTCTTGCCTTTTTGCAGCAAAAACAAGCAAATTACATTCGCAATCAAAGCGAAAATTGAAACGATAATCATTGTCTGAAAGTCAGGCATTTTTTCTATGCCGATAAACCGTCTGACTACTTCCGTAAATCCGATAAGAGCAAGAACGATTTGAAAATACCCTGCAAACTTTGCAATGTTCTTTTTTCTTGCAACTGTTCCACCCACTGCAAGTAAGGCAAGTCCGTAAACGATACCATCTGCAAGCATATCCAAACTGTCGGCTACCAAACCCATTGAATTGGTAATGAAACCTGTTATTATTTCAATGACGAAAAAAGAAATGTTGATAATTAAAACTGTCCAAAGCATTTTTCTTTCCTTTTTATTGGTTTGGATTATATTGACAGGTTCATCTGTTTCTGTATTGGAAACAAGTTCTGATCCAAGATTTAATTCTCTCAGGAGATTATTAATCTCGTTGCTTTCTCCGGTATGAACAATCGTTAATTTTCTATTGGGTATGTCGAAATCAAGATTTTTAATCTCATTCCTGCCATCCAGTTTCATTCGAATTAGCTGTTCTTCGGAAGCGCAGTCCATTTTAGATATTTTAAAAATAGTTTTAAACATGTCTTACAAACGTTTAATTGTCAATAGTTATAGTTTATTCTATATTTTCCCGGTATTTACACTTACCAATTAAATGAATACACAGGAATTGCATTTGTAACCTGCACTTTGATATTACTTTTAGTTTGTTCTAGTATTTGTGCCATCTTAATTGAAGTATCTTGATTATTCTTTCTTTTGATTTTTACTTTAATGTTGTACTACCTTTTAAGCTATCAGTCGTCATCTCCTGTTTCCCCCTTCTTCATTTCGGAAATCAGGTAATAGGCATTGTTCATAGCAAACAATGCCCCGTCCGGAATTTCCTGAAGGAACTTCACTGCTATCCACCCATTGTTTGAGACGCCTGTTACTACTTCTATTGGGGTAAACATCCAGTGCCCGCTTTCGCCTTCTGTTTCCCGTTCGGCCAGGAAAGCGAGGAATTGATCCCCTTCACGTATGATTGCACTTTCAGGCAGCGCATACGTTTCCGCGCTGTCAGTTAGTACCTGACCTTTGATATACATGCCGGGTATTAGATTCCCGCTCTTGTTTTCAATCTCTGCATGTACGTGTACCGCCTTGGGATCTTGCTCAAATTTTTTGCCTACGGAGTATATCTCAGCGTACAGTTCTTTTCCCGGTAAAGTCTCTACGGTAAACCTTACCCGTTGACCTTCTTTTACCTTGTGCACATCTTTTTCAAAGATCATAAGGTCTGCATGGATGTGGTCAATGTTTACAATTTCAAAAAGAACTTTTTCAGGCTGTACAAACTGACCCGTTTTAACTTCTACGCTTACTATTGAACCAGCAATTGGGCTTATTACCGGCACCTGGTCATAAAAATTGCCTTCCTTGATGCGGACAGGATTCATCCCGAACTGGCGCAATTGGGATTCCAGGCTTTTTACCATTCCCTGGGTGGAGCGATAGTCGGCCTGTGTTTGTTGAAAAGCTTTGCCTGAGCCCACTTCTTCTTCATAAAGCCTTTTCTGTCGCTGATAATCCTGCTCCAGGAATTGGAGGTTGTTCCAGGCTTCCAAATAATCGCCTTGCAAGCGGGTGAGGTTTGGATGCGTGAGATAAGCCAATACCTGCCCTTTCTTTACCTCATCTCCCTCGATCACTTTTATGGAAGAAACATTGGCCCCGATAATGGCCGTTACGGTAGCTTCATTTTGAGGCGGCACTTCCAGTTGGCCATTGGCCTGCACTATTGAGGAGAGATTTTTAAGTGGCAGTGTGTCTACCTTCATATCCAGCGCTTCAAATTGCTCAGCGGACAGTTCTACAATTTCACTACCTTCTTCGTGTTCGTGATGGGCGGCTTCTTTTTCACCTGATTCTTCTTTTCCACCACAGGCCACCGTGAAAGCAACTGCAGCGAGGACTATTATAAATTGCGTTATATTAAATTTCATTTTTATGCTTTTTATTTGTTAGATGTATTGAGATAGTACTCCAATTGAAACTTTGATTCCAGGTATTGATTCAGGGCTTCCTGTGCCTTTACTTCTACCTGAACTGCTTCCTTCAGATTTTGAATAAAAGAGACATAATCAATCGCCCCTTCTTTGTAAGCCAGAACAGCTCCCTGCCTTTGCTCACGGGCCAGTGGCAAGGCTTCATCTTCATAAAAACGCCAGGAGGCCAGCCATTTCCAATATTGCTGTAGCAGCGATTGGTATCCTGCCTGCAACTCAAACTGTGTCTGTCGGTATTCCTGCTCTGCGATCTGCTGTTGGATTTTAGCAGATTGTAGCCTGCCTTGTTGTGGTAAAAAGAACAAAGGAATGGAAACACCAATCTGGAACTGATAAAATCCGGATTGCATTTCTACCTCCTGAGCTCCATACTGAGCGTTTAACTTTGGCAGGAGACCTGCCGCAGCAGCCTTTCTTTCCGCATCCGCCACCTTGATCTGTTGTGATGCTATTTGAAGAATGGGATGGGTACTTATCGAATCATTTAACAGGAGAGGCATAGTTAAAGACTCTTGTCCGGAAGAGGTAACAGTGTATAAGGTATCACTCACCAGCCAAAGGTTAAGCTTGCCCACAGCAGTGATGTAATCATATTCCATCTGTTCTTTTTGCAGGGTTACCTGTTTCACCTGATTGCTTGCTGCCAAATAAGCGAGCCTGGAGGTTTCTTCCACTTCATAGCGGATCTGCGCTGCCTTTTGAAATTCCTGGTAAACCGAATCTAATTGATTATATAGTTCCAGGTTCTTTCTTGCAATGTAAGCTGCAGCGTAAGCTTGTTTTACCTGTTGCATTAGCTCAAGTTCACTGAGGTTCAAAGCTGCTTCCGCTAAAACCACTTTTTGCTTTTGTACCTTTAACTTGGGAGCTATACTAAAAATATCTATGTTCTGCTGCTGTATACCAATGGTGGTATAAACTCCCTGGCCGCTTTTTCCGATCTCTTCGCCAGCAGTAAATATCTGTGTGTTGCCTAAGTTCCAAGCTGTTTTTTTAAGGGTCTCCTGCTGCTCTATCTTCAATCTTGCGGACTTTATTTTTGGATAATTGGCTATGGCCTTATTTACCGCTTCTTCCATTGTAATAGCAGGCAGGCTATCTGTTTGCTGTGCATGTGATGGCGTTGAAGCAAAAGCACAGAGGCCAAATACAATAATAGCAACCGCACCTTTACCAAACGATGGACGGAAAGACCGGGTTTCTGTCCACCGGTACAGAATTGGCAAAACAAAAAGCGTAAGTAAAGTTGCCGTTATCATTCCTCCTATAACAACTGTTGCCAGCGGGCGTTGTACTTCAGCACCTGCAGAAGTGGAAATGGCCATTGGTAAAAAACCAAGTACATCTGTTAATGCAGTCAGCAAAATAGGCCTAATCCTTCGCCTGGCGCCCTGCCTAATCCGCTCGTTTAAGTCAGTTACCCCTTCTTCTTTAAGTTCATTCCATCCACTAATCAATACCAATCCATTAAGAACAGCTACCCCAAAAAGTACAATAAACCCAATCCCTGCCGATATACTGAAAGGCATGTCCCTGAGCCAAAGTGAAAATACACCACCAATGGCTGCTAAGGGAATGGCCATGTAGATCATGGTCGTTTGCATAAAAGAGCGCAATGCGAAAAAGATCAGGATGAAGATCAATGCCAAAGCAATAGGTACTACAACCTTCAAGCGGGCGGTTGCCCTTTCAAGGTTTTCGAAAGCCCCTCCATACCTGATGTAATATCCTGCAGGCAGCTCTAACTGATTGTTTAGCTTTTGCTGAATTTCCTGTACCAATGACTTTACGTCCCTGCCACGTACGTTTACTCCCACATAAATCCTCCTGTTCGTATTGTCCCGGCTGATCTGCATTGGACCGGGTTCATAGCTGATATTGGCTACTTCTCTTAAAGGTATTTGTGTGCCATCAGGTGTGTTAATGTATAGGTTCTTGAGATCATCTATATTGGTACGATGTGCCGAATCCAGGCGTACCACCAGATCAAAACGTTTTTCACCTTCAAAGATAACTCCGGCTTTGCCGCCCGCAAAAGCAGTTTGGATTAGGTTGTTGATATAATTTATATTCATTCCATACTGCGCAAGTTCGTCTCTTTCATACTTAATTGTTATCTGTGGGAGACCGGTTGTCGCCTCCACACGCATGTCCCCGATGCCCTGAGTTCCTTCTATTATTTCAGAAACTTCCTGTGCTTTTTCTGCCAGTATATTTATGTCCTCCCCATACAATTTAATGGCTACATCTTCCCGGACGCCTTCGAGCAATTCATTAAAGCGCATTTCTATGGGCTGTGTAAATTCAAAATTTACACCAGGAATCAGGCTGACCTTTTCCTTCATTTTTTCAACAAGCTCCTCTTTTGAACTAGCAGAGCTCCATTCATCTTCAGGTTTAAGAATCACAAAAACATCTGCAAAGTCAAAAGGCATGGGGTCGGTTGGGACTTCTGCAACTCCAATTCGGCTCACGATTTTTTCTACCTCCGGGAAATTGGATTTTACGATCCGCTCTATTTTGGTAGTAGTTTCGATAGTTTCTGAAAGGGAACTGCCGGGTTTAAGGATAGCATGAAAAGCAATATCCCCTTCATCGAGCTGTGGGATGAACTCACCACCCATTCGGGTAAAAGTAAAAATAGCCAGGGCAAAAAGGACTACCGAAGAGCCGATGATAATTGCGGTTCTTTTTAGGACACCACCCAGTGCTTTTTCATATTTATCTTCCAGCCAAATAACAATCTTATCGCCCCATGATTTTTTCTCTTTTTGGGGGACTCGAATAAAAAGACTGGAAATCATAGGCACATAAGTAAGGCAAAGGATCATGGCACCCATCATGGCAAACATGAATGTGAAAGCCATGGGTTTAAACATTTTACCTTCTACACCTTCCAGAAAGAGTATGGGTATGAAAACAATGAGAATGATGAGTTGGCCGAAAAAGGCAGCATTCATCATTTTGCTTGAAGCTGTGTAAGTAGTCTCGTCACGCTCTTTGGCGTTGATCTCCTTTCCCTTTCGCATCCGCTGATATAGGAAGAAAACCGTGCCCTCTACAATGATCACCGCTCCATCGACTATTATACCAAAGTCAATTGCCCCAAGGCTCATCAGATTGGCCCATACGTCAAAAACATTCATAAGAATGAAGGCAAAGAGCAAGGACAATGGAATAGTTGAAGCCACAATCAATCCACCACGCCAGTTGCCAAGCAGGAAAACCAACACAAATATTACAATCAGCGCTCCTTCAATAAGGTTAGTGGCTACTGTACCAGTTGTCTCAGAAATTAACTCGCTTCTGTCAAGGATCGGTTCTATAACAACCCCTTCAGGTAATGACTGCTGAATTTGTGTCATTCGCTCCTTTACATTTTCAACCACTTCATTGGAATTTGCACCTTTGAGCATCATTACAAGGCCTCCAGCCACTTCTCCTTCTCCGTCCTGTGTTAGTGCACCATATCGAACGGCTGATCCATACTGGACTTTAGCCACATCCTTAATTTGAATGGGAATACCATCTACCGTCTTTACAACAATTTTTTCAATATCCGAGAGGCTTCGGGCTAATCCCTCTCCACGGATAAAATTGGCTTGGTGGTTTTTCTCAATATAGGCTCCGCCTGTATTCTCATTATTGAGCTCCAACGCTTCAAATATGTCTGTAATCGTTAAGTCAATGGCTTTAAGTTCATCGGGATTGACCGCCACTTCATATTGCTTTATAGTCCCTCCTATGGCATTAACCTCTATTACTCCGGGCACCATTGCCATCTGTCTTTGTACAATCCAATCTTGCATGGTGCGCAGGTCGCTAATGCTGTATTTGTCCTTAAAGGCGGAATCAACTTTTAAGGTATATTGATATACTTCTCCTAAACCGGTAGTAATGGGGCCCATAGAGGTTTCCCCGAATCCTTCGGGTATTTCTTCTTTTACTTCAGTGAGTTTTTCACTCACCAGCTGTCGCGGCAAATAGGTTCCCATGTCGTCTTCAAAGACAATGGTCACTACTGAAAGGCCGAACCTGGATACGGATCTAATTTCTATGACCCCAGGCAGATTAGATACGGCCACTTCTATTGGGTAAGTAACAAACTGTTCTATATCCTCGGTACCCAAATTGGGTGCTTGTGTGATAACCTGTACCTGGTTATTGGTAATGTCAGGCACGGCATCAAGCGGTACCTGGGTCATGCTCCATATTCCTCCAGCAATGAGGGCAATGGTAAGCATGCCTATAATTAGCTTATTCTTTATTGAGAATGATATTATCTGATTGATCATATTTTACTTTTTATCAGGCTTTTTGAATGAAAAAGCTTCAATGCTTTTAATATCGGTAAATGTTAGTTGAATGAATGACCTGACCTTCTGTGATATATAATAAGGTTTGAGATCAATGATTATTGATATTGTAGTTCGATAACCAATAGCTGTTAAACCATATCGGTTAATAGCCTATGGTTAAAGCATATCAATAACTTGTTAAGAAATTTTTGGGGGATGCCAGATAGAATGAATTAAGTCAAAAGAAATGCCCTCCCTGTAAGTTTCTGGCAACTTTATGTTATTAACTAGAACCGGATTGCTAACCATTCTGCTGCTGGTAATAGAAATGAGGTATCTATGGCCACATTGGCAACCGCAAAGGAGGGGGCAAGTTTCGTCCCCTTCAGTTTCATTATCTTCTTGATCTGAATTTATCTCAATATTAGTTGTCCAATTTGAAACATTACAATGAACACCTACTATGGGAGTAATTGATAAAATCAAGATAATTACAACTAATATGCAGGTAAATAATTTCATCAGCCGCAAACCTACCCAAAAGGGAGTGCAACCGGGTTGCAAAGGTTAACGATTGCACTTATCACACAGACCTTTGATTACCATATTAGCTTGTTCCATTTTGAAATTTTTTGGAAGGTTCACAGTCTGAATAGGATAATCCAAAAGGCAGTAGGTAAGATTGCATGATGTGCAATAAAAGTGATAGTGGAGATCTTCCGGGTCACAATTACAACCTTCAACACATACTGCATATTTTGTCATGCCGGAACCATCTTCGATACTATGGATTACTTTATGTTCTTCAAAGGTTTTTAACGTACGAAATATGGAGCTTCTATCGGTTTGAATTAGTGATTCTTCTATTTCTTTAAGTGATTGTGCCTGGTTCTGCTCCAACAGATGGCGCAATACTACAACTCTCACCGCTGTGGGCTTTACCTTCTTTATTCGAAATATTTCTTCCACTCTATCCATTATAAGAACCAAAGATTGTTTTTACCGTAATCAGGAATCTCGTTGCCTTCAAAGTAGGGGAGCATTTCTGCCACCATTTCAGGGTACTTGATTGTTACGGGCAAATTTTGTTGTCTTACTGATTTCCAGTACATGCGACTGAATTGATACACTTGATCGATAAGCTCTTTGACTGTTTTGTAATCATCCACCAATTCAGGATTGGAGCAATTAATTTTGAGCTTTACCGGAAATGAAAATCCATCATTGAAATTGAACTCTGATGCTGAATACCTGGTATTGTTGAATAGTAAAAATCTGTTGTAACCCAATTTGATGAATGTTCCACTTACAGGCATCAAATCTTTCCAGTCCAAATCAAAGGCAACAATATCGGATGATTCCGTTTTGTTGATGGTGACGATAAAGACCGGAATGTTCAATTCTAATTCTTTTAGGCCGTTCTCAATCGGTTCTACTTCTTCTCTACTCATGTCTTTGTAGAAGTGAATTACAAGCCTTCGGATTCCTGTATTTACATTCACATAGTCTTTAACCGCTCTTAGGATTGAACCTGCCAACTCTTTTGTTTGGTCTTTCTGAAAACATTCAAAGCGGTTGAATTTCCCTGTATTGGAGAAACTGAATGCGCTACCGATATATTGAATGTCAACTTCTGTGTGCTTGAATGCTCCAACTCCAACAATCAATTCATTCTTCAGCTTTGTGTCCAACCTCCACGGAGTGCCATTGAGCTTTGCGAGAATGGCAATCGCTATGTTTGGCAAGCTGAAATGATACTTGTCATTGGAAATCACTTTTTCGGGGTCTATTACTTGAGATGAAACTCCTTTTTTTAACAGAAGCTCTTTCAGCTTGTAGTAAACAAGTCTGCGGGACTTATCAGGAATGTTTTTGCTAATAGGGCTAATATAGATTGCTAGGTATTGTGTGTCTGTGTCAAAATCTTTATTAATGATTTGTTCATATATATCTGACCAGGGATCATCTCTTTTTTTGAAATAAATTGCAAGGTCTTTATCTGGGTGGTATGGTGTATGAATGAACTTTGATAGCCCTCTAAAGCCGTTGAGTTTGCCATTAAAGTAGTTGTGAATCTTTGTTGCTACCTCTTTATCATCCTCATGGAGAATAAAGAAGAAATGAATCTTAGATGATGGGCTTAACTCGAAAGGGCCATTTTCAGTAATGCCATAATACGGTACGTGATGAAGCTTTTGGTTTCCAAATACGAGTTTGTTGCTGGACTTTTCTATTGAGCCGATGCGGACTTCATCTACTGGAATAAACCCTTTAGATGAAAGCGGAATGATAGTTTTGAACTCGTCAGTATTAAGCTGCTCCCTGTAGAATTTATCAATGGCCGTTTTGAACTTCTTGTATTTGTTCGTCTTGTCCGGTGCTTCTGTCTCCTGATGCAAAGCATCCCTGATTTCAAAATTCCAAACAGGATAAACCTTGTCGTAATTTCTTTTTCCATCATCCGGCAATTCATCAAAGCGGTATAACCCTTTTTCATATACTACCCAATTGAATGCCCTTACTGGTACTTCTTCAAATAATTCTGAGACAGGTGTTTTGAAAATCTTTGACTTGCCTTCAAATGTGACCAACAATTCAAGGCTGCTGGAAACTGTCCTGAACTGCACTTTTAAAGAAAAACGGTCAAACGTTTTGTATATCCCCTCCTTGTCTTGTGTATCGCTTGGCAACCAAACTTCTGTATCGCTTACAAAATTAGGTTTGACCAAACAGCCCTTAGTTTTGAAATGGTTATGGATTAATGAATTGTAGTAGCGTTTGAGAATAGATGAAGACAATGCGGAATTGGAAACCGGAACGGTTTTCTCAATTCCTTCTTCGGTAGTGATTTTCTCAAAGGTTGGTGTAGTTGGCTTAGTGACCGGAATGAATCCTTCTTTTACTTGGCAAAACGATGTGTAGTAATGCTCCTGCTCTCCATACTTATCAATGACCTCATCAGGAACCAATGATTTATGGATTCGTGTGGTTCCTTCTTGCTCCTTCTCGGAAAAATAGAAGGTGAGCGATTCGCTCGGGTGATTGAATGTTAGTATGTTGAAACAGTGTTTAGGCATTTTACATCATTTTTTGTTTTTTCCCTTTTTAGTAATTCGCTTTACTTCCTTATCAAAGTCGGATTCAAAATTCTTGTCCTGAACTACTCTGAATTTATTATATTCCTTTTCAGCTAATTGCTTGGCAATAGTGGCTGAAATTTTACCTGCGTCTTTTAATACATTATACTCATTGAATTGAAGGAATGCATCTAAACGAGCTACCCAATCAGCCATCTTCATCGGAACCTGCCTTTCAGCCTGTAGCTCGGCAAAGTCGAGGTACATGGTCACAATCCGGTTGAGTTCACGGAGTTCCTTTTCTTTGAGGTAGTTTTTAGCTACCGAAACATCTGTTTTTAGGATTTTACCTTGTGGTGCATTTTTCCATGTAGTTAAACCCATAAAAGGTTTAGCTGCATTGGCTCTTTCTTTGATAATTTCGGCTGCTGTATGGCCAGTAATAGCCCAATGGAGTTTGTTTTGTACAGTTTTGTAAAAAGTCTGTGTTATCTCAGCTTTGGGATCATAGTCTATGCTGCATTGCGCATAGATGTCGGTTATTTTCTGGTAGAAGCGTCTTTCACTGGCTCGTATCTCTCTGATACGTTCCAGTAATTCATCAAAGTAATCTTTGCCAAAGAGTGCAGAACCTTGCTTTAGGCGTTGGTCGTCCATAGCAAAGCCTTTGATAATGTATTCCCGCAATACTTTAGTAGCCCAGATACGGAACTGTGTACCCCGTTGCGATTTGACCCGATAGCCAACTGAAATAATAACGTCCAGATTGTAATACTTAACCGTATTTTCCTGAGTTTTACCTTCAATGGCACCATGAGGACTGGTAGTTCGGAAATCCCGAACAACCACTTCTTCGTTTAATTCCCCTTCTTCAAATACATTTTTGATATGCTCTGATATGGTGGACTTTGCTTTTTCAAACAACTCTTGCATACCCTTTTGGGTGAGCCATACTGTTTCATCATGCAGCAATACATCTACCTTAATATCTCCACTTTGGGAGACATAGAGTAGAAATTCGCTTTGATTTGGTGTAAGACTGTTTTCCATATTTAAACACTCGTGTATTGTTGAATTAAACTTATGAACCCACCAAATTTCAAAGCCTTAAAAATCTCTTCTTCTGTAAGATCTGCATACGCTTTTATTTGCTCTATTACTGTTTTTCGTCTATTTACCAGACTTTTGTCTTGTAGATTAAAGACCTCTATAGTTTTTTGAACTTTTGCCTGTAAGACAGGATCAGATAATGTTGGATGTGGTTCTATTTCTCCTCTCTCATTGTAATAGAAATAATCCTGAACAGAATCTACAACAGGATCAAAGAATCTGGCATAATCAGTTTTCTGTATACCTGATTTATTATCCTTGTATTTTGCACCAAAATCTTCATCATTACATGCAGCTACAAGGTTATCCCAGTTGAAAGTATGCTCAGGGAACATATTCCGCTTTCGAAAATGATCAATATGACAGTCTCGCTCATCCTCTATGGGGATTTCAGAGTAGCCACAAAGACAATCCTGTTCATTAATTAGGATAGTAGCTCTGGTCTCCAAATAAGTTGGATGTCTGGCACAACCAGGTTTACTAAAATCAATATTCCAATCGGCTCCAGGGTTCTTGTCTTTAAAATCAGTAAAGGAAGCCAATGGAGAATCTTTATTTATCTTTCTCATTGAGCTTATTCCTTTTTGTTATTTCAAGTCTTATATCCGTTAGTGCCTTATCCGATTTACCGAGATCTTTTTCTAGTTCTGTGAAAAGTTTCTTGAACTCTGCTGATTTATAATTATTAGCCCTGATAAAGTCCCAAATATCATTTAGCTGCTGTTGCACCTTTTTATAGCGCAATCCTTCTAAATCAAAGAAATCTGTTAATATGTCGTCAACTGGTTTACCATAAGGATTAAATGAAATATTCTTAATCCTAGATTTGCCATCTTCATTTACAAGAACATTCAGTTGACCTTTTTTTAATGCAGAAAGTACATTTGGTGAATGGGTAGTTATGATGGAGAAATTCTTGAATAAATCTTCCTCTTCCTTGAATAGGTTGTACACAAATTCACGCTTCCATTCCGGATGAAGATAAGTGTCTGGTTCATCCAATAAAAACAAGCTATTATCAGCAGCAAGTAATTCTTTTAAGCCAGTAATAATCAGTAACTGTTTTTCTCCTTCACTCAGGTTGTCGTAACCAACCTCTCGACCATTTTTAATCAAGTTAAGATCGATGCTTTCAAGAAAATCATTGGATTGCAAAGAAACCAAGTACTCAAAAAGTCTTTTTTCCGTACCGTAAAAGCTCCAAATATTTTCGAGTTGTGATTTATCTGATATACTAAAGGTGATTGAGTCTGACTGAAATTTTGTCATAGTTGCTCCTTTCAAGATATTCATGAACTGATTTAGTTCTCCCATTGCTCCCCAAAAGTCTTCAGGCGTGGATTTGGACTTTGCCCAACTTGGCTTTTTGAAATTCAGTTGAATAGAAGAAAACCCACTAATCCCAAATTGCTTTTGTAAAGTCTCTGGCACGCCACCATACTCATAACTCAATAGCCCAATCAAAATAGCAGGTAAGTTCTGAGGTAGGAAATAATAAAAAGGCTGATCAAACTTAACTTCTCCGGTAAGTGTACCAGTAATTAATTCTCTCTGAAACTTATTATAGATTTCAAAAATACTGTTGGAGATGCCAGAGTAGTAAACTACAAAGTTGTCAGGCAGAATGTAAGCTAACTCTTCCCCTTTATTTCGCAAATGCTTCTCTATTTTGGGTAAACCCTCTATAGTATCGTTCCCCTCAAATAATTTGACATGTAGGTTATCTTCATAAGAGAATTCTACACCTATGTAGTTTACAAAGGATTCACCATACATAGATGTTTCTGTGATTTTTTCTCTTCTCAGTAGGTAGGTAATGGAAAATTGAAAATTAAATTCTTCATTTTCCAGAGACTTAAAATCCTTTGTACCTAATAGCCCAGAGAATATCTGGGTGATTGCTTCTACTAGGGTAGTCTTTCCTGAACCATTTTTACCTATGAAAACAGCGATATGACCACTATCCTGAAAATCAATTGAGAGATTTTCGAAAAGCTTAAAATTCTTTATATCTAATTTGAGTAATTTCATAACTGTCCATTCATAATTAGTTTGATTAATTCCAGAATTTCACTGGCAGCTATTTGATTCAATTGCATTTGGTTTTTATGCCATGAGCGGTGATTGGTTGACCAAATGATTTCGTATTGATGGTTGCGGTGTAAATCTTCTACCGCACCTGCCGTAGCACCTCTGGAACGGCATGAGCAAATAATTATATCGCATCTCTGAGCTACGAATGTTTGAAGACTCTGAAACATTCTGCTATTCGGATCTCCCTGGCTTTCTATACCGATTTTTATACCATTGATGTCAACGATATAAGTAATATCTGCACCAGTGTTAATGGCCTGAAGTGTGTGGTTTGGAAATGCTGCTAACAATAAATTAGCTGTTTCACGAACTGTTGCTGATTTCCCCTGACTCGATGGCCCATATATTGAAATGACTGATTTATTCATGCTTAGTCAACATTAAAGATTGCTGATTCGAATACTTCTTGAGCGTGTTTTCTTCTTTTGAGTGCTTCCACCTTCATATTCCTAGATTCTTCATAAATTCTACTTAATTCAGAGGCAATTCTTTTTTGCACCTCCAAGTTTGGAATAATGAAGGGGGCTGATAAATATTCTTGTCCGTTTATATTAGGCTGGGCAGAAATTCTCTGATTTGAAGCTATCCATTCTTTGAAGGGTGCTGATTTTGTATAGTAAAGAATATAGTAAGGGTCTACCAACTCCTGATTCAATACGTATTTCACCAAGTATCCTGCATAAATAGCCTTTCCAATCTCATTTCTATACAAGAAGGTTTTTCCTACTGTATTACCCGATCTAGCAATTAAAAAATCAAAATCTTCAAGTATGTACTGTTCTTCTACTTTCTGAGCTGAAGCGAATTCTTCGTTTAAATGCCCCTCCTCATTAATATCAGTAATTCTAATATATCGAACATCCGACTTTTTCAATACAGCTTTTGTATTTGCTCCATATTTTGGCTTTCCCAATATAACCGAACCAAATTCTTGAAATTTATATTTGGTAGCCTGAAATGAAACCGATGAATTCCATACATCCCAGCGACCTAAATTTTCGAAATTGACTGTATAGAATCTTTCTTTCGATTTATTGGCTCCAGTTTTCCTCAATCCAAGTTCGTTAATCAAGTAGAGATCTTTTTGTTCATCTAAATGCTTTGCACTTTCTTCAAAAGTGTTTGCTTCGTTTATAAGCTTTTGATGCTCATTGATAATCAACTTTTGTTTATCAATATTTGGCACAGGAATCCTAAATCCTAAAAAAGCTTTTTCATCCACCCGTTGGCGGCCTGTAGTACCTGAACTGGCTTTTTGGCACAATTCGGCAAAGTGTTTTGTGCCTGTGATGAGGTTGAAAAATTCGGGTAGAATCTTTTCTGTATTGATGTTGTAGCTCAAAAAATCCTGCGTTGTGATTGCCCCTTCAAGTTCAGGGGGTACAATACCGAATGCTCCATTACGAGCATCTATCTTGCTCATAATAAATTGTCCTTCTGATATGCGGAACTGATTCTTTGTGCCAATGTGTTTACCAAAAATCAGTTCATCACCTCGCTGTATCACGCCTTTGCCGTACAACTTGATGGTTACTTGCTTGTACGCTTTGTCGTCTTCGAGTATTTCTTTGTCCCGATTACGCAAAATGAGATTACCGATAGGTTCCAATTTGAACCCATCTTTATAAAAAACTTTGTCGCTCAGAATAGAACCCACGCTCCAATTGGAGAGGGTCATGAAGCGTACTTCATTGAGATATTTAAAGGCTTTCTCAGTGCGCATATGCTCCATAAAATATTTCAGGTTCACTTACAATGTTGCCATCAATCAACTGTAGTCTTGAAATGTTACCATCATCATCAACAGGATATTGTGTTTCTTTTCTAGGTTCAGCCCAGAGCTTGGCTTTTTTTCTGTAGGCTCTAAACTCTACAGCCACTTCTTCCAACTCATTTTCGCAGGGCGCACCTGTACTGGATATACCTGCCTTTTCTACTTCAATAACCGGAATAGGATAATCGAAACGTTCTTTCACAAGCGGTTTAATTTCCGCAGCAATGAGGTCTTCAATTTGCCTTACATCTTCTGTATATTTCTTTTTCAACTCCCGAAGCTCTTTTGCTGATTTACTTTCTTTCAATTTCTTCTCTTCTTTTTTGAAAGTCGCTTTCAATTCATCCAGTTTTGGCTGGTATTTGTCTTTAATCTCTTTGGTGGTTTCCTCTGTGATTTTTTGATAGTTAGCCAACTCTTCTTCACTGAACTTTTTAAGGAATAGTAAGCTTGGTTTTACCGTAGCACCTGAGGCAATGAATACATCCTGAGGGATAGAAGTGATGTTGATAATCTTAGCCTTTCCTTCAATGTATTCTCTAATTTTTTGAAGGGCACTGTTGTTTAAAACTCCTTCGGGCAATACAATACCCAATCTACCGCCTGGTTTTAGAAGGTTGAGGCATCTTTCCATAAATAGCACTTCTGTCAAACCACTCCATGCACCCACATCAAAAATATCTAATAAGGCTTTTCCTCGGCTTTTACCGTGGCCATTATCATAGGTTGCCCAATCTTGTATTTGCTTAACAACAGTCTGTCTGTAATGACTTCCGTAACGATCTTCATAAAATCTGATTTTATCCTCATTGGGAACATCAGAAGGAGTTACTTTCAATGTTTTGTTGACTCTGGAACCAAAAGGAGGATTGGTAAGTATGACATCAAAACGTCCATCAAATATGCCGTTGACATTGAGTAATCCATCATGATGATGCACTCCACCATGACCATCCCCATGCATAATCATATTCATTTTGGCGGTTCGAGCCATTCTTGGGTTGGCATCTGTTCCAAAAATGCAATCGTAAGAAAGCGTTTTAAGTCGGCCTTTAGGATTGTGTATATCCAATTCAAAATTGAGCTTGACAAATAAGTCATCTACACGCTTTGCAATTTCCTCTTGTTTATTTTCTGGTAACTTCTCGTAATCTTGACCAAAGTAAAGCTCCTTTATTTTTTCTTTTTGTTTTTGAACATCCCTCTCAATTTTTTCCCTTACATATTCAAATGCTTTAATGAGGAATCCACCACTACCACAGCAAGGATCGCAAATAATTTCACCTTCTTCTGGATCAAGCACGTCAACCATATAGTCCACAATGGTTCGTGGTGTAAAAAATTGACCTAACTCACCTCTGAAGGTTCTTCCCAAAAACTCTTCAAAGGCAATTCCTTTGATGTCATCAGAAGTATCAGAGAGGTTGTATTTCTCCAATTCCTTCACGATTTGTAGGAAGCTGGTTTCCCTAATTTTTATACTGTCATTAGGGTCGAAGATTTCATCTGTTTTGAATACTTCTTTTGTCTTTTCGAAAAAGTGTTGGTAGAAGGGAAGGGAATCCTTTCCTGTGATTTTTTCATAGGCAGATTTCAAATCTTCAAATTCTTTTCTGGAGAACAGCGCTTTTGTTTTGGCTTGTTCTCTTTCGTAGCGAATTTTCATGAAGAGAATTTTGCTGATCTCATCAAATGCAGCCTCTGGGGAAAGCTTGTCATTGTTACGGATGATGTTGTGACATTTGAAAAGCAGCTTACTAAACTCGTCCCTTGTAAATGCCTTTGTTTTGGTTAAAAGCTCTTCAATTTTCTTTTTATCAAAAAGCTCAGTGGCATTTGGAATTTCAACTACCTCTTCTAGCTTTTTAGGCATTTTGCCTTTCACTACCCTAAAGAATTTGGTGTCTTTTAGATTGGTGGTAACAAAGAAATCTGCACCTGCCCATGAAGCATAGTTGTAGCCCTGATAGTAATCTTCTTCGTGGATTGTAATTTGTTCGGCCTTACATTCAATTACAATCACCGGACTGTTATCCGAGTTGCGATCTTCTTTCGTTTTCCAAATGACGATGTCTGCTCTGGCTTTTCCTTGACCTCTTTTGGAATTATTGACTTTTACTTCCTGAGCCATTTGATCTAGGGAATAGCCATATTTATTCACTAGGTGAATGATATACTCCTGTCTGACTTCTTCTTCCGGGGTACAGATTAATTCTTTGCCGATCAATGGGGCAAAAATCTTGTTACCGTTTTTTTTGATTTCTATAGCCATTGCTCAATTATTTCGATTTCTTTTTTAATTCTTGTTCGGCATGTTTAAGTGCTGCCAATGCAGCTGTTTCATCCCCAACGTTCTCAATGATTTTATCGGATAGCCAAATTGTCAACAATTCATCTTCATTGGCATTCAGTAATTTGGCCAAGGCTATGACCTGTTCTCTCTTTGCATTTCTCTCCCCACGCTCAATCTTGCTAAACATGGGAGTGTCTATTTCAAGATTGGCCGCTAATTGTCGCTGCAAAAGCCCCTGGCTTTCTCGCAGCTCTCTAATACGTTCACCAAAGTGCATGATCTGCTATTTTATGACTTGTCAAATTTAGGACAATATAGGAAAAGAAAAGAAAGAAAAAAGAGGTTAGACTGATTTTTTAAGATTCAGGATTTTGAGGAAATGGAGGAAACTAAGGATTATTCGTCCTTAGTTTGACCAAAGGTGTTTGATTTCAATGGTCTGGTCGAATCTTCGGAAGAAAAGCCCAACGGGCTTATTCTTCCTTGATTTCCTTAGAATCCTGAGATTCCTCAAGTGAGGTGTTCATGTACTGGTCATGTGCCTCACGGTGAATAAGCCCTGATTTCACAAAGTTGGCAATGTAACCTTCGGCTGTCTTTGCCGGAATGCTCATGGACTTTGCTACTTCAAGGTACTTCTGTCGATTGAATGTATGCGGCAAGGCATACAGAAACTTCTCCTTCTTATTCATTCTACTTGGTTTGGGTTCTTCTTGTGGAAGTTCTCCAAACACTTTACTGGAATGCTTCACCAGTACTTTTACCATTGAAAGCGAAGCTTGAAAATCCCTTTCCTCACAAATCAGCTTATGGGAAGTGTCGCCTGTTTGACAGCTATTGGATAATATTTCTCCAGTGGTGCTGTCGAATGCGCCAATATTTTTATCATATTTAATGTGGCGCATTTCCATGATCCGCAAAGCGGAAAATATCATGGAAACTCGGTAAGCAATCAAACCTAATCTCCTGATAGTAGCCATGTAGTCCAAACCTTGAAGGTTCCAACCTATGGCAACAAATACCTACGTTCCACACTGGTGGAGCTGGGCTGGGCAGCATCCAGGACAAAAAACATCTATTTTGAAACAAAATACAAAATTTTGGTGGGCAGACGGGGCAAAAGAAAACCATTATTGCTTTAGGACATAAAATCCTGATTGCCTCCTACCACATACTCAAGGACAAGGTAGATTACAAAGAACTGGGAGCAGACCACCTCGACAATTTTAAGAGAGATAAGCTGGTTGCTTATTACAAAAAGCAATTAGCACAACTTGGGGAGGAAGCTTTTCAAGTAGCATAAGTTTTAACAAAGGTCGAATTTTACTATTGGGAAAACCACGAAAATGAAACTGACCTTATCAGTTAAGCACAAAAGAGTATCACCAAGAGCATGTGCATGAAAATTTTACCTAAAAGATGTTCTTAACTGATTTTTATAAATGATTGAAAAACAAAAAAATTAACTATTATTTATTCGCGTGAAAAAGGGAGCTTGCTTACACAAACTTCCCGATATCAAAATCATCCAGATGAGTTGTCCGCAAAGTGGAAGAACCGGCTTCCGTTTCAGCAGAAAGGCTTTTATCCAACAGCATGGCTATTTTTTGGGAAGCACTTTCCATAGAATTTTCCAGTAGGCTGAATAATTCGGTCCCCTGTATTTTCTGAACTATGGCTACTGCTGTTTCCTTCTGGGATGGCTCCAATATGTCTTTTTGCAGCAGCATCCCCACGGTGCTTAGTTCCTCGAAGGTAACCCCCTGGGCAAGACCGTTATCGCCTCCGGAATTTCCATACCTGTTCCATTCTTCTTCCTCTTCTTCAAAATCAGGCGTATTGCTGAATACTTCATCCAGTTCTTCCTGCGGAACTTGAATAGCGACTTGCTCATTCTCGTCGTATTCGATGTCTAAGTTATCAGGATTCGCTTCCGGTTCCTCAATTTGGCGTTCCCTGGCAGTCTTTGGCACCGAAAGTCGTTTTACAGGCTTGGGTTGCCCCATAATATCAGGCAGGTGTGGATTCACTTTTTCCTGCGTGGGTTTTTGGTCTGATCTTTTATTGATGACAATCTTGTCCTGCAAAAGCAGGGCAATGACTATCAGCAGGCAAATCACCATTACTATTTCCATTATCAAATGCTTTAAAAAATGGGTTTAAAATTTTCATTGAAATCATCCGTAATCGCTTTCTCAAACATTTCAAAATGATGCTCCAGAATGTTGTCAAGATAGGCATACAGGGGTATTTCATCTTTTCCAATAACCCGGACAATACGGGATAATCGTTCGTGGTATTCTTGCCGGATATAAATGCTTTTATCACCGCGCTTTGTCATGGCGTGGCTTTTCAAAAAATGGTCGCCGTAACTTCCGTCAAGATTTTTCCTCGCCCGGCTCTTTTCTCTTTGAACAGCTTTGTTCCGTGGTGATTCTTCCCGTTTTACGCCTTCTTTTGCCACTTCCTTTTCCCGAACTTCGGGTGGTTCAGGAGGAAGCCGTATCCCTTCTTTTTTGACGCCATCGACCATCAGGTTCATCATCAGTTCCTCATTAATATCCGGCGTGGCTTTTCTTTTATGATCGTTCTCCATAAGGCTATAATTGAATGATTTTCAAAAATTCGCTGATGAACAGGTCTAACTGGCAGGCTTTCATCAAGCGTTCATCGGGAGGCATTACGGTAGAGCGGAAAACGGTCTTGCTGTTCACTTCGCTTTCTTTACGAAAGCGTGTACTGTTCTTGACTTGGCTCTGCATCAGACTCAACCCTAATTGATGGATGAGATTGTGATATACGGCGTATAGCGGCGTCCTTTCCCTGCCATCAACCTGATTCCAGAAGAGGTTAATGGTTTCGATGGAAGTTTCTCCCTTTTTCATAATCACGTCCTGCAAAAGCTGAGTGAAGATGAGCGTACTTTCCATTACCACACGGTCTGCCGTAATGGGGGTGAAAATGTGGTGCATTCCAGCCAATGCCTTCAGGATTCCGGGCGTGTTGACCGTTCCGGGCAGGTCAAAGAAAATCACATCAAGAGGAACAGACGAAGTATTTGCAAACTCCTGAGCCGCTTCCAACACACTGTCAGCTCTGTGCTGCATAATGGGATAGGCCTTTTTATTGATGGTCGTAAATTGTTTGTATGCCAGCATTTTCAAAGCCTCGTTTTCCATGACCATGGCCAAATCCCTTTTCTTCATTTTCATCAGGCTGTGCTGCGGAAAATCTGCATCAAATACGGCTACATTGTAACCTAAGCGATAGTGCAGGGTACTCGCTGCAAGCGTCGTAAATGTGCTTTTGCCAACCCCTCCTTTTTGAGAAGAAAAGGCGATAAACAGAGTTCTCTTTTTTGTGTCCATATTTTAAAAATTTAAAGTTTTCAAATTACTGTTTGCAGGCTTGCAGGCGTTCCGGCAAGCCGTTCTGATTTCCCGCTTTCTATCAGGATAGCTATCAGCCTTGCCTGCGATCATACCTGCTTCCTTGCAGTGCGGCAGCACGGCATTCATTCCGGTAGCTCATCAGGCAGGATTGACGTCTTGCTTTCATTCCGTCCTTCAAGCATTTCATCAGGTGGGCAGGATATATGGATAGCAAGCTTTCCTGCAATCTTGCTTTCTTGTATTCCGGAAATCAAGCAGGCTGGATAACCAGCCATCTTGAATGCACGCCGTCTGTTGGTCCTGAAGCACGGACGGTCTGTCTTCCTGCCAACATTCAAGGACAAAGAACCCATCAATATTATTCGATGGCGTAGCTGTGGCACTGTTTGGCGTTGAGGGGCAGTGTTTGGCACTGCGCAACAGTGCAGTGCTCTAATGGATAGGACTTTACTTTGTAGAAGGATTTTTAATAGCAGATTTATGCAAAGGACTTTTGACAAAATGGGGGGGTAACAGGAACGGCCTAAAGCCGTTTTTCCCTGCTATATCTAATCCGTCCCGGAGGGCGGATTCTTGTGTTCACCGGAACACGGCAAGTTGTGTTTTGAGCATCTCCAAACGATTTCCGATGCTCAAAACAACTTGCCCTTGCAGGGAGCTAAAAACACCTTCCGAAGTCAGGGTTTTCTGTGGTAATTAAAATGGATTAGCGATGAATGAGAACAACAAAAAACAAGTGAAAAAGACCGGACGCCGGCCAAAAAAGGATCCGGCGAAGATTCGGTACACCATTTCCTTTAATCAAGAACGACACGCTCGATTTCTTGCTCTTTTTGACAAATCGAGTATGCAGGTAAAGGCACATTTTATAATGTCCTGTATCTTCAACAACACGGTAAAGACCATTCAAATTGACAAAGGAACGGTGGATTTTTATATGCGTTTGACTTCCTTTCATAGTCAATTCCGCTCCGTTGGCGTGAATTATAATCAGGTGGTGAAACTGCTGTACCGTCATTTTTCCGAGAAAAAAGCAGCAGCATATCTGTATAAACTGGAAAAACAGACGGCTGAAATGGCGGTGCTTTGTCAAAAAATCATTCAGATAAGCGCGGAGTTTGATGCAAAATATCTGAAAAAACAGCGGTAAAAATGATTGCGAAGATCGGTAGAAGCGCAAATTTATATGGGGCATTGGCGTACAATCAGCTTAAAGTGGAGCAGGAAAACGGTAAGATTTTGTTTGCCAATAAGATGATTGAAAACGCAAGCGGGCATTATTCCGTGCCACAATTAGCCCAATCTTTTGCTCCTTATCTGATTGCCAACCGCAATACCGAAAAACATACTCTGCATATTTCCCTTAATCCGGACCCGAAAGACAAGGTAAGCGACGAGAAGTTCCGGAAGATGGCGGAAGAATATATGCGGGGAATGGGTTACGGTGAACAGCCTTTTGTCGTATTCAAGCATACCGATATTGACCGAAGCCATATCCATATCGTATCGGTCTGCGTGGACGAGCAGGGCAAAAAGATTTCTGACAAGTTTGAGAAAGTGCGGTCGATGAAGGTATGCCGCGAATTGGAAAGCAAGTACGGTCTGATACCTGCAACCGATAAGGAACGACGGCTGAACGAAAAGATTTTCCGTCCGGTGGACTACCGAGCAGGTGATATAAAAAGTCAAATCGCTTCGGTTGTTCGCCACTTGCCCAGCTATTACCAGTTCCAGACTTTGGGAGAATACAATGCTTTGCTTTCCCTATTCAATATAACTACTGAAAAAGTGGAGGGCGAATTACAGGGAAAGCCCCAACAAGGTTTATTGTACATTCCCTTAAATGAAAAAGGTGAAAAATCCGGACATCCGTTCAAGGCTTCGCTTTTCGGGAAGAATGCTGGGATTCCGGCTTTGGAATTGCATTTTGCAAAATGTAAAACGGCATTAAAAAACGACCCAAGCAAGCAGACCTTAAAAGCAGCCGTTACCATTGCCCTGAAAAACACAAGCGATGAGCAGGCTTTTAAAAAGCAGTTAGCTGAACAGGGCATTAACGTAGTGGCACGGAGAAATGATACCGGGCGTATTTATGGAATGACGTTCATTGACCACAATTCCAAGACGGTCTGGAACGGCTCACGATTAGGAAAGGAATTTTCTGCCAACACCTTTAATGGTTACTGGAACCACAATATCAAACCGGATATAAAAGAGCCTGCCCTGGCACCATCCAAACTATCCACATCAAATGATGCTGTTCTTCCTGCCGAAGAACCGCACCACTTGTTCAACTTCTTGAATACTTCTGAAAAGCCTGAAAGTGGCCTAATCGAAGCATTGGGTGGATTGCTGCCAGAAGCGCAAGGCGAAGATTATGAGGAACAGGCTTTTGCTAATAGGATGAAGAAAAGAAAAAAACGCCGAAGAGGTCATCAATAGCATCTGGACAAACATTGCCACGCTCCGCCACTGACTGCCACATTCGTATCGCCGGTCTTCTTCTCCCTTAAATTTCCGTTTGGACATTTAATTACAAAAAATGCAGGGAGAAGACGATTTACGGGGGCTGGCCAAAATCATGGCTTTTATGCGTGCGGTAAGTATCCTTTTGGTGTTGATGCACCTTTATTGGTTTTGCTACGGTTTCTTTTCAGAGCATGGTTGGATACTGGAAATCATCAACAAAATATTAGGAAATTTCAACCGGACGGCGGGCTTGTTTTCACATCCCCTTTATACTAAACTGTTTGCATTGGTTTTGCTGGCATTAAGCTGTCTGGGTACCAAAGGTGTCAAGAACGAGAAGATAACCTGGAGCAAGATCTTTGTTGCTTTGGGAATTGGGTTTGTATTGTTTTTCCTGAATACGCCACTCTTGAAGCTATCGCCAGTCGCTGGGACTTCCCTTTATATACTCACCCTTGCTGCCGGATACATTGCCCTATTGATGGCGGGTGTTTGGATGCACCGCCTGCTTAACAACAACCTTATGGATGATGTGTTCAACAGCGAAAACGAAAGTTTCATGCAGGAAACCAGATTGATGGAAAACGAGTATTCCATTAACCTGCCTACCAAATTCTGGTACAGCAAGAAACAGCACAACGGCTGGATCAATGTTGTCAATCCTTTTCGGGCTACGATAGTACTCGGAACCCCGGGATCAGGAAAATCGTATGCCATCGTAAACAACTACATCAAGCAGCAGATCGAGAAAGGTTTCTCCCTGTATATCTATGATTTTAAGTTTGACGACCTTTCCACCATTGCCTACAACCATTTATTGAAGCACAGCGATAAGTACAAGGTAAAACCGAAGTTTTACGTCATCAACTTTGACGACCCACGGAGAAGCCATCGTTGTAATCCGTTGAACCCCGACTTTATGACGGACATATCCGATGCTTACGAGGCAGCTTATACCATCATGCTAAACCTGAACCGTAGCTGGATACAAAAGCAGGGAGATTTCTTTGTGGAATCCCCAATTATATTGCTTGCAGCGATCATCTGGTTTCTCAAAATTTATGATAATGGAAAATACTGTACGTTTCCACACGCTATCGAGTTGTTGAATAAAAAATACGCAGACGTTTTCACGATCTTGACTTCCTATCCTGAACTGGAAAATTATCTATCGCCCTTTATGGATGCCTGGCAAGGTGGCGCACAAGATCAGTTACAAGGGCAGATTGCTTCGGCAAAAATCCCCTTGTCAAGGATGATCAGTCCGCAGTTGTATTGGGTAATGACCGGAGACGATTTTTCGCTGGACATCAATAATCCGGCAGCGCCAAAAATTCTATGTGTGGGAAACAATCCCGACCGGCAAAATATTTACTCGGCAGCGTTGGGCTTGTACAATTCAAGGATTGTCAAGCTTATCAACAAAAAAGGGCAATTGAAAAGCTCCGTGATCATAGATGAGCTGCCCACGATTTATTTCAGGGGGTTGGATAACTTAATCGCAACTGCCAGAAGTAATAAAGTGGCTGTATGTTTGGGATTTCAGGATTTTTCGCAACTAACCCGTGACTACGGCGATAAGGAAAGCAAAGTGATACAAAATACCGTTGGTAATGTATTCAGTGGTCAGGTGGTTGGTGAAACCGCCAAGAATCTTTCGGAACGCTTTGGCAAGGTATTGCAGAAACGCCAGAGCCTGACCATTAATCGAAACGACAAATCAACCTCCATATCCACTCAAATGGACAGCTTGATACCTGCTTCCAAAATCTCAACGCTTACGCAGGGGATGTTCGTGGGATCAGTATCGGATAATTACGATGAACGCATTGAGCAAAAGATTTTTCACGCTGAAATTGTCGTGGACAATGAAAAGGTTGCCGCCGAAACCAAAGCGTATCGGGAGATACCTCAGATTCTTTCTTTCGTTGATGAGCAGGGAGAGGATAAGATGAAAGAACAGATTGAAAACAATTACCGCCAGATAAAATCGGACATTTTGGGTATTGTCGGGAACGAGCTGGAGCGAATCAAAAATGATCCAAGCTTGCAGCATCTTGTTGTGAAAGAGAGCGAAAACAAAAATAACGGGTAGCTCTATAATAATACGCTGATGCTAAGGCAAGAAGGTATTAAAAGGTTCATATACCCGGAAAAACATATCTTTCAAGATAATTTTATCATCAAACATAATTACGTTATGGAGAAATTTTTCAATCAAAGGTTGCTGGAACTGGAATCAGGAATAAAAGAATTGGAGATCGAACCTGATTTTTCAATACAGCGCATCGAGGCTGGAATTGAGCTTATTGTTCGATGCCTGGCTACAGTTAAAGAGCATGTTTTAACAAAGGGGTTTAAGGACACCAACGAGGAAATTCAGTTTTTCAAACACAGGAAACCGATTATCGTCTCAAAGCTGATTTTCTATAACTCAATCTACAGGATAGAGACTAAGAAACCTTACGGTTGAAAAGCGACTAAAAAGTACCTGAATAGGGAATTGCGCAAACTCAAGCGGTATTTTGACGAGAATCTTGAGTTTTACAAGTATTATCGCACCAATAACACCTACCTGGATGAAATCCTCTTTGTCAGGGGAAAACACGATTACAAACTCTGTTTAGAACCGTACTATATCCAGTCAGATCACAACTTTTCCTCCTCCCACGACTATAAGGTTGCCGAAATTATAGCCAATGATCTGATACAGGTATATATCGAAGACCAGCTTTATAATTCCCGTTACTTGGACAAGCGAATGGCGAAAAATCCCAACCTAAACTGGACGAGCAGCAAAACGGCCTTAATCGAACTCATCTATGCCATGCATGCTCAGGGTGTATTTGACCAAGGAAACGCTGATATAAAAGTCATCACAAAAAAAATTGAAAAGATGTTCAATGTTGGCCTAGGGGATTTTTACCATACCTACCTGGAACTGCGCGGCAGGAAAATCAACCGTACCAAATTCATCGACACCCTGCGGGAAAGCCTTGTTAAAAAGATGGATGAACAGGATGAGAAGTGATTGTTGGAAGGGCTACGATGGTCTCCGTACACAGGGGATTAATGCGTATATTTGGGGCATAGGGCCTTTTAAAACAGAAACCGATGTGCAGGCAATTGACAACAGAAAACATGGCTTTGACAATTTCAATAATATCACTTATCATTTCTGGACTAACTTTTTGGTTGACGAGAATTAGGAAAGGCAGTTTAAAAATGACACGACCTTCAATCATCTGTTTTCTTGGACAAAATGGCAATGATGAACCAAAAATATTTATTCGGACATTACTTTATGCGACTGCTGACCAAGGGCAACACATTCAAAATATGTTTGTGAAAATTCACCGGGCTGAGACAATACAAAATTTTAATGTTTGGGCTTACGGTGACAATGGGATTGTCAGAGGTAGCGGACTTTTTGCAAGTAAGACAGGTATATCAGTTTATCATCATTTTTTACTGCCGAAAAATGAACAATGGAATTTCGTTTCTGGAGAATATAGACTTGAAGTATATGCTGAAACCCCTAACAATAAAACGGAGAAATTATTTGAACAAAAATTGTCCCTGACAACAGACCAGACTAAGGACATTGAACTAGGGAAGGCAGTTTACTTTGATTGGGCGCCAAATACTGGACAATATGTGTCATATTCCGATATTAGAACAAATGAAAAGTGGCGTGGCGAAGACAAGAAAAATACCCAATAACAACTGTGTAACTGTAACTGTGGGTAACTCCTGTTGCAAAATTAATTTCCCCAAAACGGGTGAAATTATAGCCCTCGGGATCAGTGAATTCCATTCCTCATCAAGTTTGAGTTAGCCATATCGACGGTTGCCAGAGGGCTTTGTTCTATAACCTCAGCCGTTTTTTGCTCTTCCTTGGGTTCAGGAGAAATGGATAGCTGTATTTTACGGTCAACAGCTGCCAACTCGGTTTTTAGCTCGCTTAATCTGCTTTCTTTTGCCCATGTACCGTTTACTACTTCTTTGAGAACTGGCAGATCTTTTTGAAGTTCCGCTATTTTCTTCTGTTCCTGCTCCATGTAACCGGGCAGTTTTTCCAAGGCATTCAAAAAGTTCATTGCGGCCAGCTTTTCGTCTTTGGCGATGATACCGTTGTTATAGGTGTATTTGATATTGCCTTCGCCCTGAACCAAGAAGCGGTTTACCCGTATATCCATCCCCTCTTTTTCAGATGTTTCGGTTTTGACCAGTAATTGAAAGCCATACAAGCTGCCTATTTCCTGATAATCACCTCCGGTGCGGGCTTTGTCAGCAATTTGGTTGAGCTTTGCACCAATTTGTTTTATATCCGCATTGGGTGATAATCCGTCCAGCAGAACGGGGTTTGCAACAGTACCGTCCGAACGCTTTTGTATCCGCTCCTGTAGATTATTCCAATCAAGACTCATCCGCTGCAAGCGGGATTCGGCGCTTTCAAGCATTGCCATAGTATCTTCCAGCTTGTACTTGGAACTGAATTTGGAGCGGTTGAAGGCTTGTTTTTCGCTTTCCAATCCGGCAATCTGCTTTTCTATCTTGGCTTTGTCCAGCAGGTCAGTATTGCCGGAAAGAATTGCTACATATTCGGAAAAGTTCATTCCCGATTTTTCATCCATACTGCCTTCGTCGATAGTACGTTTGCCGAGGTTGTTGGATTTTAGCTGGTCGATAAATAGCTGTTTATTGTACAAAAGGTTGAACTTATAACTGTCCAATGATTTTTCTACCGCATAAATGATAACATCCACTTTATTGTCGGCGAAGAATTTGGCAATCTCATTGCCTTTGCGGATAGCCCGACCATCCCGTTGGGCAAGGTCGCTCGGTCTCCACGGCGTGTCCAGATGATGCACGGCAACGGCTCTTTTCTGTGCGTTGACCCCGGTACCCAGCATGCTGGTAGAACCAAACAGCACCCGGATTTTACCTTCGTTCATTCCCTTAATGAGTTCCTTACGTTTCTTATCATTGTTGGCTTCCTGAATGAATCGAACTTCGTGTGTGGGTATGCCGTGATCTTCCACAAGCTTGCGTTTGATCTCGGAGTACACATTCCATTCACCGGGCTTATAGGTGCCCAGGTCGGAGAACACGAACTGTGTTCCTTTCTGTGTGTTGTACCTGTTGTAATATTTGGCAATGTTTACCGCACAATGCGAAGCCTTATTGTCGGGATGGTCTTCGTACCTGCCGCTTACCATACGCATATCCAGCGACATCTTACGGGCGTAATCGGTGGCGATGAGCATCTTTGCCTTTTCCTCCCTTTGCGATAACGGTTCCCTCCCAAGCAAAGTGGCATTACCGTTTTTGGCAAATTCCATCAGCTTTTGGATAAATACCTGCTGATCCGGTGTGGGTGGAATATTGTACAATACCTCGTTCTTTTCGGGACGGTCAATACCTATATCCTTTGCCGTTCGGTAATCCGTGATTTCAGAGTAGAATTGAGCCAGCTCCGGCACTTTGATAAAGTAGCGGAAACGCTCTTTCGCCACAATGTTATTGGCTACCGAAAACTCATAGTCCGTCGTTTTCCTTGCATATATGGCAGCCCAGGCATCAAAACAGTTAATGCCCTGTTTTTCCAGAGCACGTGGGCGGAGGTACTTAAACAACAGGTACAGTTCTGTCAGCGAATTACTGATAGTTGTCCCGGAAAGAAAGGTAGCTCCCATGTCACTATCCTTCCTGTCCTGAATGGTCCGGATGGCAAAGAGCAGGTTCATCGCCTTTTGACTCCCTGCCATATTGCCCAATCCGGCAACACGGTTATGCCGGGTATTGAACATCAGGTTTTTGAACTGGTGGCTTTCATCTATGAATAGATGATCGATGCCCATCATTTTGAAATCCACGACATCGTCTTTGCGGTTTTCGATATCGTATTGCAATGTCTTTAGCTTGACTTCAAGGTTTTCTTTCTGTTTGATTGCTCCGGCAAGCATCCCCCGAGTTACTTCATTCCCCTGGGCTTGGAGCGCATCGAGATTCCGCTCCACACTGTCCAGTTCGATTTCGAGGATCTCTTTTTGCATTTCGGGCGATTGGGGTATCATTCCGAACTGGTCGTGCGTAAGGATTATGCAGTCCCAATCGTTGTTTTTAATCTCCCCGAAAATCCGCAGGCGGTTCTTGGGCGTAAAATCCTGCTTGCCGGGATACAATATCTTGGCATGCGGATAGGCAGTTCGGTAGGCTTCGGCTATTTCGTGAACATTACTCTTCAGCCCGATAATCATCGGTTTGTGTGCCAATCCCAATCGCTTCATTTCTTGTGCAGCGGTACACATAACCAGTGTTTTTCCTGCACCTACTTCATGGTCACAAATGGCGCCGCCATTTAGCTTAATCATCCAGACGGTATCTTTCTGGCTGGAATACAGGTCTTGCATACCTAATCCCTTGCGGTCCAATCCCGGAAAGTCCTGATGGGTTCCGTCGTAATTTGGGCGGACAAAACAGTTAAAGGTGTCGTTGTATTGGTCTGTCAGCCGCTTTTTAAACTCATCGTTTTGCGCATGCAGCCAGTCGGAAAAAGCGGTTCGGATTTCGTCAATCTTGGTGTTCGCCATTTGGATGGCTTCCATATCCCGCACCTTGACCTCTTTATCATCGACCTTAATTTTCTTGGTAATATCGGGTGTAGTATTGACCAATGCATGCTTTAGCAGGGCTATCCCGTCAAAGGTTCGGCTTTCCGATTTGACGGCGTATTTGTCCCATATATGCACATTCTTCCGGTCGCATTTTAGCGAAAAGTCATCGGTGCTATCGGAATAATGGATCAGCACTTCCGTATCAAACAAATGCGAAGCAAAACGGGCGTAAATACCAGTGGGTATCCAGCGTTCACCGAGGTTAAAATCCAGCTCTTCAAACTCGATACGCCTTGGTCGGGCTTCTTCCAGAACGGTAAGACTTGCTTTCGCTTCCGTATCATCGGGATTGTTTTTGAGGTAGGCGTGTACCTCTCCAGCCTTTTCGACCACATTGCCAGCAATCCAGCGTTCGGATATTTCGTATTCCTTTTGGAGTGGGTTGTAAAAAATACGACCATGCAGGGCTTCTTTCAAGGCATCGTCGGTCATACCGCTGATTTCGGACATATAGCCCAGATCCACGCTTCCGTATTTGTTGAGCGAAGCCGCCAATGCCTCTTTAGGATTGTCGGTAGCTAATGTTGCGGTAGAGAAACTTACAGGACGATGGAATATATCCGCTTTATGCACCACCCCGCCAACAACACGCTCCAGATAAGGGATTTCCTTTCCGGAACTGTCTGTTTTGATGAGCTTGATATTTTCGGCACTATTAAGGTTGCCACACCTTTTGACAAAGACGTCGTAAAGGCGGTTAAGCTTTTCCCTTTCTTCTTGATGTTCACGCTGTTGTTCCGCTTCTTTGATATAGAGCTTTTGGTAAACATCACGCACTTCGATATAGGCTTCGGCTCTTGCCTTTTGTAAAGGCGGTAATTGTAACGGGTGGAAAATAGCCGAACCGTCTGCTGTATCTACATCCTGCAAATGACCCACCCATCCCTTATCCACTACAAGGCAATCGTTTCTGTGGAAGGGTTGCAATTCGCCACTATACGGGGCAGGTTCAGCAATAATGCTGGAATCGGCTTGCTTTTCAGTCTGACCATTCCCGTTTATTTGTGAAAACAGGTCACCGATAGCTTCCTGTTTTTTTCCGTTTATTTGTGCAGTTCCGTTAGGTTTTGGTGGTGTATGTGGTTGTTGCATCACTCCACCGAACAGGTTTGTCTGGCGACCTATTGCCGCCCTTCTTTTTTTAGAGGTTTGCCTTTTGGGTTGTAGCGTTCCTTTGGATGTAGCAGCAACTGTTACGGGTTCGTCTGTATTTTCAAACAGGTCGAAAATGCTTAGCTGTTTTAATTCTTTTGGACTTTCTTGATAGGCAGCAGGTACGGGTTTCGGTTCCTGCCTAATGATGACAGGATCGATAACCGGAGGATTAACCGTTGGAGTGAAAGGACTTTGTATAAAGGACTGATCGTTCCGTTCCTCTTTGTATAAATTCAAATTCAAGTGCTTTCCAAAATCTTAGGAAAGCATTTGTTTGAGGTCTTTAGCGATACCATTCGTACCGTCTTTATGCGTGTAGATTAATGCAGGCTGTCCGTAGGGATCAGTGTCTAATTTCCAGTCGGTATGTACAATTCTTGTGTTGTCCTGAAAAATGGCATTACCCGGGGTGCCATATTCTGTTTGCCTGCTTTGACAAAACCGTTCTTCAACTTCGCTCAGGTTTTGCTTTGCCGTGTTCTTTTGGAGGATAATCAGATCGCTGCCAACCTCTGTTCCGGCATAGTCGGTAAACAGGTTATTGGGCAATCGAGCGGCTAAAACCAGGTTATTATTCTCCATCAATGCCCGGCGGATTGGCTCGTTCTTCGGACTATTTAGAATCCCCTGTGAAGTGATATACGCTAATACACCACCCTCACGGAGCATATCCGTTCCTTTCAGGAAAAAGTAATTGTGGACGCTCCGGGCCGCCTGTACTTTTGCCGTGTCTTTACTCCTAGAATAGGAAAGGTCAAACACGGAAGTATCGCCGAACGGGATGTTGCTGGCAACCACATCATAAGTATTCTGTTCCCTTTCGGGTATTTCCTCAAAACCGCTGATGCGGATATTACTTTCGGGATATAGCTGCTTTAGAATCTTGCCGGTGAGCAGATCTTTTTCATAAGCGGTAATACTTGGGATTTGGCTTTCTGAAAAGGACTGGATGAATGAGCCAATTCCTGCGGAGGGTTCTAGAAATTTATCCATCTTCAGACCGCTGTCACGCAAGGTTGATGAAATTGCATCAATGACTTGTGGCGGGGTATAAAAAGCTGTCAGTACGGAGCTTTTCATACTATCCACATATCTGCGATATTGCTTATCGTCCTGGGAGTTTTCTTTGAGTAGCTGGTGGAGTTCCTGCGTAAGTGGAAAAAGATCGTGTTCGGTTTTTCTCCAATGATTGATGTCTGTTTCGTTTGCTATGGGGTTCAGCACGAATTTAAGACCGCCAAATCCGCTGTATTGCATCAAGAGCAGTCTTTCGCCTACGGTGGCTTGTCGTTTCTCCTTTTCCAGTTTAAAAGCAATCCGTAAAGCATCAATATTCTGTTGGAGATGTTGCCTTTTACTGAAGCCCATTTTCCTCTATCCAGATGGCTATGGTTCCGGTGAGTTCGGTATAGAGCAGGTCAAACTCATACCCGTATGCGAAATCATCGGTCAGTTCATATCGAGCGAAAACAGGTTCACAAATAGGGAGCATTTTCAGGGCGAACGGTCGCAACTCCTCATCTGCCATATTGGTGTCGAACTCATTGCAGACCACTTGGAAAACGGTATCGAATCTGGAAAAATGCAAGCCCTCAAAAAGAATGTAATTTGCTATTTCATCGCATTGTTCTATGGGATTTCCCGCCATAAAAGCGCCCTCATAGGCATTGGCAGCCCAGGAGGAACGCTGGTCTATAAATTTTGTGTCAAAAGCTTTTTCGGGAAAGCTGGTATTTAATAGTTCTTGTAGCTGTAGCCTGAAATAAGACAAGTCTTTTCGCTGCGTATCCATACTAATTTTCTTTAGAATTTTCTTGAAGTCTAAAATTAGAGCAGCAAATAGGGATTTTTATAGAAGTGGCAGGGCTTGGCGTTGAAGGGTAGGACTTGGCTTATCGTTGCTTTTTACAGGACAGTAATTAAAATCAAAAACCCTCCGGAATGTCGGAGGGCATTTATGGGATTGTCAAGAATTTGAATTATCCTGCCAACAATAGGATGCTTTTAAAATATCACGTTTTGTTATTGAAAAGTACCTCTTTCAGTTTCTCGGCTGCTTGCCTGTGTTTCTTTTCGTCCATTTTTGAGAGATTGAGCAGTTTCCACTGAACAGATGGCAAATGAGCGACTTCCTCCATATTGGGCAGACCCAATAACTCCCATTGCGGTTTTCGTTCTTTAAAAGACAACAAAAATGCCCTCTCATCTGGAGTCATTTCTTTATTGATAACGGTCACCAGTTGCTCCCTTGTCCGTTCCAGTACTTCTACGGAAATATCCACCTCTGCCATTTGTGCGAATTCTGATTCATATATTTCACGTATGTCTTTGCGGTGTGGCGCAAGCAGTTCAGCCATTGGTCGCTGGTGGCTGATCAGGAACACAAGAAATGTTTTTCGTAGATTTTCCGTAAACCCCTCATTTTCGAGCAGAAACTTTACATCAAACAAATCACGGGGATGTTGCCTGTCCAATGCCGCGGCAATCTTCCCCGCGTATAAATCGGGTAATGATGCTACCTGTATTTCGGCGTAACCAAATTCACGCTCTACGGTTTCACAAACTTCCATGCGAACCTCAGGGAATACCGATCCCCGGATAACCGGTGACAACTCCACTTTGACACGTATATCTTCCACTTGCAGAATAAGACGGAGTGCGTTCCCCTGTTCGTGCGTGTTCTGTATGCGAATGCCCGGAATGGTTTTCTTAATCAGTTCGCTCAATCTCGATAATGCTTCACGGATATTAGCGAGTGCTTCTTCACGTCCCTCTGAGGGCAGGTAGAGCAAATCAATATCAACTGATAGTCTGGGAAGTTCCCTGTAAAAAAGGTTGATGGCGGTTCCGCCCTTCAGGGCAAAACATTTCTCACTGTCCAAAAGTGGCAGGATGCGTACCAATAACTGGACCTGCCGGTAATAAATACTGTCTTTCTTCATCTGTTAGGGTTGAAAATCCTTGGGTACGGTTATTTTATATGTTTTATCAAGCTCTCCTTCCTTTGCAATTACCCGGTTGCCGGACCCAAGGGCTATATGTTCCGTATCCAGCTTTGAAAACCATGTATAATTATGCCTTGAAGCGAACCAAAGGAAAAGCCGTTTGACTTTGACATTTGTGCACGCCTCCAATAATCGTTGCAAGGTTCGGGGGGAAAGGGAGGTCATTCCTTGTATGAGCTGATCTGCATGTTCAAATGATATTTTTCTGGGAACGTCGTTGAGCATTTCCAAGCAGGCTCTTTCCGGGCATGATATTTTCAGGTCTTTGAAACCTTCTTTCCAAGAAACGGAACTGGTGTATTTCCCGGAAATATCTCTTTCCATACCGGAGAAAAGTTCATTCCGGGTATGGCGTATAAAAGCTATGTTTTCCGATAGTTCGTTCGTCCATAAGGGTAATTTATCATTACCGTATAGACGGATGGTTTCTTTTTGGGAAACGGGTATGTAATGCGAAAACCCTTTTAATTCAAGAGCCGACAGCCCACCTACCACATAATCCGTTTTCATAACGGTTTGCAAGGTATAGACCATACTTTGCCAGGAAAGCAGGATACTCCCCCTTGTATATAGCCCTTTCCACAGTAATTTCAACTGTTCGCTTTTTACCAGGTTGTCTATGGCATGTTTGTCCAAAGAAGCCTCTTCCATAAGCCAGTTACGGGTTACAATCATACTTTCGGGTATTATCTGTTCCAATAATCGTCGTCTTTCAGGATTGGATGCCATGTTTACATAATTTATTTTAGGCGGCGTTTATCGCCGTCAAAACAAAGATACGTAAATATTTTGTTTATATAAAATAAAAATAACGGCGTTTATCGCCGTTGAATAAGATTTATATAAACTATTTCTTTTTCCGCTTCTCAAATTCAAAGGAGCTTTCAGCTTTGTCGTTCAAGACGATATAGGCATCGAACGTCTTTCCCGCCTTGCTTTTCATTCCTTTGATAAGCGATGTTTTGCCGTTATCCACCAGGCTTTCAATATCAACAATGCCGATTTGCACGCCGCAAACAATGCGAAACTGGACCCAATTGCAAGCCTCGTCCGGACACTTCACGATTTTATCCCGGATGAGCAGTTTTTGATTTTTGCATTTCGGACAGACAAGTTCGGGTGAATTATCCTTGGCAATGGAAGTTTGCAACAGTTCTCCGGTGATGGATTTGGTATAGGCCTCCATTTCCTTTTGGAATGCTATGGCATTCATTTCACTGGTTTCGATTTTCTGAAGTGCCAGTTCCCATTCGGCGGTCATGGCCACGTCTGCAATTTTCCGGTCTTTGACCAACTCATATACCTGCAATCCCTTTTCCGTAGGAATCAAAGATTTCTTTTCCCGCTGGATATAATTGCGGGTAAACAGGGTTTCGATTATTGCGGCTCTTGTAGCCGGAGTGCCAATACCGATATTCTGCAAAGCTTTCCGTTCTTCCTCGTTCTTGATATCCTTTCCCGCCGTTTCCATAGCCGACAAAAGCCCTGCTTCGGTGTATAATACGGGAGGCTTGGTTTTCTTTTCCAAAACTGCGGCTTGTTTGATTTTGAGTACATCACCTTCTTTTATGTCCGGTAGATCCTCTATAGGTTCTGCATCATCATCGGTGAAGTTACCTTTGATGGAACGCCAGCCGGGTTCGAGCACCTTGCAGCCCTTTGTCGTAAAATCGTAATGCAATGCCTGTAAAGTAATATGAGTGGCCTCCTTGGTGCAGGCACCGGAAATCGCTTCGAGTAGTCGAAAGGCAATCATATCATAAACCGCATTTTCCTTTGCATTCAGTGCCGATGGGATTGTGTCGGTAGTCAATAACCCGTGGTGGTCGGTCACGCGCAGGTCATTCACGATGCGTTTATTGAAACGTCCCCATTTCACTTTGGCAACGGCTTGTTTACAGGTGTCCCTATCCTGCAAAGCTCTTATGAGATTGGGAATCTCTGTCCACATATCTTCGGGTATGTACTTGCTTCCGGTACGTGGATAGGTGATAAACTTCTTCTCATAAAGACTTTGAGCAATTTTGAGGGTTTCTTCCGCAGATAGGTTCAGTTTTTTGTTTACTTCTTTTTGCAAGCCGGTCAGGTCAAACAACAAGGGCGGCTGTTCTGTAACGTTTTTGGTTTCTACGGATGTGACAGCAGCCGTATTCCCGTTTCTCTCTATGGATTTCCAAGGTGTCCTCTGCCAGTTTTTGGTTATCCCACTTATTTTTGGAAAGGCTTTTAAACTCGATGAATTCCTTGGTATGCGACAACTGTATCTGCCAGTATTTCTGTACCGAAAAGTTTTTGTTTTCCAAGTAACGCCTACATATCAAAGCTAGTGTTGGCGTCTGTACCCGTCCAAGCGAATAAACACCATTGCCAGCCGCAATGGAGAGTGCCTGCGTGGCATTGATTCCTACCAGCCAGTCTGCACGACTTCTGCCTTGTGCCGCTTGGTATAGTCCGTCAAACTCCTTTCCGTCTTTGAGGTTGTCAAAACCCTGTTTAATGGCTTTTTCCGTAAGGGAACTGATCCAAAGTCGCTGAAAGGGCTTGATGCATTTCAGGTACTCGTAAATGTATCTGAATATGAGCTCGCCCTCACGTCCGGCATCGGTCGCTACGATAATGCCATCACTTCGGTTAAAAAGCTGTTCAATGATTTTCAGTTGCTTTATCGCTCCTGCGTCGGTGGTGTAGCCTTTGTCTTTTTTCACCTTGCGGACTGCCAGTAAAAACGGATGGGGCAATATCGGCAAAGCTGCTTTGTCAAATCCCGTTATGCCATAATCTTCGGGCATTCCCAACCCGACAAGGTGTCCGAATGCCCAGGTAACAAAATAGCCGTTGCCTGTCAGGTGACCTTCCTTCTTTTCGGTGGCTCCCAACAGGCTGGCTATTTCCCTTGCTACACTTGGTTTTTCTGCAATGACTGTTTTCATACTTTACTACATTTTTCTGCTTCTGGCCTTTGCAGGTGTTTTGGGTTTTTCCTGTTGTTGCTGCTGTTTTTTGTCTTTCGGGGTTTGTTGCGCTGTCTTCAAAGGCTCTTTGATATTCTTGGTAGCTTCGTTGGTTTTTCCCTCTGAGTTGACTGCTGTTTGGGTTTTGTGGGGTTCGGTAGGTTTTGCCTGCTCTTTGAGCTTATCAGGATTTCGGAAAGAAAATTCCGTTCTGCCTGTTTCCTGATTCAGCGTGATATATCCCTGATATTTTTGCCCCTTTTTATCCACCAGGCCATCTACGTACACCGTTTGACCGGCTTTGAACTTATTGTATTGCTCTTCGTCCAGTTCCTTGCCCCGGAATGTTCGTGGAGCTTCCTGCGGCTGGTTTTGCTGATTGTTTTGAACATTGCTCTGTGTTTGCCGATTGGAATTGTTCCTGTCAAAAAGAAACTCCGCATAGCGTTTGTCCGCGTTGAACTGAACCATAGCCGCAAACTCGGTTCCTTTCCTGGAAATCATACCTTCCAGATAAAGCGGTTTACCTTCCATTAAGGCTTGTTTTTGCGCATCGCCCAGTTTTACCCCTTTGATCTCATCCGGGATTCTGATAAAATCCGTCCGTAATGCGACCAGTTCATTGGTCAGCCTGTCTACGCTGACAATGGACGGAAGTGTTTCGCCTGTTTTGGGATTGGTCAGGTTAACCACACGTCCCATATTTCCTGATTCGAGTAGATTTTTCTTGTCCTCATCGGTAAACTTATGGCCGAAAAACTCAAAGTTCAGGTTTGGCTCTTTACGGATGCCGTGAATGGCAACCACCACCTGTCCGTCATCATTGGGTTGCAGGGATAAGCGGGCGTCCATTCGGGTTACCGCAGTACCAAGGTTTAGGCTTACCGGTACAAGTTCGTTGGTCTTATAGCCTTTCAGTAAAGGTTCAAGGAGGTTCATTTTTTCAAGGCGCTCCTTACCTAATCCAAGATTGTTCATGGTTTCCCAATCAATCTGTTCCAGCTTGTAGCGGTATTCGCTGGTTTCCGGGGTTTTCTGTGTCGTTTCCATATCATTTTGATTTTCTTGTTTTTGTTTCTCTTTTATTTCCGGTTTGATCTCGTGCTGTTTTAGTAGGTGTTCGCCTTCAGGAGTTGGACTGCTTACCTGCTTTTGCATTTTATCCGCCGTATCAATGGCAATAGGTGAGGGAACTTTGAAAAAAGAGAAGTTGGTGGGGTTCTTCAACTGGCTGAAAAAGTTGGAGAAGAAGTTGGAAAAGAAATCGCCATGTCTGTCCACCCGCATAAACTGGTTCTGGTTTTTCCTTGTAGGATCAACCGTTTCCATTTTCCCATTTTTGTCAATGCTTTTTACAGCCTGGATTTTCTTTTTCTCCTTATCCAGTACCAGCAATATGTCCGAGAGTTGTTCCGGTACTTGTGGTTTATCTAACGTTTGCTCACTCATCGCTTGAAAATTTTAAAGTTCAGTGCCGAAAGTAAAAGACGTACTCATCGTTTTGCTTCAATTGGCATCCACTGGCAGTGTTTGTCACTTGTTGGCGTTCGTTTTGGGGACCGGAGCCCTGAAACTCTCACGGATGAAGCGATGGACGTCGGAGAGCTTGTAATACAATTTTCCACTTATGGTGTAATAGGGCAACTTGCCGATGGAGCGGTAGCGTTGCAGGGAACGGTTACTTATTTTTAGCATCTGGAGCAGATCCTGATTGTCGAGCAACTCCTCACCATCTATGCAGTTGCGTTTTTTCTGCACATCCTCTAAATGGTCGCTAAGTATGTCAAAGCGCCCCATAATGCGTTCCATCCATGCCGTAAATTCCACTTTATCAATATTCATAAGGACTCCGTTTTTGTTTCATTACAAAATTCAGGAGTGTGGAAGGGTTTGTCTGCCAAGGCTAGCCAATTGGTTTAGCTGTTTTTTTAAAATTTTAGCAGTAATGAGAATTAGCTGAAAAACAATGGGTTAATTCTTGTAGAGTATATCGTTGGAGAACGGAACAGAGATTTTACCAATTGGCGGATATGGGCAAAAAGAAAGCAGCACATAAAATGCACTGCCTTGAACTTGACCTTTTGGATGCTGTCAAAGATCTTTATCCATGTATTCTTCGAGAGATAATTTCAACTGATCCAGAAATGCGGTTCTCGAACCAGCCCGGGTTTTCATCCGGAGAAAAGCGTGATGCAGGTCTCCGAGAGGAATACGGAAAAGTATCTGGAACATCAGGCTTATTTTTCGGATGCCGATCTTACCATGTGAAATAACACCGGAAGCGTGAAGTGCATAAACCAATTCAATGAGCGCGTTTTTGCTGTCTGTCCAGAAAACGTCATTGGAACTTTCCGGCTTCTGCAATATGGTGTCCGGGTTTTCTTCAGGATTGATTTTGGTCAGCAGGTAGGAATAAAGCAATTCATTGGCAATGATCCTTGCGATCTTGTAATCAAAAAAAGTTGAGAATAACGGATCTATCTCGAACACTATACTGTTAAGTCCATCGTGGTAATTGATATTTCCACGCTTAAAATAGGTGTCGTCACGATCCGTTCGTCCTGAGCGGTAATAACGGTAAAAATCGGTATTACAGACATGTGCCATGTATTCCCGTTTTAGGTTGGCCAACTGCGTTGAAAAATATCCATAATACATTTTCCCGTTGTCCACGGGGCAGGCTGTTTCAATGCGGTAAACCTTGTTGTAGTAGATTAGTTTACCGAGTATCTGCGGTTTTATCGTTCGGAAGAAGTTGATTTCTTCAGCATCGTTGCAGAAGCCATTCTCGATAATGTGTCCTTTAGCCGAGAATAGTAGGTCTTGGAGATACAGTGTCATTTCGTAGGCCTCATCAATCAATGTTTTGCCTTGCGATGAAATCTTGTCTTCCTTTTGGTGTATCTCCAAAATGATGTTTTGTAGAGCGTGTTTCATATCCGCCAATTTTATGGGGCTACAGGCTTTTTAGAGACAAGTATTCCCAAATGAAGTACAAACTTTATGATTTTGAGCACAATATTTCCCCAAGTTCTACCCAAGTTGGGAGATTTTTTTTTGCTGCAACCTCATAATTGGAGCTTTACATCTCTTGTTGAAAGGAAGCGTAAATTTAGCCTGTCAAAATAAAAATGATAAGAAACAGCGGTGTCTCCTTGCTTCTCGATATTTTCTTCATACTTTTGCACCGGTTAGTTCGAACCAAGACGAATCTTTCTCTTTCTGATTGTATACGAAGAAAAATAAATTCAATATATGTGGTTGATTTTTAATTACTTACGCATCGTTTTTCGAGGCTAATAATTTTAAATCTTCCAAAAAATGGTTCGAAAATTGTCCCGGGAGGACGACAAAATGGGGTGCAATTCCCACCAAAACCCTTCAAATCGTATGATTTGGAGGGTTTTTTGTTTTTTATACAACAAAAAACCACATACAATTTCAAAGAAAATGGGACCTATTCGGTGACCCAATTTAATTTTCTATTTTGGGTCCCGTTTTAGGCCTTAAGTCATTGATCTATAGGTTGTTTCTGATCTTGATTTTGGGGTGTTTTTAGGCCGAATTGAGCTTAAAAAACATTGGATTTTGGGACCCTTTTTTAATGGTTCCAAGTTAACCGGAAATTGTATGAAAAACGCTAAAACACTTGGTATTCAGTTTGTTATTAAATCTTCCAAAGTGAACAAAAGAGGGCTTTCTCCCGTGGTGGCAAGGGTTACTGTAAATGGAAAGAGAATTGAGATTTCTGCAAACAAAGTAATTTCCCGATCAGAATGGGATTTTGGAAAAGGTAGGGTAAAAGGGAATAACCCAGAGTCCAGGTCCTCAAATCGCTACCTGGATTATATGCGCTCTAGAATACTGGAATGCTATCAAGAACTATTTATTGAAAAAAGGAATATTACCCCTGAAGCAATAAAAAATAGGTTTTTGGGAATCGAGGAAGAGGAGCATACACTGATGGAACTTGTTGATTTTCATAATAAACATAACATTGGTATTCTTGCTGAAGGTACACTCAAAAATTATAAGACTACTGAACGACATCTTCAGGAATTTCTAAAAACTAGAAAACGGAAGTCTGATATTCCCTTGTCGGAAATTGACTACAAGTTTATTACTGATTATGAAAACCACCTTAGGACATTCAAGCCAAAGGACCATCGAAGGAGGCCTGTTGCCAACAATGGTGTTATGAAACATTTGATCAGATTAAAGAAGTTGATGACCCTGGCTTTTAAAATGGAATGGATGAAAAAAGACCCTTTTCTAAATTATAAGTTCAGTTACAAGAAGGTGGAGCGTCATTTCCTAGAAATGGAAGAACTCAAGCGTATTGAAGAAAAGGAATTCTCTATTTCCCGTTTGGACTGGGTAAGGGATTTGTTCGTATTCAGTTGTTATACGGGATTGTCCTATATTGACTCTATCAACTTGACCCATGCAAATATAGCCAAAGGTATTGACGGGGAATTATGGATTATTTCCCATAGGAAGAAAACTGATGAACCGGTAAAGCTTCCATTACTCCCCAAAGCCATTGAAATTTTAGAAAAGTACAAAAATCACCCGAGGGCCAAAGCTAACGGCACATTGCTGCCACCTATTTCAAACCAAAAGATGAACAGTTACCTTAAAGAGATTGGAGACCTTTGCGAAATCCAAAAAAAACTTACACACCATACTGCCAGGCATACCTTTGCGACTACTATTACATTGATGAACGGTGTTCCCATTGAATCAGTTAGTAAAATGCTGGGACATACAAAAATAGCTACCACTCAGATTTATGCGCGAGTAGTTGAGAAAAAAATAAGTGAGGATATGAAAGTACTGAAGAATTTATTGACAAAATAGGCTCTTCCCACTTCTGATTTTGATGTGAATGTTAATGGGTGGTTTTTCATTGATTTACATAAAAACAACTACTATGGAAGTAAATATAATAACTAAAGAGGATTTGGATCAATTAAAATTTGATCTGATTGAGGAACTGTCAGTTTTATTAGATAATAGGAGGAGCCATTCGCAAAAGAGGTATGTCAAATCTCGGGAAGCAAAAAAAATACTTCAAGTTTCTTCTGGTACACTACAAAATATGAGGCTGAATGGAGACTTGCCTTTCACTAAAATTGGTGGAGTGATTTATTATGACACTCAGGATATACAAGAAATGATGGAGGCTAACAAACAGTAATATAATATGCCCACCAAACCAAAGAATGATCTTGCTTTTAACAGAGGACTATCAAATAACATACCTCCCTCGGATTTACATGTAACCATTTATCTGATGGAGAAGGGGGCAAGTAAGAAGCAGGTAGAGGAGTTTCTAGTTTACTGTAATCAAATCAATTGGAGGCATCGAAATGGTAACTTAATACAAAATTGGAAGGCTTTTGCCAATGAATGGATCTGGTTGTATGGATGAATGTTGGTAATATTTATATAGGTGGATAATTCGTGGTTATAGAATTGAACCAGTAGGAGAAAATCTGTAGGATTTATATGGTTGAGAGTGAAATTACTCTTGTTTTAATAATAGAACTAATTTGTGGGAGTCAATAAGGGCGTAATATAAAGTGGTTTTGTGATTATTGACTTTAACTGGTTCGATATGTCTGGAATAACTGGGTTTTTCAAATTCAACTTATCGAACCGGAAGAATGGATTTTATTGGTGAGTGTATCTGTCAGATAAACAATGGTTTATGTGTTGAAGTGAATTTGGAAAAAACAAAAATATCGTCTAACTCTCATTGGGTGGAGCTGGCGGTACGCGGATCGAACTCTTTTTTGGAAGAAATGGAAATGATAGATTACTTGTACCAATTATATGTAAGAGAAGAAATAACAGAAGTAATATAAACTATGGCAGTGACTAGTTCAGGCTAACTTGAAAAAATATTTTCTGCTTAATTTAATCGGTTGTTTCTATACTCATTTGGAGTTTGTCCTACAGCTTTTTTGAAAAGCCTGGTGAAATGCTGTGGATATTTGAACCCCAATTCATAGGCCACCTGACTGATTCCCTTATCAATATCAAATATTCTTTCTTTAGCTATGGCAATTAATTTGGACTGTATGTATTCCTGTGCACTTTTTCCTGTTTGTTTTTTAATCAAATCTCCAAAATAATTGGAAGATAGGTTGAGTTCATCTGCACAATAGGTAACGGTAGGTAGTCCTAATTTTTCAGGCTTATCAGATTTGAAGTAGCCATTTAAAAGCGATTCGAATTTTTCCAGTGTTCCTTGATGGACATTTTCCCGCGTGATAAACTGGCGGTCATAAAAACGCACGGAGTAATTTAGAAGCAACTCAATATTTGAAATAATCAACTTTTTACTGTGATGGTCGATGGACTGCTCCAGCTCGTAAGAGATTTTGGAAAAACACTCCAAGATCAAATTCCTTTCACGCTGGGATAAATGGAGGGCTTCATTGGATTGGTAACCGAAGAACGTGTAGTTGTCCATGTGGCCGGCCAAGGAAGATCCCAAAATCAGGTCGGGATGGAAAATAAGGGCCTTCCCCTGGGGTTGGTATAGCTCACCGGTATTGTCCACGCTCACCACTTGGCCGGGGGCTATAAATACCAGTGTCCCTTCTTGATAATCATAGGTATGACGGCCGTATCGCAGATTTCCACACTTCACTTCTTTTAGGAATATCGTATAGAATCCAAAGTACATGTTGGATGCCCTTCTTTGGTCTGCTTTTGACAAATCCACAATGCTCACCAACGGGTGAAGGGTTTCATTGTTGTTGAAAACATTATAGTCATTGACCGTTTCAAATCTTCTTAGTTTTTCCATGACCGTTCTTGGTTTATATGCTTCAATATTACGGATTTATATCCAGTTGGTGGAGTGACCAGGATCAAAATCAGTAAAACTGGTAGGAGTCCCCGTAATCTGTATAAGCCCTTGACGGAATAAAAGAGGGATGTTTGTAAACACAAATGTTAAATGGGAAAATTTCTCCTCTCTAAAATCAAGAAGTTTACTATATGGAAGCTGCAAAAACATTATCAAACCCCCTCAAACGTATCAACGTATTGGACGCTCTAAGAGGCTTCGCCTTATTGGGTGTGGTTCTAATCCACATGCTCCAGCATTTTGGGATTTATTCCAGAGCAGGTGAGCAGGCCTTCCCTTGGTTCCCGCCTTTGGACGAAACGGTCCAGTGGATCGGGCAGCATATAATTATGGGAAGGTTTATCAATATTTTCGCATTCTTGTTTGGGCTTAGTTTCTTTATACAAATGGACAGTGCGAGTCGAAAAGGAGTGGATTTTAGAGGGCGCTTTGCATGGAGGATGGTCATTTTGTTTGTTATGGGTGTATTGGCCCATTCCTTTTATCCCCTCGAAATCATCTCCGTCTATGCCGTCTTTGGGCTGATAATGATTCCGCTTTACAAGACCAAAAACTGGGTGCTGTTGTTACTTTCCGGTCTACTACTGGTTGGTGTCCCTAGAACCATTCAAGCCACAATAAACAACCATGCATTAGGTAATCCTCCTGTAGAACAGGTGGATAGGAGTAGCCAAGAGGTTGCTGAAGGGACCCCTGAACATATAGTCAATCCTTCATTCTTCAATACTGCCAAGCATAATTATAACCAGCGATATATGGGAAAACTCAATTACCAGTTTGGTATGGTGGGGAGGGGATATGTTACCTTGGCACTTTTTCTAATGGGACTGGTAGTAGGCCGTCTCCGGTTCTTTGAATCTTTGCAGGTCCACAAAAGGCGTAACCTTCTGTTGTTTTTTGGCTTTTTGTTGGGTTTGCTCCTGACCTTGCTCGTCCAGAGCATGTTCCCTTCAGTGGAGACGCGTATGCTGTTCAATCCTGCAGGAAATGTCGTTTCTGCCAGGATTTTGGCCGTCAAGACTTTGGAGGATATTGAATTGGTATTTTTCTCCGGGGCGTTGATGATGGCCTTTATTGTCCTTTATCAAACTACAGTGGGAGGGAGTGTGTTGAAAATCCTGTCCCCTTACGGCCGTATGGGGCTTACCAATTACCTGATGCAGGGCTCGGTAGGGTGCTTTCTTTTTTCTATGTGGGCATTTGGGCCGTTCTTCGGTGGGGCAAACCCGACCAAATTGTTTTTGGTGGGGATCTTGATTTACACTGTGCAAATTCTGCTCAGCAGGTATTGGCTCAGGCATTTTTTGTACGGCCCATTGGAATGGTTGTGGCGTTCTTTGACTTACCTTAGAATACAGGCTTTTAGAAAAAAAGAGCACGGAGAGTCAAAAGGAAAGCAGTCAGAAGGACTTTCAGTGCTACTGGATCGGAATCAGTGAAAATGGTATGTAAACCTGTAACCTGCATAAGCCCAATAGAATAAAAAACAGGGACCTTTGTAAATAAAATAACACGGAAACTATGAAAAAGATCAAATTGAACAATGGATTGGAAATGCCCCTCTTGGGATTTGGGGTTTTTCAGATACCTGATTTAAAGGAATGTGAACGGGCAGTAATGGATGCCATAAATATAGGTTACCGCCTCATAGACACTGCATCTGCATATATGGACGAAGCGGCGGTGGGAAATGCGATAATAAAGAGTGGGGTAGCCAGAAAGGAACTGTTTATTACCTCAAAACTTTGGGTGCAGGATATGGGCTACGAAAGCACTAAAGCTGCCTTTAGAAGGACACTTGAAAGGTTACAGCTCGATTACCTCGACCTTTACCTTATCCACCAACCCTATGGGGACGTCTTTGGCTCCTGGAAGGCCATGCAGGAACTATATCAGGCAGGGAAGATCAAGGCCATAGGAGTGGCAAATTTTCAACCTGACAGGGTTGTGGACCTTACCATAAACAGTGGGTTTGCCCCGGCCATTAACCAGATCGAAACACACCCTTTTCATCAACAGCAGGAAAGCCATGATTTTCTGATCGATCACAATGTACAGATGCAGTCTTGGGGCCCATTTGCCGAAGGGAAGAACGGTATCTTCCAAAATGAAGTGTTGTCCGAAATAGGAAGGAAATACAACAAATCCATAGCCCAGGTGATTCTGCGCTGGCTGATCCAAAGAAATGTAATTGCCATTCCAAAATCGGTCCATAAGGAAAGGATAGAGGAGAATTTTAGGATTTTCGATTTCGAAATTTCAAAAGAAGACATGCATTCCATAGCAGCCTTGGATACAGGATCTACCTTGTTTTTTGACCATAGAAACCCAGAAATGGTCAAATGGCTGAGTGAAACAAAATTGGATATATAAAATATTAGGAACCATGGAAAAAAGGACATTGGGAAATCAGGGATTGAAAGTTTCCGCGCTTGGACTGGGCTGCATGGGCCTGAGTTTTGGCTATGGGCCTCCCACAGAAAAGAACGCAGCGATCAAACTGATTCGTTCTGCGTTTGAGCAGGGCATAACCTTTTTTGATACTGCGGAATGCTATGGCCCATTTACTAACGAGGAGTTGGTGGGAGAGGCGATTGCCCCTTTCCGAAAGGAAGTAGTGATTGCTACCAAATTTGGCTTTAAGGACGGTGATTCCAAAAAAGGCCTTGATAGCAGTCCCAAGAGGATAAGGGAAGTCGCCGAATCATCCCTAAGACGATTGAACACAGATCATATAGATCTTTTTTACCAGCATAGAGTGGATCCATCCGTTCCAATGGAGGATGTGGCGGGTACCATGAGTGATCTAATTAAGGAAGGGAAAATAGGACACTGGGGCTTGTCTGAAGCAGGTGCAACTACCATCCGGAAAGCGCATGCCATTCAGCCGCTTGCAGCATTGCAAAGTGAATATTCGCTCTTTTATAGGGAGCCGGAAAAGGAGATTATTCCCTTATTGGAAGAATTTGGGATAGGTTTTGTTCCATTCAGCCCTCTGGGCAAAGGTTTTTTGACGGGTGCTATTTCAGAAAGCACCCAATTCGATCCCAATGATTTCAGGAATACGGTACCTCGCTTTTCAAAGGAAAACCGAAAGGCAAACCAGGCATTGGTAGATTTGGTCAAGAAAATAGCGGTACAAAAGCAGGCCACTCCCGGCCAAATTGCCTTGGGATGGTTATTGGCCCAAAAACCGTTCATTCTCCCAATTCCTGGAACTACCAAGCAACATCGTCTGACAGAAAATGTGGGCAGTACAAAAATCAACCTGTCCGATGATGATTTATTCCAGGTATCCACTGCTTTAAAAAATATCCAACTTGTGGGCGAAAGGTATTCCGCTGCAGCCCAAAAAATGATAGACAGATGAGAATGTTTAAGATAATAGCTGTGCTATTGCTATTCAATGTTTGTTACCGCTCTCAAGCACAGCAACTCGATAAGGAACAGAAAAGCATGGCCTCAATAGCGGCCTTTACGGCAATAAGCGATTGGGAAGGGCTGAAACCTGAATTATCGAAAGGTCTTGACAATGGATTGACGGTGAACCAAATAAAGGAGCAATTGGTGCACCTGTACGCTTATGTGGGGTTTCCTAAAAGCATCATGGGACTGCAAACATTTTTCTTTCGGTTTTAGAAGAACGAGAAGCTGACGGAATCAACGATAATTGGGGAAAGGAAGCTTCTCCAATTGATGACACACTGCCCAAATACGACAGAGGCAAAAAAGTATTGGAGGAGCTCATCAAAAGCCCTTTACCTGAGACCAAAGCTGCTTACCAACAGTTTTCCCCCGAAATTGATAGGTTCCTAAAGGAGCATCTCTTTGCGGATATTTTTGAGCGGGATGTGCTGACCTATCAGCAAAGAGAATTGACCACCATATCGGCTTTGATGGCCATGGGCGATGTAGAACCCATGCTGAGAGGGCATTTGGGAATATGCTTGAACCAAGGGTTTACCAAAGGTCAGTTAGATCTTTTAGTTGAGAGTCTAAGGCTTTATTTAGACGAAAAGAAAATGAAATCTGCTAAAATAATAATTTCAGAACTACCCTAAAAAAGGGTAAAATAGAACATCCCTGTAATATTGGTAAGTACCTCAGTAATTCATCTACATATACTCTTTGTTTTTTTTCTGAAATTTGTAATAACAATTTAAAAATCAGTTAAATGAAACGGATTATTTTGACGCTGCTAGCACTTATATCTATAAGCAGCATATTGGCACAAACTGAAGGAAGAAAACCAATAAGCCTACAGGAACAAGGTGTATTTGCAGTCGGTGGAGTAATCATCAAAGCCGAGGGAGAGTATAACCCAAACAATCCACAAAAAGAAGGTCAAACACTGCATGTCGACCATGCGACAGTGCAGTATCAGATACCGAGCAATGCCAAGAAATTGCCTTTGGTATTTTGGCATGGGTTCGGCCAAACAGCAAGAACCTGGCAGACAACGGCCGATGGCCGTGAAGGTTTTCAGACAATTTTTCTAAGAAAGGGCTTCTCTGTATATCTAATCGACCAACCACGTAGGGGGCAAGGCGGAAGAGGGCCAGAAGAATCCTCCATTCCCGCAACACCCAATGAACAGTATTGGTTGGGAATGTTCAGGATTGCCAAAGGGGATGAATTTATGCCCAATGTACAATTTGATAAAAGTCCGGAAACGCTCAATCAATTTTACAGACAAATCAGTCCGGATCTGGGGGCTATAGATTTTGAAGTAAATACAAACGCAGTATCAGCCCTGTTTGACAAAATCGGTGATGGTATCCTAATAACCCATTCCCATAGTGGGGGGCAAGGTTGGGCCACCGCCATTAAAAACAGTAATATCAAGGCCATTGTTTCTTATGAACCTGGAAGTGGCTTTGTTTATCCCGAAGGCGAAGTGCCCGACCCAATGGAGAGTTCGGCAGGAACATTGGAGGCAGTGCCAGTTTCCAAACTGGATTTTCTGAAACTGACCAAAATTCCGATCATCATTTATTATGGTGATTTTATCCCTGAAACGCAGGAAAGCTTTTATGGTACGGATAATTGGCGTCCTCGTTTGGCAATGGCAAAATTGTTTGTGAAAGCTATCAACAAATATGGGGGTGACGCCAAAGTGGTACACTTACCGAAAATTGGAATCGAAGGGAATACCCATTTCCCAATGTCAGATCTCAACAATGCAGAAATTGCCAACCTAATGAATGGGTGGCTTAATGATAAAGGACTTAACTAAAAGCTGAAAAATATGAAAAACTTACTCATTACATTATTGTTCATCGTTCCCGTGAGTGTTTTTGCCCAACAAGGGGGCTACGAAGTTTCCTCATACCTGAACGAAGGCTTTAAAGCGCCTAACACCCATTACATCGGAGAAGCTTGGCTAAATGGGCTGTTGACAGGCGATAGTGAATTGGGCTATAGCATCACCAAAGCAACGTTTAAGGCAAACTCCACGCTTGACTGGCATAAGCATTCCTCAGCACAGGTATTGATCTACGTGGAAGGTGAAGGCTATTATCAGGAAAGAGGAAAGGATCCCGTAATCCTCAAAGCCGGCGATGTGATAAAATGTGCAAAAGACGTCGAACATTGGCATTCTTCTACCAAGGAGAGTGATGTAACCTATTTGGCATTATACGGAGGTGAAAATCCAACTACCTGGACAGAAGTGGTTACCCAGGAATATTACGATGCCGTAGCAGAACAATTAAAAAAATAAGAAGTCTCAAAATGAAGTATTCAGTTATATTGATAATAGCATTAATGGCTACATTTAATTTAAAAGCCCAAGGAATTGCCCAAGTACAAAATGGAAATCCATTCACCTTGGTTTATGCCAATGCAATTACTAAAAATGAAAAAGGCATGGTAAATATACATTCGGTCACCTACAAATTAAACGGTATTGATATTTCCGCCAATGTTTATACACCAGCAGGTTTTGACGTCAATAAAAAGTATCCAGCTATAATTATAGCCCACCCAAATGGTGGTGTGAAAGAACAAGTGGCGGGATTGTACGCACAACGTTTGGCAGAACTGGGCTATATAACAATTGCAGCAGATGCCGCCTACCAAGGAGCAAGTGGCGGAACACCAAGAAACGTTGATATACCTCAAAATCGTGTGGATGATATTCACGGTATGGCAGATTTTATTTCACAATTTGAAGGAGTTGATACTGCCAAGATAGGGTTGTTAGGCATTTGTGGCGGTGGTGGTTATTCGTTGAAAGCAGCCCAATCCGACAAGCGTTTTGAGGCCATTGCCACATTGAGTATGTTCAATTCAGGTGAAGTCAGGCGAAATGGGTTTTTAAAATCACAAACAGCCACTATCCAGGAACGATTGGACCAAGCCTCAAAGGCAAGGGCACAAGAAGCTAATGGAGGAGAGGTTTTGTATGTGGGTGGCGGTACACCATCTTTGACCAAGGAGCAAATAGCTTCACTTCCTTTTGACCTGTACAGGGAAGGCTATATCTATTACAATAAAACACATGCACACCCAAATTCGGGGGGAGGCTATACCATGAGCAGTCTCTTGGACCTGATGACTTGGGATGCCACCGATGAAATCGAACTTTTGGATCAACCTTTACTGATGATCGCAGGAAGCAAAGCCGATACTTATTATATGACCGATAAAGCTTACGAAAAGGCGATCAATGCCAAGGCGAAGGAGTTGTTTCTCATAGACGGTGCAACCCATATCCAAACCTACTGGAAACCGGAATATGTGAATCAAGCTATTGATAAGTTGGGGGAATTTTATACCAATAACCTGTAAAATCCGAAAAGATGAATTTAAAATTTAGAGCAATTCTTTTTTTGATGATAATGTCAATATTAGCCTGCAAAAATGAAGACTCCACTATCTCTGAAATCCAGCAGTCTTTGGTTTTCCCCAAAGGGCAGAAAATAAAAAATAGCAATTTCACAGGAACAGCCTATCTGGAAATGTTGGTCGATGCTGATAGTATAAACCAAAATTCAGTTGGAAGTGTCACCTTTGAACCCGGAGCAAGGACCAATTGGCACTCACATCCCAATGGTCAGATCATTTTGGCGATAGATGGAGAAGGTTATTATCAAGAAAAAGGAAGCCCAAAACGAATCTTAAGGAAAGGGGAGACTGTAAAATGTCCAGCAAATACTCCCCACTGGCATGGTGCAAGTGCCGAAAGCCAATTCATCCAAGTAGCCATTACCAGCAGGAGAAGCGGCCCCACGGAATGGCTGGACCAAGTCTCTGATAGGGAATATAATGCCTCTTTGAAATAGGATGTTGAAACGACTTTTTTGTTTTTCTATTTACTGAATTGATAATAAATACAAAGTATTTTAAAATGGAAAATATATAATGTAAATTTGTCGTAACTACCGGAGCCAGTAGCGGATTTGGAAAGATTACTGCTGATTCCTCTTCCACAGTGGTAGCTATTACCATCTGTCAGCCGGAAGATGTAGATATCAATGATTTATTGTTTCGTCCTACCCCTCAACACTTATAAGTGTTATATATTTAAATTAGGTAGTTAAGAAGCTACTGGAGATTTTCTTCTGTAGCTTTTTTTATTCATGGATTACTTAATGAAAAATGTGGTCAAATGCCCTTTTGATTCGAATGAGTTATTTCGAAGAGAATACTAAAAACAATCCAGTTTTGGGTTAAAACTTTCTGGTTTATTGTCCTTACTTATTTATGGAAAAGCTTGACTAGAATAAGCCCTAATCTAACTTGAAACCCTCAACCACCGATTGAAATCATCGATCGGTTATTTTCATATATGGCAGATTCCATTTCTTCATCCATACCGTCACGTGAGAATTTCTTTGTCTTGATGCTTTCAAGGATTAAATCCCTGATATTTTTGTTTTCACGTAATGGGCCTAACAGGTCTGTTTCTGAATTGGCGAAAAGGCAATTTTTCATTTTTCCATCAGCAGTAAGTCGGATTCTATTGCACTCTGAACAAAATGGGTTGGTAATTGTGCTTACAATACCAAAAGTCCCTAGGTGATCTTTTATTCTAAAATTGACGGAAGTGCTGTGTTTTGGATTATCAATAGCTTCAATACCTTTGAATTTTTGATTAATGGTTTCCAAGATTTCTTGTTGGCCAATTCCCTTACTCCAATCCCATTTATTCCCTTTGAAGGGCATAAATTCTATAAACTTAACCGTTATTGGATTGCTTTTAGTCAATTCAATAAAATCATTGATCTCTTGATCATTTACTCCTTTTATGAGTACCACATTTAATTTTACCCTTAGTCCATGATCAACTGCTGACTGTATGTTTGACATGATTCTGTGGTAATAATCACGCTTGGTAATAAACAGTGCCTTTGCTTGATCCAGTGTATCCAGACTGATATTGATGTGTTTTAACCCCACCTCTTTAAATAGTTCAAGGTATTTATCCAAGAGTATACCATTGGTTGTCAGTTTGAGGGTCACGCCGAGACTTGCGAGTTCACGGATTAGATAATCTAGGTTTTTACGGACTAGAGGCTCACCTCCTGTTAGTCGAAAAGTATTAACGCCCAATGTGTGATAAACCTTGGCTATCATGATAATTTCCTCAAGGGTCATGATATTGGCTTTTTCTGTTAGCTGAATTCGGTCTTCAGGCATGCAGTAGAAACACCTGAGGTTACACCTATCGGTCAGGGAAATCCTCAGATAAGTATGTGGTCTTCCAAAACGGTCCTTTATTTGCGGCTTTATTAATGTATTGTTCCTTTGAATCATTGAAGGTGTTTTTTAGAAAACAAACAATTTGTGCGGTTCAAATTAACTTTGTTTTCAATGTAAAATTAAGCGCTGTCAACTTATGGGTTTTCATTATCCACCGGCAAATGGCGGTAAAAACGCCACCTCATCCCCACTTTTGATATACCCAGTTTCCTTTATTCACGATTGATAGCCGTTTTGACGGAGCCCATATTGGTTATATTGTATTTCTTAAAACATAAGGCTTTGAGATCGTCCAATTCAATCTCCGCTTGAGAGAGAGTTAGGAATTCTGTAGATGTACCGGCCTGTTCTGCTACAGCACCAAAGTATTTAATAGTTATATCCATAATTGAATATTTTAATAAGTATTCGAGCTTGGAAATTCTAATGGTTTTTACATTTATTTACTGGTTTTCTAATTGTACCAATTGAAATTCACTGGGCTCATCTACATGAATCCTGTTTAATTTGTCCCTCAAATGGTCGGCACTTGAATCACAAAAGACTTTTTGGATTTCAGAGAGGATTGAAAGTGCTATTTCTGCCGGTGTTTCACTATTAAGATCCAACCCTATTGGTGCATAAATCCTGTTTTTTTGTTCGGCACTTGGGTGTATGCCCTTTTCGGCCATATCCTCAAGCATGCGCTTGTATTTCTTTTTAGGGCCGAGGATACCGATATAGAGCAGGGATTCCCTGAGTAGCAATAATTCCAGGATGGCAAGGTCGTATTTGTAGTTATGTGTCATTAGGACAAATACCGTGTTATCATTGATATCCAATGCTTCCAATGCTTTTTCTGGCTCTGTGACAACCACCTGGCATGAACCGAGAAACCTTTCTTTATTTGCATGGGTAGCGCGACCATCAATTACAGAAATATTCCATCCTAAGGAGTCTGCCATAGATGCTAAAATCTGGGCATCATTGCCAGCACCCACGATTACCAGATGGATGGGTTGTGGAACAAACTGGAAGAAAGCCTGTAATTCTCCTTTCTTTGACCGATATGTTCTGAAGCAGGATTTATGGGCTGAAAGGGCGAATTTTGCATCGGATTTTATCTTTTGTAAAAACTCAGTACTTCTGCCATCTCCTAAGGTTTTTCCTCCAATATTAAATAAAAGGGAAGTGCCTATCTGTACCTGGTTTTTCTGGAGATTAAATAGGGATACAAGTACCGAATTATTATTGTTTTGCAGTACTTCCTTTAAGAGTTCAACAGGGTTTTCCGGATTGTTATAGTCAATCGGTTCAAATAGGATCTGTATGATCCCGTTACAGCCTAACTGGGCTCCAACTATGGCATCTGATTCATCACTTGTATCATAGGTGATGAGTTTATTACGGTTTTGATGGAGCGCATGAAGGGATTTCCTTAAGGCGTCCCCCTCAAGGCAACCTCCGCTGATGGCCCCTGTCATTTGTCCAAGCTCATCCACTAACATTCTTGCCCCGGCGCGTCTATAGGAAGAGCCTTCTACATGAACCACCGTGGCAAGGACACAATTCAATCTATTGTTTTTTGCTTTTTTATAGGCTAGATATATATGTTCCAATTCTCTCATATCAAAACCTCCCTTAAGTTTTTGATGGTAGATTTAATGGTATTTATTGCTACCTCAACCTCTTGGGAGGTGCTTGGTCTTCCCAAACATATCCTAATTGAAGATAGTGCAGCTTCTTTAGAATGGCCATAGCTTAGTAGGACATGTGAAGGTTCTATAGTTCCAGAACTGCAGGCAGAGCCCTGTGAGATAGCCAAATTGCCCATTTGTCGTAATAATTTGCTTCCATCGATACTTTTAAATGTCATATTGGACATATGGGGAAGACGATGTTCGTTGAATGAATTGATTTTTATATCACCAAGTGTCAATAATTCCTGTTCAATCTTATCCCTTAATTTCTTCAGGCGCTGACTTTCCTGCGACATTGATTCAATACATAGTTGGCATGCCATGCCAAATCCTACAATTGAAGGAACATTCAAGGTGCCAGGCCTTAATCCCTTTTCTTGGCCTCCTCCAAAATGGATAGGAGATATATTTAATAGAATCCTATTGCGAATATACAGGGCGCCGATTCCTTTCGGTCCATAAAGCTTATGGGCCGAAAACGTCGCAATATCTATCCCTGAATTTTCTATGTCTAAAGGTATTTTCCCTACAGCCTGTGTAATATCACTCATGACCAAAACACCCTTAGCATGTGCTATTTTCGCAATTTTTTGGATTGGGTGAATAATACCCGTTTCATTATTTGCATACATGATACAGGTCAAGATAGTTTCTGGCCGAATGGCTTCTTGAAATGCATCTAAATCTAAATTTCCATTACCATCTACCTTCAATAAGGTTATGTTGAAGCCTCTTTTTTCAAGTTCTTGTAATGTGCTTAGGACAGCTTTGTGCTCTGTAGCACAGGAAATAATATGGTTACCTCTTGATTTGACGGACTCACAAGTACCTATCAGTGCTAAGTTGATGGCTTCCGTTGCTCCAGAGGTGAAATAGAGTTGATTGCTTTTTGAATTGATCAGTTCTGCTATTTGTTCTCTGGCAATGTCAACGGCTTCTTCTGCATCCCATCCAAAAGAATGGGTTGAGCTAGATGAATTCCCAAATTTCTCACTAAAATAGGGAAGCATAGCCTCAACCACCTTTTCATCGCATGGAGTGGTAGAGTTGTAGTCTAGATAAATTTTTGTATTTGAGTTCAAGGTTACATTAATTTAAAAAGGCTCATCATTTCTATAATATAGTGTATAGATATAGTCATATACCAATTGTTATTAGAACAAAACCAGCCCTTAGAATAAATTCCCAAATAAATCAAAAGATTAGACTTGGAATTGTTTGTCTAAAGTCATGGGAGACAAGCTCCTTAATCCGGGGACATCTCCCATTTCTAATTTGGATCAGGCTACATATTCAGGTTCTCAATCTGTAATATTTGTGGTTGAAAAGGCTGTTCATACAAGCGCTTGCCAGTTGCTTTGTAAAGAGAGTTACCTAATGCCGCAAAGATAGGAGGGAAGAGTGGTTCTCCCAATCCTGTGGGGGCCTCATTGTTTTCCACAAAATGTACTTCAATTTTCTTTGGAGCTTCGTTATGCCGTATCATACGGTATTTATCGAAATTACTCTTTGTAGGAACACCATCTTCAAATGTCATTTCACCAAAGAAGGCATTTCCTATTCCATCTACTATGGCTCCTTCGCCCATATTGGCAGCTGCATCAAGGTTTATTACAATCCCGCAATCAACTGCTGCAAATACACTTTCAACTACAGGCTGTTTGTTTTTAATACTAATATCCACTACTTCTGCGACATAGGAATTGTGACAGAAATAAGCAGATACCCCTCTAGCGATACCGGATGGCACATTTGACCAGTTAGACTTTTCGCGTACCAATTCCAAGACTCCGGCATATCGCTTGGGGTCGTAGTCATTCCTTTCGCCTACAGGATTGGTCTCAGCTCTTTTGAGTAGTTCCAAGCGGAATTCGATCGGGTCTTTCCCCATTTCTTCCGCCAGCTCATCCAAGAAACTTTGTTCTGCACCAGCGATAAAGTTGGATCTAGGAGCCCTAAAAGCACCAATGGTAATATTGGAATCAATTTGCCAGCTTTCTGCCAGGTAATTATCTATCGCTCCTGCAGGAAACCTATTGGCATGTAGGGGAGATTCAGGAATTCCTCCCGCCTTCACATGAAGACCAAGAAGATTGTTGTTCTCATCCAAAGCTGCCCTGTAAGTTGCCGAATAGGTAGGTCTATAAACTCCTGCAGTCATATCATCTTCCCTGGTATAAACCATTTTTACAGGAGCCTTTATTTTCTGAGAGATTAAAGCTGCTTCAGTCAGATGGTGGCTATAAGCTCTACGTCCAAATCCTCCTCCCATTCTGGCAAGGTTGATCTGTATATTTTCCACTGGTAAGCCCAAACTACTGGAAAGGGTTTGTCTGATTAATTCAGGAGCTTGGGTAGGCGCATAGATGATGGCTTGGTCATCTTTGACATCTGCGAAAGCATTCATGGGCTCCATGGTATTATGTGCCAAAAATGGTGCTGAATAAGTCCTTTCAATTATCCTGGATGCCTGTTTAAAAGCAGTTTCCGGATCGCCATCTTTTCTATGGATATTACCTGGTTTGGAAATGTATTCGGCCATTTTCTCTTTATGTGTACTGGAGTTTTCCAAACCTCCAAGTACCTTGATTTCCCGGTTTTGGCCATCTCGTCCCGCCATAGGGAAGGTACTGTCTGAGGCTTTTTCCCATTCGACTTTTAGACTTTTCTTTGCTTGTAATACTTCCCAAGTGGAATTGCCTACGATCGCAATGATGACTGGAAAAGTAGTGGTGTCAAAGAAATTTCTGCCATAGTCATCCTTAAAAATTTTCAATTCAAAGGCATCTTGAATCCCTGGTAGGGAGGTGACTGAATTTTTGTCGAATGACTTTAGCTTCATTCCAAAGGCCGGAGGATGTACAATAGATGCATACTTCATTCCTTCCACCTTATGGTCTAGAGCGAAAAGTGGCTTTCCGGTAACAATCTTATTTCCATCTACATTCTTTTTGGATTTACCAACAATCTTGAAATCGGGTATTTCTTTTAAATTAACCGTTTCTGGATCCGGAGCATCCAAGGTTCCCGCTAATGAGGCCATTTCACCATATCCTGCTTTCTTGCCAGAGGATTTGTGCTCCACAGTTCCCATGCTTGTAGTTATTTCCTCAACGGGTACATTCCATGTTTGGGATGCTGCGTTTATAATCAGTTGTCTGGCAGTGGCACCTGCCGTCCGCAGCGGTTTCCAACTTGACCGGACACTATTACTGCCTCCTGTAAACTGCCTATCAAAACGATCAGGATAAAAGTCTGCCTGCTCCACAAACACTTTTTTCCAATCTATATCCAATTCCTCTGCCAAAATCATGGGTAGAGAAGTTTTGACATTCTGCCCAAATTCAGGGTTGGGGTTGAAGAGGGTTACTGCCCCGTTTTCGCCTATTTTTATATAACTGTTAATTTCAAACCATTCATCAGGCATGGTCAAAATTTCCTCATTTGTAGGTTTACATCCTGCTAACCAGCTAAAGCTTAGCATCATCCCACCTCCAGCCAGGGCAGATACTTTCAGGAAGGATCTTCTATTTAATTTTTTTTCGATTAATGTCATGGTGCAGTGGGTTAAATTGATTTTGAAGCTGTTTTAATGGCGGCCTTAATTCGGGTATAAGTACCACAGCGACAGATATTACCGTTCATGGCTTGAGAAATTTCTTCATCCGTTGGATTAGGGGTTTTGGCTAATAGCGAAGCTGCAGTCATTATTTGTCCAGCTTGACAATAGCCACATTGTGGAACATCATGTTCTAGCCAAGCTTTTTGTACAGGATGATCCCCATTTTCGGACAGGCCTTCTATAGTAATAACTTTTTTGTCTTCTATCGCACTTACTGGGTAGGAGCAGGATCTTATCGCATTACCCTCTACATGTACCGTACAGGCGCCACACTGGGCTATTCCACAGCCGAATTTGGTGCCGACTAAATCTAAATGATCTCTCAATACCCAAAGAAGAGGTGTGTTAGGAGCCACATCTACTTGGTGTGTTTTGCCATTGATGTTTAAGTTATACTGTGCCATATGTTTTTTATTTATTTATGCCTATACTAAATATTTATACTTCGTTTTAATGACTAAATTCAAGCCATAAATATTTGATAATTGAGTGATTAGTTGTTCAAATTAGCCTTGATAATCATTTAACTGTTTAGTTGATGGACAAATGGTTGATGGTAAAACCGATTTCCTGTGGCTTGATATAGCGCATTGGCTAAGGCTGCAAATACAGGAGGGTAGGCAGGTTCGCCAAGCCCCGAAGGGTCTTTTCCGTTTTCCACGAAATAGGTTTCAATGGTTTTAGGCGCATCTACCATTCGAATCTGTTTGTATCTGTCAAAATTGGATTTGGACACCACTCCATTTTCAAATGTCAGCTCACCAAACATGGCAGTTCCTATCCCATCCACAACAGCACCTTCACAGAGATTTTTGGCAGCATCAGGATTGATGACAATTCCACAATCAATGGCATTGGTCACCTTGTCTATTTTGACCTGTCCATTTACCAGCTTCAAATCCAAAACTTGGGCCGCATAGCTATTGTGACAGAAATAAGCTGAAACTCCTCTGGATATCCCTGGAGTTGGGTTGGACCAATCAGCTTTGTCCTTTACAAGTTGGAGTACTTTTTCATAGCGATCAGGGTCATAGTCATTTCTTTCACCGACAGGATTATTCTTTGATTTTTCCAATAGTTCCAAACGGAAATCAATGGGGTCTTTTCCTGCCAACTCGGCCACTTCATCCAAAAATGATTGTTCGACACAAGCCATGAAATTGGAACGAGGTGCTCGGAATGAACCTGTAGTGATATTGGATGGTACATCCCAACCTTCTGCCAGATAGTTGTCCACAGCTCCGGCAGGAAATCTATTTGGATATAATGGATTCTCGGGAAGCCCGCCGGCATTTACATGGAAAGCCACCAATTGATTGTTTTCATCCAGTGCAGCCCTGTAGGTTGCCTGGTAGCGAGAGCGGTAGATACCGCTTGTCATATCATCTTCCCTGGTGTATATCAGCTTGATTGGCGCATTCACCTTTTTCGAAATGACAGCGGCCTCGATTAACCAGTGTGCATATGATCTTCGTCCATAGCCACCACCTAGCCTGGTCATAGCAATTTCTATGTTTTCAAGGGGGATTCCCAATCTGGAAGAGAGTGCCTTTTCTGTCAATTCTGGTTTTTGCAAAGGACCGGAGCAGATTACTTTGTCTTCTTGGACATGGGCAAAGAAATTCATCGGTTCCATGCAATTATGTGATAAAAAGGGACCTGTGTAAGTCCTCTCTATAGTCTTTGATGCGTTCTTGAATGCAGTTTCTGGATCCCCATCTTTTCTTTGAACCCGAGGGGTTTTAGCTGCCTTTTTCATTGCTTGCTCTTGGGAAGTGGTGCTTTCTAATCCCCTTGGTACCACCCTGGTTCCTTCCCTTCCGAACATATCACGTTTTTCCTCATAGGCTTCCTGAATTTCCCATTCCGTCTGGATTACTTTCTTTGCCTGAAGTACTTCCCAAGTGCTGTTGCCTACTATGGCAATTAGGTCTGTGAATTGAACGGTATCAAAAAACGTTCTTTTGTAATCGTCTTGAAGTGGTTTGATTCGAAAAACATCCTTTATTCCTGGCATTTTTCTGGCCTTGGAATCGTCAAAGGATTTTAGTTGCTTCCCAAAAGCAGGAGGATGAATGATCATTGCTATTAGCATTCCTTCGCATTGGGTGTCTATTCCAAAAAGCGGTTTTCCGGTTACAATATTTTTTGCTTCGACATTCTTTTTTGAACTGCCCATAATAGTGAAATTATTGTTGGCTTTTAGTTGAACTTCTTCTGGAACTGGCATCGTCGCTGCCAGAGAAGCAAACTCACCGAAATTAGCAGATTTATCGGACGCTTTGTGATAGATCGTACTGGATTTCACCGTGATTCCATCTGCGGGAACATTCCAGCTTTTGGCTGCGGCATCCACCAACATTGCACGTGCTGTGGCACCTGCGGTTCTTAGGCTGGTATATCCAGATCGGATTGCCTGACTGCCTCCGATAAACTGTCTTGTAAAATACTTGGTATCCAAATCTGCTTGTTCTACAATGACATTCTTCCAATCCACATCAAGTTCCTCTGCTACGATCATCGGCATGGACGTTTTTACGTTTTGTCCACCTTCTGGATTTGGTGACATAATAGTCACCTTTCCATTTTCACCGATTTTAATAAATCCATTAAATTGAAACCATTCCTTGGGCATCCCCAAAGACTCATCTTGACTAGGTTTGCAGGCCGCTAGCCAATTTAGGCTGAGTAGCATTCCTCCTCCAGTGAGCGAAGTGACTTTTAAAAATGAACGACGGTTGATTTTAGTGCTAGCGGTTTTCATGAATTTGTTTCACATTTTTTATCCGAAATTTTAAAAAATAGAGATTATCAACGAAGAAGCCCCTAAAATGGAATTTACCTATTTTCTCCACCATTTACAATCAAAATTAAGTCCATGTTTTTGGATAATCTTCTGTTTTAGCTATTCTATCAATATTTTATAATTTAAGGTCTTACCTGATTTATTGGTTGTTCATTGTTGCACTTCGTTTGAGTTTTTAGTCCTTATTGAAACATTGGCTTTAATAATTCTTTATTACACGAAATAATACTGACAACTAAAACCCTAAATTGGTCAACCAATCATGGACTTCTTTTTTCACTTCCACCTCTTTTTCTCCTTCCATGACAAATAACACTCCGTTGCGTTCGATTCCGCCCCTTGTAGAGTAACCTTCCAGGATAGTGCTTTCCGAGCAGAGTTCGGCTACCGTCTCAAAGCTGCTTCCGATTCCGTAACCTGCATTGGTATTAAAGGGAATGACGGTTTTCCCACTGAGATCATTTTCATTTAGGAATGTTTTCATCGGTGGCGGTAGCTGCATGCCCCAAGTCGGAAAGCCAACAAAGATGGTTTCGTATCGGGAAAGGTCAACTTTGGTCTTTAAGGGAGGTAGTGTTCCGGTCTCATTTTCCACTGTAACCTGTGCGACAATGGCTTCATAATCCTCAGGGTAGGGAGTCTCCAATTCCAGACTTACCAAAGTGCCTCCCACTTTTGCCTCAATCATCTTTGCCACAGCTTTCGTGTTTTTAGTGCGTGTGAGATACACGATGAGGATTTTGTCCGGGGTTGTTTCCACCGCATTGGCATCGATCTCTGTTTGGGTCTGGCTGGTACAACTCAGGGAGCCAAAAAGGAAAATGAACAGAAGGAAGAATCTCATAGCAAATTAATTTTATTGGTCCCCGAATCCCATCAGTTTGGTGAAGGAGAGAGACCCGAGCTTCCATCCTTCAGCTTTTTTGATATACACTTCCGTGACCTCAAATGGATTGGTCACTTCGTTTCCTCCCACTTCGGCTATCAAGGTGATGCGGTTCAGCAAGATGGCGGTGTTATCGATGATCTCCACGGATACTTCGTGGATATCGGCTTTTTTATACCAAATCCCACCACTGCGGATAATGTTCACTTCTTGTTCCTTGCCCCAGGAACCGCCCATGTGGACGAAAACAGCTTTTTCGTCAAAAAGCTCGGCGAGTTTATCAGCTTCCTTGTCTGCCATCCACTGCCATTTGGTTTTGGATAGCTCGATGATTTCTTGTTTGCTCGTCTCGTCTTGCGCATAGCTAATTCCTGTGGCTAAGAAGAGAAGGAAGCATCCAATAATTGTCTTTAGCATGGTTAATATGGTATTTGGATTAATGTTCGATTTCGTGAGTGTCCCTTACGCTGCTGAATGTCAAGGCCAGCATTTTCCATTCTTTTTTCTGCTTTTGGTAGACTTCGGTTACCGTAAACTCAGTGGTTACATCGCTGCCTCTTACGAAAGCAGTCAAGGTGATTCGGTTCCATACCACTGCAGTATTTCCTGAAATCTCAAGGGCCGTGTCATGCACATCTGCATTTTTATACCATATACTTCCGGATTCGATGATTTCCAGCTCGCGGTCTTTTCTCCAGCTTCCACTCATGTGGACAAATTTGGCCTTGTCGTCAAAGAGCTTTTCCAGTTTCGCCACATCTTTATCAGCCATCCATTGCCACTTGTCCATGGAGAGCTTTTTGATTTCCTGCTCAGTGGAAGATTGGGCAAAAGAGTAAGTAGCGCTCAGAATAATGAGGGTCAATATAAATAGTTGCTTTTTCACGATTTTCATTTCATTTTTTTTGTGGTGCTTATTTGTCAAAGCCTTTCAGCAAATTGAACCTAATTTATGTTGATGGTTTTCGATTTACGGTTTATTTCCCCCGTATTCAATTAACCTTTTGACACATTACCAATAGACGAATAATAATCCTATATTTTTAACAAAATCAATAGACAGCAAGATTCTCTCACCCAGTCAACTGTTTTGATCTACGAATGAAAACACCCCTAAGGGATAGGAACATTCAGACTTTTGCATTTACAACTTGTTGAATAAAAAATGCCTTCCGTAGAGCACAGCTGTCAGTTGGATGATTGCTGAAATATGATGTTATTTAAATGCCTAAATTTCCAAAATGAAAAATAGTTTCATATCGCGTCCGGCATTCTATGCGCTCCATTTCCTTTTCTGGCTGTGTTATGGGGCTATTTTATACGCTGCCCTCAGTGGTTGGATATATTCTTCTGAGCAACTTTGGGGCGCAGTGATCTCTGATGTATTGACTTCTTCGTCCATCGCTTACTTAAATTATTATGTCCTGTTGCCGAGGCTTTATAGAAAAGGAAAGTACAGCGCTTATATTTTGGCATCCATTGGAATAGTGGTGGGCATTGTACTTTTACGGGTAAATCTTCTCGGAATGTCCCACCGCTCCGTTACTTATACTTATTTTATCAGGTCGGTTCCGGCTATTGGTTTTTACCTTATCACCACGGTCATTTGGTTTTTTGCCAATATGATCTCGGCGCAGAGAAAAGAAATAGAACTTCGAAACAGTCAGTTGGCCTCAGAGTTGAAGTTTCTGAAGCTTCAGTTGAGCCCTCATTTCCTGTTCAATACATTGAATAATATTTATTCGATGGCTTATTTCAAAGAACATAATACTGCATCGGCGATTATGAAGCTTTCCGAAATGATGCGTCATATGTTATATGAGGACCAAGGAAGGTTTATTTCGCTTAATAGGGAGATTGTTTTTATGGAAAATTTCATTGAGCTGTGGAGGTTAAAGCTGGATGAAAAACCGATAATTGTTTTTAAGCATGAAGGAGTCAAAGACAGACATAGAATCGCTCATTTGATCTTCCTGGTTTTTCTCGAAAACGCCTTTAAACATGGAAACACCATGGACGGGAGAATAGATATTAAGCTTGAAATAGATGCAAAAGAGAATCTTCACTTTTATATTAAGAATGATATAATTGATGCTCGTAAGACTGCAGAACAGGAAAGTGGGGTAGGATTGTCAAATGTGAAAAAAAGATTGAACCTAATTTATCCAGGAAAGCATGAGCTGATCTTGGATCAGGACGCTACTTCCTTTGAAGTTAAACTAACCATAGATTTAAAATGAAATACCAAATACTTATAGTAGACGATGAGCCTCCTGCAAGAAAATTGCTCATAGATTACGTTTCCAAAGTCGGAATGTTGGAGTTGGCAGGTGTATGCAGCAACGGAGAGGAGGCTATGGTATTTTTGAAGGAGAAGCCTGTTGATATTCTTTTGCTGGATATCCGAATGCCCCTGATGACAGGTATGGATTTACTAGATGAATTGGTGGAAAAGCCTCTTACCATATTTGTTACTGCTTATGAAGAATATGCAGTAAAAGGCTATGAATTAGATGTGATTGATTATTTGATGAAGCCAGTATCTTTCGAACGCTTCAGAAAAGCAATAGATAAAGCGGTAGAATACCTTTCGGTCCAAGTCGCTACCGAGGTAAAAAGAGAAATACTTGATTACTTTTTTATTAAAACCGATACAAGAATTGTGAAATTCCTGTTTGAAGAAATACAGGCCATTGAGGCTCAAAGAGAATATATTAAAATCATCACGCCAACTAGAAAAGTAATGTCATTGGTCTCTTTGACCAGCATTGCAAATGCACTGCCTGGTGAGTTTGTGCGGATTCACCGGTCGTTTATAATCAATATGCGGCATATCGACGAAGTCCAATCAAATGAAGTATTGATAGGGGAAGAGCTCTATCCTATCAGTAGAAACTATCGGGAGGACTTTTTTAAGAAGTTGGGAGATAGAAAGTTGTTGTAGGAAAAAGACTGGACAAATAGTGATTTTGAAGGGAAGTCACCACAAGTGCTTACCCTCCAATTGGTGGATACTGGGTAAAATGGTCATAAAGATATGGAATGAAAGAACACATGAATGTTGGGCCAGTGAAGGAAGGCTGGACAATGGGTAAAGTCCATTCAGCCATGATGAATTTAAAGTGGCCTGGTTGGCCTGGATTGGAGACGGTGCTGTCGCACCACCTTAAAAGGAGCTGACTTTGGGAGAAAAAATAGATAATCAGTAAATGGAAAAAGCCAATAATATCAAAGACATATTTGTTAACGGAGCAATTCCCCCGGATAAAATAGCCAAGTCAATAGCCAATCATGGAGTCAAAACAGCCATAGGGGCACATTCAATATTTTTGGGACAGATCCGGACAGATGAAAATAATGGTAGGAAGGTGGTAGCCATTGAATATACTGCGTATAGAGATATGGCATTGGAGAAGGCAAGGGAAATTAGAGAAGAAACTTTTTCCAAATATGATCTTACCTGCTTACATATTTATCATAGCTTGGGAGAAGTGAATGTGGGCGAGATCTGCTTGTTTGTATTTACGTCCTCCCCTCACCGAAAAGCGGCAATAGCGGCCTGCAATGAATTGGTGGAACGGATCAAATCGGAACTTCCCATTTGGGGCAAAGAAGTATTTGATGACAATAGCGAGCAATGGAAAGTAAATCAGTAGTATAAATGGTATATAGGTGTAGTGCGATTTGCCTGAACTGATTTCCCTGATTATTTTATCGGAGTGTTAACAGGTACTTGAAGATAAATAATGAAAAATAAACAAATAATCAAGTCCGATAAAGAATCCTGTGATGTAAATACCGGGAAGTACGGTATCATTATTTTAGCTGCAGGCAATTCCATCAGGCTTGGAAAGGACAAACAAATGTTAAGGGTCCAAGGGGAAACTTTACTCAAGAGATCCTCAAAAAAAGCCTTGGCCGCAAAACCTGATCAAGTTGTGGTGGTGCTGGGGGAAAAGGCCCATTTACATCAAAAAGAATTACAGGGACTGGATCTTTCCATTGCTCTAAATTCTGGTTCCAGTGAGGGGATTGCTTCTTCTATTAGAATAGGGATAGACCATCTACAAAGCCTTTATCCTGCGATAGAATATGCCATAATAATGCTTTGTGACCAACCCTATGTCACCAGTGGGCATTTGAAGGGCTTAATAGATCTCCAATATCAATCAAAGGCAAAGATTGTCGCCAGCTTTTATGGCGGCCAGAAAGGAGTTCCTGCACTATTTCACAGGAGCTGTTTCCCACGCTTAATGGAATTAAAGGGCAATTCGGGAGCCAAACAATTATTTGCTGATTTTGAAGGTTTAGAAACGTTAGCGCTCTCTAAAGGTGAAGTGGATATAGATACCATGGAAGACTATTTGAATCTTATTGATAGGTTGGGAGTTTAAGGGATCTCTTCTAAAGTGGTTTTGGCTTATGAGCAACGATTTGGTATATGATCTTGATTGCCTTTTCGATACGTCTTCCGTAATTTCTTTTCTGCCAACCGAAATGTTGGGGAAATCAATAATCCAAAAATTCTAAGGGCCATAAAATTGACATCATTTGAGGCTATTGTCCCAATTTAAGTTTTTAATAAAAAAATACGCTTCGCACTTCAGGATCGGCCAATGAAATATAATGGCCAGAGCGACTTTTATATTGAAATTGCTATCCAAAGGAGAGTCCAAAGTAATATTGCCCAACAGGAATAGCTAATGGAATATTGGCATACTAGAGAGCCATACACAGAAAGGGAGTAGGACTGGTGCTTATCTTTGATATTGCTGAAGTTTTATTCAAATTATGGCAATTGGTTGATGAAATCCCATGCTTGATAATTTTTTTAAAATTTGGGCTGAACGGTTAAACCATTCATTTGAGGAGAGGTATCAAATGTGTTTTGGGCAGCCCCTACGGGCCGGGCTATCCGCTGTATCCCGGCAAGGCCGGGGATGCCGCTCCTATCCCTGCTGCATATTCCCAGACTTGATGGGAGGATTTGTCGATAGCCGTTATTTAACCTAACACTCCTCAAATAAAGCATATGATAATTCTTGAAAGGAGAGGGTATTTAATTATTCATTAATCACTGCACAAAGTTCGCTTTCGGGCAGCCGGGGCAGCCAAGAGTGTCCGGCATAAACACATGCTCCCCGCCAAGCCTTCATTTATTCCGTTGCCACTTGGCTTTGGTTGCCCTCAAGCGGGGCGGTGTCCATAATTAATTTCTAACCATCAAAAACGAAATGTTATGGATAGCAACAACAAAGACTTCGTATCCAGCCAAGTAGCAGAAATTGTACTAAGTTATAAGGCCAATTCAAAGGTTTCCCAAAAGCCCCAAATCACTTCTTCTTTGACCGCCAATAGGATTTTAAGGGCCAACTGGGATGAGTCGAAAATAGAATTTATTGAAGAGTTTAAGGTTATTCTACTAAATAGGGCTAACCGTGTCCTTGGAATTGTCAACGCTTCATCCGGTGGATCTGCAGGGACTGTGGTAGACCTGAAAATTATTTTTGGAGCTGCAGTGAAAGCATCTGCATCAGGAATGATCCTGGCTCATAATCATCCTTCAGGAACTTTGAAGCCTAGTGAACAGGATAAAAGACTAACGGAAAAAATGGTGAAAGCCGGGAAATTATTGGAGTTGCCGGTATTGGATCATATTATCATCACAACCGAAGGATATTATTCCTTTGCAGATGATGGAGGGCTGTAAGGTCCTTTTTTTATTCTTGCTTTAAGTGCTGCCCCCTTCGGTTTTCAGTGTGACCATTCCAGCCTTTCATGATCCACCTTTGGACTTTACCAAAACGATAAACAATCATGAAAGACCAAAGAGAACATCCGAATTTTACCGACCGAATTCCACCTACCATCGAAGAAGTGAAGGCCTATTTCCGGTTTATGAACATCCCGGATTCCGAGGCGGAAGTATTCTATTTTTACTATCAGGGACTGGACTGGAAAAGTGAGTCGGGAAGCCCCTTACGTGATTGGGTGATGGCAGCTGATCAATGGGTTTGGAATTTGGAAAATTGATCTCGGCATTCCAAAGGCCGATCATTTTAACTTGTTAAACGGAGGCCAGTTTGTCCCAATCCGGGGCCGCGATCCGGCGGCCAGCAAGATGTAGTTTTGTATACAAAACCCTCTTTTCAGCCTTCAAAGTCGGGGGAATGGTGCTCGGGACTCGCAGCTTTTTGATGGGAGGAAATCGGGGCCATAATGGGTGAAATGCGTTGTTGCTGATCCTTGTAAATAGTCAACTTTAACAGTTAAACTAGGATAGGAGAAACGGGGATCATCTGCTGTTTTTTATAACTGTTGCATCGGTATCCACTTCCCCTTTCTGCAAAGATATTCCGGTCAGGAAAACGGTCAAGGGCGAGATGAATGCTTCCTGCTGTCAGCACCCTTGACCTTTATTCCTTCCCGTTTTTATGTGGCATCTAAGAGGAGTGAATGGGGAGGTTTGGTCTTGACGGTCATCAAAAAGCAAAAGAGAGCTATTGCAAAGAGAAATTATCAAGGTTTTGAAGAAGTTATTGGGTGTCGTTTTGGACACCAGCAAGATGTAGGATTGTCTGACGCCATTCCCATCTTGGATTCCCCGTGTACTAGGGGAGCAAAATCCTTCGAAGGCGGATTTTTTGTTTTTGAGATAAAGGACAATAAGTGAAGTCCTGTTTTGTGAAAGATAGATTTTTTTTTAGAAATAGGTTAATTGACTTTTTATCAGGTAGGGGCTTCAATCATTACATGTGTTGCTTTATGGAAGCTGATTGATCAACTTGGTGATGGTGGCTGAGGAAGTATTGAATATAAAAGCCAGGTCTTTTTTGGAGAGAAAGGCCCTCTCTTCTTTGTATTGTTCCCAGAAAAATGGGAAGCCCTCATCGATGGGAAGCTGAAAGGATTTTAGGTATTTGTAGGTCTCTTCCAATAATTCCCTGTTGATCAAGGTGCTTAGGCGGCTGATTTCGGGCATTTCATTTAGAAGTGCGATTTCTGCTTCTTTTTTCAATGAAAAGCAAGAAACGTAACTCAGTGCCCTCAGGTAGAAAGGAGAATCGGATTGGTCAAAATAGGCATTTAGATCAGCGGCCACAGTACCTTCCATGAAAATCTTTACTCGGTAGTCACGTCCTTTCTTGGCAGGAAAAAGCAGGGCAGCTGTACCGGTATAAATAAAATGAGCGGATTGTTCTGGTTCATTCAGCTCACGAATGATTTCTCCTTTTTGAAAGGTGCTGACCTGAAGATAGGGCCTCAGGTTTCTGTATATCTCAGGACGTAATTTTATCAAATGGTCAAAAGCTTCTTTCAGCAATTCGGTCTTCAATACCTTCCCCATAATGCAAACAATTAGGTGAAACAATCATCATCATTCTGTTAAATCAAAACAGTAAATCATATCCAAAATACTAAGGGAGAGGTTTCCCTTCAAATATTCAAATACAAATTAGGGATGGTTTACCCTCTAAACAAGAAAATAGATTTATGTGGTAATTGATTGTAAATCAATGGTGTAATTTTTTTTAGGATCGGTTTTAGGTTTTACCTTCAAAAATACAAAGTCAAATGTATGGCCAGGTTTAGGAATGATTTCCTTAGACTTTATGGGCAATAAATCGAATAAGAAGATGCATAAAGGATGGATGGTGTTTTGATGGTAACTAATAAGAAGATCAATATAAACCGATGGGTATTTCAGGCGGCAGTGATTGCATTTGTTGTTTTATGGACAATGACGGGATTGGAAAAGCTGATAGGTTTTGGAGAATTTCAAGATGCCATACAGAACCAAACCCTTCCGGTCGGGATTTCCAGGAAGCTGGCTCCTTTGATAGTTTTCCTCGAACTATTATTTGTTCCTTTCTTACTGTTCAGGAAAACGCAAAAGTGGGGATTGTTGCTATCCATACTGCTGATGACGGTCTTTTCAACTTATATAGGACTTGTGTGGATGGGAGCATTTCCTAGGGTGCCCTGCTCTTGTGCAGGATTTATTGAATCCATGAGTTGGTCTCAGCATTTATTGTTCAACTTGACTTTTATCCTACTCGGAACGTTAGGCTTGATGATGAAAATAGAGGTTGAAAGTTAGGTGATCTGATCTCTGGGTTTAGGTGGACAACTGATGGAACTACTGAGCAGGAGTATTGAATAGCATATTACTATTAAATAACTAATAATTACAATTCAACAAAAAAATACTGCCCAATCTCTCGGGAGAAGGTGTTAGGTGAGATTTACTTTTTCTCTGGCAGTGAAAGGAGGAAGCCAAAAATCCTATAAAGAGTAGGCGAAAAGCAACCATAAACGTTAGGGGATTTTGATGGTTAAAAATCCCATTTTCAATAATGAAAAAGTTAATTAATAACATACCGTTGTTGGCATTTGTGCTGACAGCCATGACCGCGTTGACAATCAACCTCTCAGCAGAGGATGTGCAGGGAACCAAAGAGGCCCTGAACCCGAATACCCATACCTGGGAGGATATCACCAATCAGGAATTGGGGGTAGATTACAATTGTGATACGGAGGTCGATACGGACTGTACCCGTGAAATGGATGAGTTGGGACAAGAGGTTCCTGACTCGAGAGTGGAAGGCGAATTCAAGCCCATCTAAATTTAAAAACTATTTCAATTAGAAAAGCCAGAGGCCATGCCCCTGGCTTTTTTCTATCTTGGATTTTGTTTCATATCATTCAGCTGCAATTCATCCATGGGTATGGGATAGGCATATTTTGGACTACCTGGTTCCAAAGTGTAGATTTCCCCATCCAAGTCCCTAGTGACTGTTTTTTCATATTGGCTACCGGAAAATCTCCTCAAATCCTCCCAACGCAATCCTCGAAACACCAATTCCTTTCTTCGTTCTTCCAATATGCGCTCCAATAAAACCTCACCTGAAATCCCTGCTATAGGTTCAAACTTTCCGGCCTCAAATCGGTGCTCTAATAGATAGTTCAGATCTTCCAAAGCCTGCTCCTCATTGCCCAGTCTTACAGCTGCTTCTGCCCTGTTCAGCAAAAGTTCATCCGTGGCTATTCCATCAAACAAATAAAGATTACCCATATAGGTTCCCCTGAATTTGACATGGCCATCCTGATAGGCTTGGGTAAAGAACAGTGACTTTCTTAGGTCACCGGCTGCATAACTTTCATAGATTTCCGAAAGGATAAAAGTATCAGAAGAATAGCCTATTGAACCTGATGAAAAATAACTGCAATAGACCATTTCCTCATTAAGCCTCTTGAAACCAAAAGTATTACCCTGCTCTAAATTGGCATAATCCATCAGTTCATTTCCCAGTTCAAGTGCAAGTGAAGTGTAATCAAGCACTTTCTGATAATCCCCCATAGAAAGATAAACCCTCGCCAATAGCCCATAAACTGCTTGCTTGGAAGGTCTGGTGGCAATGGTCGCCCTTGAAGGCAATAAGTCCAATGCCGCTTCCAAATCTCCAATTACCTGGGCATAGCTATCTTCGATGGAAGACCTTTTTACCAGTTTATTAACATCAGCACTTAATTTTAAAGGGATACCCAATTCAGGATTTACCAGATGATAGGGCATGGTAAAAATCCTAAGGAGATTGTAAAAGGCACTTGAACGATAAAATAAAGCAGATCCCCTCAAACGGTCCCAGTCCACTTGCTCATTCGAATCTGGCACAATATCGTCGAGTTGTTCCAGGGCTACATTGGCATAAAAAACCTGTTCATAAAGGGCGTTCCAAGAAACAAACCTGCCTGTTGGAGAGATAATATCCGCCCAAACATGGGCATTACGGGTAATCTCATTCCAGCTTTCCCATTCTTGCTTGCTGATAAAATAATCATCTGAGGCTACCTCGCCCATATCGGAATTTCTGTTCATGATATATTCATTGTCCAATAGGGCTTGAATATCTTCGAGGTTATCAGGAACCACCAGATCGGTACTGGGCTTTTCATCCAGAAAATCCTGACAGGAAGACAATAAATGAATGATACTGATGATCATAATGGTGAGTATGGGGTTAGTTATGTTTTTCATTTGGTTAGATTTTATGTTAGATATTAGACACCAGACGCTAGACAAAAGACTTGTTACGGATTCTAGGTCGTATCATACCCGTCATTGCTGTTATGGTTTCCATGTCAATTAATTACCCCCTAAATCCCCCTTGAGGGGGACTTCTTGATATCGTAACCAAAATCGGTTCTTCCCCCTTCAGGGGAGGTTAGGAGGGGGTAAATTCTTTCTTATTTACTCTTTTATCCATCTTGCTACTATCATCTTGCTACTTTCTTCTAAAAAGAGTCCCGGTTTCCCGTCTGGAAACATTTCCCGCAGTTTATTAAGATGATGTATGATCACATATGAAGAAATTGCGCGGTAAGGGACTCGTTGATAGTAGCTAGATTTTAGTACATAGTAGCAAGACTTGTTCACGTGAGCGAGATTGTTACTTTTTCCGTCATTGCGAAGGATCTGCCCTGTCTGACGCAGTCAGGAGTGGCGGAGACTGTGGCAATCTCCTATTCCAAAGACGGGACTGCCACTCCGCTTGTGCGGATCGCAGTGACGGAGAAATAGGTGTTCTCGCCTCCGAATTCAATCTTTCCTCTTTTTTCTTTATTCTGTCTTGCTACTATCATCTTGCTACTTTTTACTTAAAGTAAGCCCCGCCCACCAAGATTTGCCTTTAATAATCAATCTGGTTTAAAATAAACATAGATTAGGGCGGACGGAGCTATATCTTTAGTGCTTTAGAAATCTATTTTCACTCCCAGAGCAATGCTCTTTAGTGGCTTTGCGGTGCTGAAATCGGGATCCAAAGGATCATCCTTTGCCGCCTTCCAAATGATCCCCAGGTTATTGGCATAGGCATATAGGGCCATTCTTTGGAAGGGTAGTTTGGGTGATGTCCTTTGGTCAAAGGTATATCCCAATCGAATATCCTGTAGTCTAATATGATCCCCTTTCTCCACCAGCACTGAGGAAAAACTATAGTAATTGTCTCTGTTGGCATTTAACCTGTCCGGCATGGAAGGAACATGGGTACTGGTTTCATCCCCCGGGTTTTGCCAACGCAGGGCAAAATCCCCATGTCCCCCTTGGGCATTGAGTACGGTGGAATATCGCACGCTGTTCCTCCTGTAATAGTAGCCCAAGCGATAACTGATATTAAAGGACAGGTTCCAGCCTTGCCAACTGAAATCATTTCTAAGTGCACCAAAATGGCTTGGCCTCGATGGTCCATGGTAAATCAAGCTTTCAGGTGTGGCTCCAGTGATGATGCCTCGATAATCATTGGAGGCTTCGCCGTCCAGATAGCCCAAGGGGTCTCCGGTATCCGGGTCCAGTCCTGCCCAAGCATAGCTATAAATAGCATAAAGCGGTTTCCCACTAAGTGGTATGGGCAAATCATGATCTCCGCCCATTCCCAATGAAAGGTATTGGTTCACAGGGCCCACCAACTCATAATCGCCGACCCTTTCCTTGATCCAAGAATGGAAATGATTGATGCGCCACTGGAAAGCTCCCCTGATCACTGAAGCACTGATATTAAAATCCAGGCCATGTGTTTGTGTACTGGCCGTGTTTCCCCTAAACTCCGTAATGCCGGAACTTGGGGCATAGGGTATATCCCCGATCAGGTCCAGTCCATTTTTGATATAATATTCCAAGGTGCCCGAAAACCTATCATCCTTCGATGCCCAGTCCAATCCCAGGTTGACGATCTTAATGCGCTCCCAGCTCAATGATGGATTGGGCGGGTTGAGGATGATTCCTTTGGGCAAACCTGTAATATTGCTGTTGCCGTTCCTTATGGCCGTAGTATAGGCAGAAACCCGCTTGTCAATATTGCCATTATAGCCATAGGTAAATCTCAGCTTGGCATAGGGCAGCCAATCTTTCATGGGATAGAAATCTTCCTCACTCAATATCCATGCAGCCCCAACAGACCAAAGCGGCACGCCCTTTTGGTTGGCATCTACCCCAAAGAGGTTGGAGGTATCCTTTCTGCCACTTACCGAAAGGGTATATTTCCCCTGATGGGTATAGGCAGAATTCAGGTAATAGCTAAGATAGCGGTCCACTGTCCCGCCTACCTGGTCCCCATTGGGAATGCGTAAGGAGGCAGAGGGGAAATAATACACTGGATAGGGATTGACATAGTCCATCTGGGCAATATTGCCCACCCGATAATTATATCCGTAAAAGCGGGTCCCAAGACTGGAACTTTCAAAGGACTTTACTTCTGCCCCTGCTATGGACACCCAGTCCCCTTGCTCCCAGTCCGTTTCATAGTTCAGCTGCGCCCGTCCGTTATGTGAAAAGCTTGAATATTGGGAACGGTCCAAAATCCCGCCCTCAGGAATGATGCGGGTAAGGTTTCCCTCTTCATCCACCTGTGTGTACTGGTTGACCCAGTCACGGGCATAATAACTTTTTTCACCATAATGCTGTTTAACTTCCTGCTCATTGGTCCAGTACTGGTAGGATACTTGGGCATTCAGGCCTTTGATGATTTTATAATCCAATCCAAGGTTCATACGGATATCCCTGCCTTGCAAAATATCGGATTGCTCATGGATGTCCTGCAAGGGATTATAGCGCCAGTCCAGCAGACCTTCAGCTTCAGCACCATCCAAAAATCCACCCCGGTAGTCCTTGGTGATGGCCATAGGATTACCATTTTCATCCCTGAACTGCACATAAGGGGCCAGCACATCATTGCTGGATTGCTTGAGTTCACCATAGGCCAGCCCATTGCGGTCTTTATGGGTTTTGGTGAAGTAGATACCTGTGCTTAGCTTTAGCCGATCCTTCAGTAGCTTGATTTCCTGTTTTCCTCCCAGGGTAAAGCGTTCCATGCCCCTGTACTTGACGGTCTCCAGGTTCTTATCCCAACCTGCTGTCAGGAAATAACTTTGTCTTTCGCTGCCACCGGAGATATTCAGGGCGTATTGTTGATTGATGCTTTTTCGGTAAAAATCCCTCAAGTATGCCTCCCGCAGATCCTGTTTTCTGTAGGCAGCTATGCGAGCATCCGCTATTGACTGGTCGATTTCCCCATCCCTAGCAGCGATCAAGGTTTCCACTACAGGACTTAGCGCTGTCTTTCTGGGCGTGTTTTCTTTGGAATTATAAAATCCCCTGTCAAAAAGCATCAGCTCGGTATCTATAAAATCATTTACCGACATCTGGGGCTGGTAATAAGGATCAAAGACCTCTCCGATTGTAATATTGCTGTTCAGGGAAACCTTGGGCTTACTGCCTATCCGGCCGCTTTTGGTGCTGATCACGATCACCCCATTGCCGGCCTTTACTCCCCAGATGGAAGCGGCAGCTGCATCCCTGAGTACATTGATGCTTTCCACATCATTGGGGTTGATGTTCTCTATGGGACCATCATAGGGAAAGCCATCCACTATGATCAATGGGCTGCTATTGGCAAATAGGGTGCTTCTGCCACGGATGGAAAGAGCATCAGATGCAGGGCCATTTCGGTTAAATATCAGTCCCGGCGTCACGTCCCCAAGCCGCTCAAGAATGCTAGTGCTAACAGGGCGCTCGATCAGGCTGCTGTCCAGATGGACAAAAGAGCCAGTGGCCCGCTCCTTGGAAATTTGCTGGTAACCCGTGGAGACCACTTCCACGCCTTCCAGTCCCATTGCTTCTTTTTCCAGTTTTACGATCAGCTCCTCCTCCAAGGGTAGGCTAATGTCCCTGCTTTGTCTTTGGTAGCCCAAATAGCTGGATACTATACGGAGCTCAGATTTAGCTACCTGAAGTGAAAAAACTCCGTATTCATCCGTCACCGTTCCCTTTCCACTATCCGCTATCTGTATGGTCGCCCCAATCAACGGCACATCCCGATGGTCCAAGACCTTCCCCTTGAGGATATAGGTCTCCTGTGCCATGGCCATTCCGGACCACAGCCAACAAATTATCCATGGTATAATCTTTTTCATATTTGTGATTTTATTAGGGTTAAAAATTTATTTGTCATTGACCCCGATCCCTGATGACCAGCATCTTGATGGGCATGACCTTTTTGACCAGGTCCAAGCCATAGGGAGCAAGGGTCTTCCTGATACTTTCCAGGTCATTCATCTTGCCCTCCAATTGGATATCTACCCTATACTCAATCCCCGTATCATCCACGATGGGAATCCTCATGAGTTGAAGATGGAAACGCCAGTGATAGGGGAGCAGTCCTATTCGCTCATTGTTCAGCTCGAGTCCAAAAGCATCCATTTCTATCTTTCTTTCTCCACCATCTGTTCTCAGGTCAATGGATGTATCCGTCCGGACCAAGGCCAATACCTCGGTATCCCTCATCTCCACAGCTGCCCAGTATTCGGGGAACATCCTTTCCAGGTCCGCTTTCATGATATCATATTCCTGCCCAGGGTATTGGGGAGATACGATAAGCTCATAGCAGAAACGATGGTCCAGCTTCCATTCATCATAATTGTCCAGATCGGCATTGTATTTTAGCAAGTCCGGTTCCTTTACTTCCAAAATCCTTCGATTGCGGTTGAAGTCCACCTTCCCCGCACCATAGGCAAGCCCGAAATAGGTGGGCAGGTCGGAATTGGTCAGGAAGATGCGCATCCAGCTTTTATCGGATTCCCCCGTGACCTTGTACATCGCCGGCATGCCCTCGATATAGGGCATAAAAACCGACTGCAGTAGAATCCGCTTGTCCTCATCAAATCCTCTGTTCCCGAAAAACAGCAGTTCATTCCTTTTAAAAAGGGCCTTGGGAGCTGATTTGCTTTCCAATTCTTTTACTCCCTCCAAAACTTGTCTGATACTGTCCCGAACCACCGATTCCTTAGAGGTAAAGGCCATTACCTTGCCCTCAGGGTCTATCCATACATAATGGGGCAAGGTCCTGTGTGGAAATAGCTGCCGTAAGGTATTGTCCGAAATCGCCATGGGCATCTCGATATCCTTTAGCACCTTCAATCGTGAAAAAAGTTTGTCCACTTCCTCCTGATCTTGGTAGGTTACTGGCAGGATTTCCAGCTTCCCCTCAAACTCCCGCCGTAAGCTATCCATCTTCGGAAAGCCTTTCACACAGGGCGCACACCAAGTGGCCCAGAAGTCCAGGATCAGCAGCTTGCCCTGGTAATCGGACAGTTGTATTTCCCCTTCAGGGTGATTGATAACATTTTTCACCAATAAGTCAGGCATCAGCTCACCCACCTTAAGTTCCTTCACCTGCAGGGAGACGGTATCGCCTACCGCCCCCGCAGGTGGGGTGCCTGCAACTTCCAATTGATTTCCATATAGATTGCTTCCGAAAAGGCATAGGTATGCCAGGAAGCAGTTTTTCGTTAACGCTTTCATAGTTATTAAGGTCTTTGTAGAAATATTGGAATACCTAAGGAGTCTCCTTAGGAGTAGCTAGTATTGAGTCGTGAGTATGGAGACTCGTTTTCGGAGTCGAGAACGTCCACTATCCGTCATTGCGATGACCAGAGGGAAGAAGCAATCCCGCCTTTGAAATACGATAGTTCCGCAGTCGTCTTTATGGTCTCCTTCGCAACGACGGATAAAATTCAACCTCGTAAACGAAACCTAATCTAGCTACTAACATCTAGCTACTAGCTACTCCAATAGCTTCTACATTTATAAGAAATTGATTTAATCCCAGTGCTTATAAAGCTCTAGGCCAGGCTGCCCTACCAGACGCCAATGATCTTCCGGAGGATCACTTGACGAATGCAGCCAACGAATTTTGTAGTCTTGAGTAACTAGTCATGAGTCATGAGCTCAATTGTTCTAACTACTCCATTTCGTAAAAATTGATACCGATTTTAGGTTCGATAGTATTTTAGGAAATTCGGTATCGGTATGTGATTCATATTCAGTAGCAAGTAATTAGTATAGCTTCCGTGAACAAAAGCTCCAGACTCCCTACTCAATACTCCCTACTAATTTTATATTGGATTCTTCGGTTTACGTTCGAAAAGTATATCGTACTTGGAGATGCCAGGCAGGATATCAAAGGAACGGTTATCATAATAGCATACCATAGCTTGCTCCTCAGGTTTTAATAATCTGAGCAGTAAGGAGGTGGCATTATGTGATCCGAAATGAACCATACACAATTTTACAGGAATGGCTTTGAAAAGCCTTAAAAACATAGTAGTTTCGTTATATATCTTAGTAGTTTAAAACAACTAGGAATTGGAATAATCCATATTTCATGCTAAAACACTTTTAAAAACTACAGGAAGTATGGTTATTTTTGTATATTGAATATAAATTCAAGCATCATATGAAGGAGGAAAATGGAAGCGAGTTTACAGTACTCGAGAACAAGAATATAGGTAGAAACTTTTCTGCTTTTCGTAAACTAAGGGACAAGAAAGCTTTAGAGGTGGCTGATTATTTGGGTATGTCAGAAGCCAACTATACCAAATATGAGCGTGGAGAGAATAAAATTACGATTGATCTTATTCAGAAGGTTGCTGAATTCTTGAAGGTGGATCCACTTCAGATTGTTTCCAGTCAACCAGGACATGTAATAGAAAATCTTACCGGTTCCCCTGTTGCAATACAAACTAATAGTACCTTTCAAACTACTAACGAAAAGCAAAATGAAATGATGCTCACGCTTATGCAAGAGATTGTTGAAATGAATAAGGCATTACGGAAAATGATAGAGGATAAGAAGTAATTTAGGATAGATTTTATGAGTGAAACTGTTGAAAAATACCCCATATGGGGTATTTTTTTTGTTTTATGTAACCCTTAGTTTTAAGGGGTGCATTGAAAATCTATTATATGAAAATCGAAAAAGTAGAAATAAATAACTTTAGGCTATTAAAAAACACTAGTCTTTCATTGCAAGAAAAAACAACCGTTATTGTTGGTCGTAACAACTCTGATAAAACATCATTAACTGAGATATTCAGACGCTTCTCAAAACGAGATAGGTTTAAATTGGAAGATTTTAGTCTTAGTTCATTTCCTGATTTTTCTAGAGCTTTAAAAGCAAATTTAGCCCAAGAAAAGGATTCAGCAATTCGAGAAATTCTTCCAAGTATCGATATAATATTGATAGTTAACTATTTGGAGAATAAAGACGATTACGGAGTACTAAGTAATTTCATTATTGATTTAGATGAAAATTTAACAAATACACAAATTAAAATTTCATATAGATTACAAGATGGAAAGATAGATAGCTTTTTTTCAGGTATGACTGATGAAAAAGCTCCTGATTTCTTTGATATCATTCGGGAAAGAATTCCCATGTATTATGACTTTGAGGTAATTGCAATTGATTTAAAAGACCCTGATAATACTGCAAAAACTGAATTTGAAAACTACAAAAGATTAATTCGAACAGATTTTATTAATGCACAACGTTGGCTTGATGATGAAACTATAAAGGAAAACGATGTACTGGGAAAAGTACTAAGTAGCATTTTTAGCAATGCATCTAAAGAATCTGCACCAGAAGAAATGCAGAAAAAATCGAAAGAGCTTGATGAAGTTGTAAAACAAATACAAACAACGGTTGATTCTGATTTTAACACTAAAGTAAAAGCCTTAATTCCTGCTCTGAATATTATGGGATATCCAGGATTAAGTGACCCAAACTTTACTACAAAAACATCTTTTGATGCTAAAACTATTATTGAGAAAAACACCAAACTTCTATATGAGAAAGCTCATGGGATTACTCTACCGGAAACATATAACGGATTAGGTTCTAGAAACCTAATATTTATCTTGTTTCATTTATTTGACTATTTCAGACAATTTCAATCGGATGAAATACAACCAAAAAATCATGTAATCTTTATTGAAGAACCTGAAGCACACCTTCATCCTCAAATGCAGGAAGTATTTATCCGAAAGCTATATGAGATAGCAGATACTTTCTCTACACAGCTGAATGGAGGAAAAAAATGGCCAGTTCAATTTATAGTAACGAGCCATTCTACACACATTGCAAATGAAGCTGAATTTGATTCCATACGCTATTTTCTTACAAAAGGAACTGAAGATTTACAGACTTATATAAAAGACCTAAATGAGGAATTTAGTAAACCGGATAACGAAAAGGACAAAAACTTTATTCATAAATATTTAACGCTTACTAAATGTGATTTATTCTTTGCTGATAAGGCTATTCTAATTGAAGGGCCAACAGAAAGGATTCTAATGCCTGAATTTATAAAAAAACTAACTACGGCAAATCTAAACAGTCAGTTTATTTCAACGGTAGAGATTGGAGGTGCATATGCTCATCATTTTTATAAATTTCTTGATTTCCTAGAGTTAAAAACATTAATTATAACAGACCTCGATTCTACTAAACATAAACAAACTGACAAAGGGATTAAATACGAAGCATGCCAAGTTTCTGCTGGTGAAAAATCAAGCAACACAGGAATAATTAAGTGGTTCAGTTATAAGGACGATGAAGGTAATGATAAAGAAAATGTTGATTTATCTGAAATACGCACAAAAGTTCTAGAAGATAAAATTCAAGGCACTAGGAGAATAGCTTACCAAATTGATGAAGAGGTAAGAGAGTGTTGCGGTAGAAGTTTTGAAGATGCCTTTATTATTACAAACCCGACACTTTTTGGTATAGCTGAAACCAAAGGCAAAGCTTTAGAAGCAAAAGCATTTGAAGAAGCTAAAAAGTATACATCTAAAAAGACTGATTTTGCAATCAAATATGCTTATGTGGAATCAAAATGGGAAATTCCGCTTTATATTAAGGAAGGGTTAACATGGTTGTCTGAAAATGAATCGGATAAGGTTTTGAGTACAGATGTGATTAAATAATTGATTATGAATAGTCCAGCTGAAAAAGCATCAGAAGAGACATTAAAGAAAATCTACCTTGCGTTAGATAATGGAAATTCATTTCGTGTTGAAGCAGGTGCAGGTGCGGGTAAAACTTACTCTTTAATAAAAGCTTTACATTATTTGATAGAACATAAGTCAGCAGAGCTTCAAAAAGGATTTCAGAGAATTGCTTGTATAACATACACGAATGTCGCTACTGAAGAGATTAGAAATCGAATTGATAACCACCCATCGGTTTTTGTTGATACTATACATGGGTTTTGTTGGTCAATATTACAAGGGTTTCAGGCTCAAATGAGGGCTCAGATTGAATTAATAGGTGACGAAAAACTTATAGAAAAAATAGAGGACGCGGGAGGGCTAAGAAAACAAAAAATTGTATATGATTTAGGATATCGTAGTGCAACAGAAAAGGAAATCTTTATTCATCATGACAATGTGATTCAGTTATTCACTGCATTACTTTCCAAAGAAAAATTCAGAAGTATTCTTAAAAATCAATATCCAATTATTTTTATTGATGAATACCAAGACACAAATGAAGAGTTAGGAAAAGCAATAATATCAAATTTGATTGAATCAAAGTCTGATATGCAAATAGGATTATTTGGAGACCATTGGCAGAAAATTTATGAAAATGGTATTGGTGGAATGGTATCCGTTGATATTGAGGAAATAGGTAAAAAGGCAAACTTTAGGTCTGAAAAGAATTTAGTTAAATTTCTAAATAGGATGCGCCCAGGACTCCCTCAAATGGAAAAAGACCCATCTTCTGCTGGAGAAGTTAAAATCTTTCATTCAAATAATTGGATTGGTGTGAGGAGAGATGGTAAAGGAGGTGGACATTGGACAGGAGATTTGCCAGAGGCTGAAGCAGGTAATTATTTTAGAGCAGTAAAAAATAAGTTGATACAGGAAGGTTGGGAGTTTTCATTTGAAAAAACTAAAATTCTAATGCTTACTAATTCTGTTCTCGCTAGAGAACAAGGTTATAGCGGAATAACTAAAGTATTTAGGTTTTCAGATGATTATCTAAAAATGCAAAATAAATACATTGATTATTTTGTAAATATACTAGAACCAGTTTCAGAGTCATTCAGCAAAAAGAAATATGGTGAAATGTTAAAAGCGATTGGCATAAGAACACCAAGATTGAAAAACCATAGTGATAAGAAAGTTTGGAATGATAGTTTAAGCAAATTAATTAAAAATCGAAATTCTGGAACTATAGGTGATGTAATAGATTGTTTAGCCGAAACTCAAAAGCCTCGTTTGTCATCGAAAATTGAAGAATCTGAAGAGAAATATTCTAAACTCAAAGATTTAACCGAATTTGAGGATGAAGCAGACAAAAAACTTGTTTCAAAAATTAAAAAACTTAAATCTGTAAAATATTCAGAGGTCATTGAACTAGCTAAGTATATTGATGATAAAACCCCATTTTCAACAAATCATGGCGTAAAAGGAGCGGAATTTGAAAATGTATTGGTCATATGTGGTAGAGGATGGAATAAATACAATTGGAACCAGTTTCTTACCTGGGCAAACGATGGAGTTCCTGATGATAAGAAAGAATCTTTTGAACGTAATCGTAACCTTTTTTATGTTTCTTGTTCCAGACCTAAGAAAAGATTAGCAGTTTTATTTACACAAGAATTGTCTAGTTCAGCTATGGCAACATTAAACAAGTGGTTTTTACCAGAGAATATTTTCCCAATAATAATATAGACCAATATTCATTTTTCATGAGAAATCAGCTTTAGTTCTAAATCTTAAAACGAATTTGTTATATCGTAGGAATTAAGTAATTACTTGTTATCTTCTAACTCTGAAAATCTTCATGGATTTTCGGAATCGTGTATACTTGCTAAGTATAAGTACTAAATCATGCAACTACTCCTAGCCGGTACATTTAAACTCGAATTACAACATACCTACCTTATCGATTAATCTATAATTAGAAGTTTAATTAATGACTTTGTTAAAGAAAGTTTAGATATTATGCAAGAAACATTGTTTGACCGAAATGGAAATGCCATAGCCTATGTGGACTATGATGATGAAAACACAATCTATTTATGGAATGGAAAGCCCGCTGCCTATCTTGACGATGATAAACGTATTTATGGATTTAATGGCAAACACTTAGGTTGGTACGAAAATGGTGTTATTTGGAATTTGAGTGGAGAAAAAAATGGTTTTAATGATTCCGCTTTACCAGTATTTGCCAAATTTGAGCCTTTCAAATCATTTAAAAAATTTAAACCATTCAAATCCTTTAAACAATTCGCGAAGACTAAACCATACTATAAAACCAACACAAGTAAAGAATCACTATCTCAATTCTTAATGAATGGAGCTAAATAAGGATTAATAAATCAATGGAAATTTTATTGGGAGTATTCGCAGAACACTGTCTAAGACTTTAAAATTCATTTAAAGGAACAAAGTTTGACTTTAATTACTAGCATAGTCAAACTGAAATAACCAGTACACTTATGTAAATACTAAAAGCTGATTTCGAGATGAGATCAGCTTTTTATTTTTCAATAACTTCATGAAATCAATTTCCTCAATATCTTTTTTTATTATTTTTAGCCTAGCCCAGCCGACTTTACTATTTTTAGCCTTCCATTTTTATTGAATACACCGAAATGTCAGAAGATCAAAAACAAAAGCTGGAAAGTCAATTATGGGGTATTGCCAACCTCCTTCGTGGAAAGATCAGTGCGGATGATTATAGGGATTATATCCTGGGCTTTATATTCTACAAATACCTTTCCGAAAAACAATACCTCTATGCCAATGAGCTGCTCAAGAGTGAGGGAATAGAAGATTATGCGAGCTTAACTGAATCGGATTTATTGGATGCCATTAAGGAAGAATCATTATTGAAATTGGGCTACTTCTTACAGCCTCAAGAACTTTTTTCAGCTTTGGCGGCCAAGGGGAATACCGATTATGAAGATCCTGATAAGGTGGAGGGTAATGGCAGCAATTATATCCTGGATGATCTGCAAGCCGTGCTGAACCATATTGAGCAGAGCACTATGGGTACGGAGTCGGAAGATGATTTTAATGCCCTGTTCGAGGATCTTGACCTGAACTCCACCAAGATCGGCCGTACACCCAATGCCCGAAATGAGATCATCGTGCAGATCCTTAATCGCTTGAATCAAATCGATTTTAAACTAGAATATATTCATTCTGACGTATTGGGCGATGCCTATGAATACCTGATTGCGAAGTTTGCTGCCGGTGCTGGCAAATCAGCAGGGGAATTTTATACCCCGCAGCAGGTGTCCAAGATTTTGGCTAAAATCGTGACCACAGGAAAATCTAAACTAAAGTCAGTGTACGATCCTACCTGTGGTTCTGGTTCCTTACTCCTTCGAGTAGCGAAAGAGGCGACGGTAAGTGAATATTATGGGCAAGAGCTGAATCGTACCACTTATAACCTTGCGCGGATGAATATGATCCTTCATGATGTGCATTTCAGTGATTTTGATATCCGCCATGAGGACACCCTGGAAAATCCCCAGCATAAGGATGAACGTTTTGAAGCCATCGTGGCCAATCCGCCTTTTTCGGCTCACTGGAAATCAGATGCCAATCCTCTGAATGCCACTGATGAGCGTTTCAGTCAATATGGCAAGTTGGCACCCAAAACCAAAGCGGATTATGCCTTTGTGCAGCACATGCTGTATCATCTGGCAGACAATGGCATTATGGCTTGTGTGCTTCCCCATGGGGTGCTCTTTCGTGGTGCATCCGAAGGAATTATTCGCCAGTACCTGATAAAGGAACTCAATTACTTAGATGCAGTGATCGGCCTCCCTGCCAATATCTTTTATGGGACTTCTATTCCTACCTGTATTTTGGTGCTCAGTAAGTGCCGAAAGTCGGATGATAATATAGTCTTTATTGATGCCAGTGGAGAGGATCACTATGTAAAGGAAAAGAACCAGAATGCTTTGCGGGACCAGGATGTGGAATTGATCGTGGACACCTATCAAAATCGTAAATCCATCGACAAGTTCAGTTATGTGGCCAACTTAGCAGAGATCGCTGAAAATGACTATAACCTCAATATCCCTCGCTATGTGGACACTTTTGAAGAGGAAGAACCGGTGGATATTGATGCTGTAATGAAAGAAATCAAAAGTTTGGAGGCCAAGCGGGCAGAACTGGATCAGGAAATTGCCGGGTATTTTAAAGAACTGGGCTTGAATTTTTAATTGACCATTATCAATCCTTAATGTTTTTTAATACAGAGAAAAGCGAACAAGAATGGCAAAGCACAACAAAGAAGTAGGCAATTTTCCCCCTTTGAGATTTCCGGGGTTTAGTGGGGAGTGGAAGCTAAAACGGATTGGAGACCTATCCTCAAAAATTGGAAGTGGTAAAACACCAAAAGGAGGTGAGAGTGTATATCATACTTCTGGAATACCTTTTATCAGGAGTCAGAACGTAATAGATAACTCTCTTATATTGGATCATACATGTATTCCTGAAGAAATGCATGAAAGTATGAAAAGTAGTAAAGTTTTGGCGGGTGATATTCTTCTGAATATTACTGGAGGATCAATAGGACGAAGCTGTGTCGTTCCAACGAATTTTAAAGAAGGTAATGTAAATCAACATGTTTCAATAATACGGCTGAAAAAAGATAATCCAAATTTTCTTCAATCAATTCTAAGCTCATGGCGTGGTCAAAAGCTAATTTTTGAAGGTCAAACTGGCAGTGGACGTGAAGGCTTAAATTTCGAAAGCATTAAAGGATTTAAAGTATCATTTCCAACAGTATCTGAGCAACAGAAAATTGCCAGTTTCTTATCTTTATTAAGCGAACGAATCAAAACCCAAATCAAAATCATTGAACAATTAGAAACCTTAATGTCAGGTCTTCGGCAAAAAATCTTTTCTCGGCAGCTAAGATTTAAGGATGATGAGGGGAATGATTTTCCAAAATGGGAGGAGAAGAATCTAATACAATTGGCAAGTAGAATCATATCCAAAAACAAAGAGAATAACCAAAATGTATTAACCATATCTGCACAACAGGGCCTAATTAGTCAATTGAAGTTTTTCAACAAATCAGTTGCAGTGAGCATACCCCAATAGTTAGGACAGATTTTCTATAATCTCAAGTATACAGAGGTCTAATGAGTTTTCCCTATTTCCACACCTGAAAATCCCCTTTTAGATTTTCAGGATAGTGAGGGAATGTGGTAGACTCGATTTTATGCCACCTGCCCAACCAAGGAATAGACTTCTGCCGGAATTTGGTTATCCAGGCTGCTGTGCCTTCTTTGGTTGTTGTAGTAATCCATATATTCTGCTATCTGCGCATAGAGGTCCAATCCGTCCTGTGGTGGATTGAGATAGATCTTTTCATATTTGATTGTTCGCCAGAACCGTTCGATAAACACATTGTCAATTGCTCTTCCTTTTCCATCCATACTCAGACGGATGTCGTTGGACTTTACTGCTGCAGTAAAGACTTCTGAGGTAAACTGGCTCCCTTGATCCGTATTGAGAATCTCCGGGCATCCATATTGACTGATGGCCTCTTCGAGTACTTCTTTGCACCATTCTGCATCCATATTGTTTGAGATAGACCAACCGACAATATGCCTGCTGTACAGATCAATGATCGCTGTCAGATACATAAACCCTTTTTTCATCGGAATGTAGGTAATATCCATGGCCCAGACCTGATTGGGACGGGTCACTTCCAGGTTCCTGAGCAAGTAAGGATACACTTTATGGGCCTTGTGCCTTCGGGAAGTATGTCTGCCGGGCATGACTGCCTGCAGCCCCATGCAGCGATAATACAGCCGTTCCACCCGGTTTTTGCTGATCTTATATCCTTTATCCCGGGTCAGCCAGGTGTGCATGCCAGGCGCTCCCTTGTAGGGGTGATGGAGATAGTGTTCGTCCATCAACCTCATGAGTTCCAGATTCAGCTCCGATTCCGGCTTGGGCCGATAATAGATCCCAGAACGATGGACATTGAGGATGTTGCATTGAGCCTTTAGACTCAGTTCGGTATGACCCTTGCGTATCATGCTGCGTCGTTTTGCCAGAGGTTCTAGCGCAAGGCGTCTTTTAAAAAATCATTCTCAACTTTGAGCTTGCCGATAGTCTTGAGCAGCTGGTCTTTTTCCTCATCGGCAGGGTTTTTCTTGTTTTTGCTGCTTTTTTCAAAAACCTCTTCAGCTCCATTGAGAAATTCCCGCTTCCAGTTGCTCAGTTGCTGGGGTGACAGTTCGTACTTCTGAGCCAGCTCAGCAAGAGACGAGCGCTCTTTTAACAATTCCAAAACCACCTTGGTCTTGAACTTCGATGTAAATTTTCTTCTTGTGGTCATCACAGTAAATTTAAAGGTAAATTTTTAACTTAATTTACTGTCCCAATTTTTGGGGTATGTTCACAGCCAAAGATCTTAAAGGATACTATTTAATGAAAAATAATGACTTTGCTTATAATAAAAGTTATTCTGATGGGTACCCAATGGGCGCAATTAAAAAGCTTACTCGATACGATAATGGAGTTGTGTCTTCACTTTATATCTGTTTCAGGTTTAACGCCTTCGTAAACACAGTATTTATGGAGCATTATTTTGAATCTGGCCTACATAACCGTGAGATTGAAAAATACGCCCAAGAAGGCGCAAGAAATCATGGGTTACTGAATATTGGGATTATTGACTTTTTCAATACAAAAATTTCAATTCCAAATACTGACGAACAAACCAAAATCGCCAATTTTCTCTCATCCTTTGACAAGAAGATAGAGGCAGAAAAGGAAATCTTAATCCAGTACCAAAGCCAGAAAAAATACTTTTTACAAAACCTGTTTATATAAATAAATTTTGCAAGAAATATCGCTTTTGCTGCTTCAATAGCTCTAAATGTTTGGATTCAAGATCTATTTTTTGATCTATTGCGAATAAAGTGGTGGTGATTTTTTGTTGTTCTTTAACACTTGGGATTTTAATTGCAATTTTCTCTATGGTACTTTTCGAAAGACTTGGCACCCCTGAGGCTTCATTAAATTTCAACCAATTTATCTGCTCAAAAACATAAAATAGGAATCGAGGTAAAATGCTCTTATAGGAATGAGTAAAAAACAAAGTGTCGACGGTCCAGATCTTTCCATTATAGTAGAATGGTTTATCTATGGTTCCTTTTCTGCCAATACATACGGTTTCTCCCTCATAAAGGCAGGAATCAACGGATGTCATGTACCCACCTGTTCCAAACACAGGTACTTCTCCTTCAGCTAGATGTTTATAATCTTTACCGCTTCCAATTTTGACAACATCACCAATCTTAACCTCCTTCCACTTTTCAATGTGTTCCAAAAAACGAACTTGACATGACAATAATTTTTTGCTTAGAGAATTCTTTTGGGACTGCAACTCCTCAATGATTTTGATTTGGGTGTTAATACGTCGATCAATTAACAAAAGAAAGGAGGATATTTTTACTTGTTCATTTAAGTTTGGCAGACTTATTTTATAGCTTTTAATAAGACTTGCACTTAGATTTTGTTGTCCTCCGTCGTTCGCTATATTCCTTATTCTGTCATATTCCTTTTCCAAATAGGTATAAAGGAATCTGGCATCCATTCCCTGTTTTACTTTGATAGCTGCACATGCTTGATTTGTTGTTGCCTCGATTCCCAAAATTGCAACTTTACCTCGCGTTTTCCCTTGTCCATACATTGCCATCAGTATTGTTCCTTTTGGGAATAGTTTAGCAGAGGATTGGTTTAACCCTTCTTTTGTAATATATTCTTCTGCTCGTTGGATTTCATTAAAATCTATTAAGCTAGTTGTAATCCATGGAATGTTTCCACCCCAAAATTCATATTTTCCACGACTTGGAGTCCCTCCAGATGATATAGATGATATCTCTCCTATCTTCTTTCTGACCCACTCCTTATTATTCTTGTGAAATCTCAAAGGGGGAAACTAGATGATTTATCCTCCTCAAGGTTCTATAGCCTAGTTTGACTTCCTTTGGCCTTATTTATCTTAAAACTAAAAAACATGTTAAAACAAATGACTATTTCGGAAGTGATCACATTATGGAAAACTGACAAAAAGCAATATGTAAAAAAGTCCAGCTTTTCGGCTTATGTACTGCTGATCGAAAATCATATCCTTCCGGAATTTGGTAATGAATGTCAACTCAGTGAAAGTAGGGTCCAGGATTTTATTTTCCGAAAATTGGACCAAGGTCTTAGCCAGAAAACCGTAAAAGATATGCTGATTGTTTTGAAAATGATTTTGAAATTCGGTGTGAAAAACCAGTGGCTTAGAGATAGCCCATTGGATATCCGGTTTCCAACAGAACGAGAAAAACAACATATAGAAGTTCTGAGCAAGTCCCAGCAGAAAAAGATCATGCAGCATATACAGCAGCATTTTACTTTCAGAAATCTGGGCATTTATATTTGTTTGAGTACTGGTCTACGTATCGGTGAGGTCTGTGCCCTCTCCTGGGAAGATGTAGATACCGACATGGGAATCATTCGTGTGAGCAAATCCATCCAGCGGATTTATACAATAGAGAATGAAATAAGGAAAACAGAACTGATATTGGATACGCCTAAAACGAAGAACTCCATCCGTGAGATTCCTATCAGTCGGGATTTATTGCGCTTGCTGAAACCTATTAAGAAAATTATGAACCCCGCTTTTTTCGTCCTTACCAATGAGCAAAAGCCTACTGAGCCGAGAACTTATAGAAGTTACTATCAGAAATTTATGGAAGAATTAAATATGACCGGGCTAAAGTTTCATGGTTTGCGTCACAGCTTTGCGACACGCTGTATAGAAAGCAATTGTGATTATAAAACGGTGAGTGTCTTGCTGGGCCATTCGAATATTAGCACTACCCTTAATCTGTATGTTCATCCGAATATGGAGCAAAAGAAAAAAGCCATTGATAAAATGGCCATGGCCTTGAAGTAGTAATCATTTTAATTTATTTGCGCCTCATTCTCAACAGCTAGAACTCTTTTATTAATCTTAATGTAAATATTAATAATATGTACAATTGTTGTAGAAATAGCGAGAATAATATTTACAGGTATTGACAAAAATATTTACAAATATTTACAAAATGTGACAAAAGTGTGTACTTTTGTATCAACAGTACTCGCCACGCTACCCATCAGAACAGCGTCCCAGGGCGAGTCTTTTGCGTTTTAGGGGTTTTTATTACCATTTTTTATACTTTTCTTGCACTATGCTGTATGAAAAGAAACCTACTTCCATAGATGAACAAATAGCACTTTTGCTGGAGCGGGGAATGATTATCAAAAACATTCCATTAGCAAAAAAGTACCTTAGCCATGTCAGTTATTACCGCTTGGTAGGGTATTGGTACCCCATGTTTGCTGATAAAGAAACCCACGAGTTCAAGGAAAACAGCCGATTTGAAGATGCCATTTCCTTATATAATTTTGATCATAAACTTAGGATGCTGCTTTTTGATGTGATTGAAAAAATTGAAATCAGCTTGCGTACCAAAATGATCTACCATTTATCCCATGAATTTGACCCTTGGTGGTTCCAGGACAGCAACCTATTCATTAATATTCCTTCCTTAGTAAAAACACTTGGTAACTTGGAGGAGGAAGTAGAAAGATGCAAGGATATCTTTATGAAAGAACACAAGAAGAAATATAAAGATGACCTCAGGTTCCCCCCTTCCTGGAAAAGTTTAGAGCTTACAAGTTTAGGAGGCTTGTCCAAACTCTATGGAAATTTAAAACCTTCTGTAAAATCCAAGGATATCATTGCCGGAGAATATGGCGCGGTAAACCATACATTTCTCCCCAGTTGGCTTCAGTCCATTACCCAAATCAGGAATTATTGTGCCCATCATAGTCGCTTATGGAATAAAAATTTACCGGGAAGACCAAAGCTATTATCTTCACCACCACACCCATGGATTGAAGATCTACCTAAGCAACATGAATTCCAGAAAATATATATCCACCTGTGCATCATGAAGTACCTTTTGAATACCATCCAGCCCAACAATTCTTTTACCTTGAGGTTGGCCAAACTTCTGGAGGATTTCCCTACAGTGGATCCCAATGCATTAGGTTTTAAGGGAAATTGGAAAAGCGAACCTTTATGGTCTTAATAAATACGTTTAGATATTAAATTCTTAGCATTTTATAGGCCTTTCGGTAATGAAACCATTATCTTAGGTGTCAAAAGTAGATTTTTTAAGTAGAAATAGCATATGACCACACAGCCTGAACAGGTACTGGAAAATAACCTTATCAAGCAGTTGCAGCAACTGGGCTATCAGAAAGTGATGATTCCAGATGAAGCAGCTTTATTGAGCAATTTAAAAGCCCAGCTTGAAAAGCACAATAAGACCCAGCTAAGTGAGCAGGAGTTTACCCAAATCCTAAACTATATCAATAAAGGCAGTATCTATGACAGGGCCAAGATCCTGCGTGATCGGGTTCCCTATGTCAATGCCCAAAATGAAACCAAGACCATTGAGCTGATCAATCAGGTACACTGGTGCCAAAATGAATTTCAAGTGGCCCAGCAGATCAGCATAGAAGGCAAATACAAGAACCGCTATGATGTGACCATCCTGATCAATGGACTTCCCTTGGTACAGGTGGAGCTAAAGCGTAGGGGACTTGAACTAAAAGAAGCTTTTAAGCAGATAGAACGCTATGGGATTCACTCTTATGGGACTGGTCAAGGCCTGTTTCAGTTTATCCAGTTTTTTATCATCAGTAATGGGGTCAATACCAAGTACTATGCGAATACTCCTATAAAAGACAGGCAGTTCAAACAGACCTTTTACTGGGCGGACACACATAATAAACTAATCACACAGCTTTCTGCCTTTGCGGATGTATTTATGGAGCCTTGTCACCTCTCCAAGATGATCACCAAGTATGTGGTTTTGAACGAATCCAACAAATCCCTGATGGTCTTGAGACCCTATCAATTTTATGCTACAGAGGCCATTATCGATCGGGTAAAGACCACAACCAAGTACGGTTATATCTGGCATACTACTGGATCTGGCAAGACGCTGACTTCATTTAAAACTAGCCAGATATTGACCAATCTTCCACAGGTGCATAAGGTGGTCTTTGTGGTGGACAGGAAGGACTTGGATTATCAGACCACCAAGGAGTTTAACAGCTTTAGCAAAGGAAGTATAGACGGTACCAATGATACCGGAACCTTGGTAAAGCAATTGGCAGGCGATAATAAATTGATCGTAACTACCATACAAAAACTCAATACTGCGGTCACCAAAAAGCGCTTTTTCCATAAACTGGAAACCCTGCAGGACAAGCGCATCGTCTTTATATTTGATGAATGTCATCGTAGTCAGTTTGGCAAGACCCATGAAAGCATCAAAAGCTTTTTTGTGAATGGGCAGATGTTTGGCTTTACGGGGACACCGATTTTTGAGGAAAATGCAGGTACCAATGAATACGGTAAGCGGACTACCACCATGCTCTTTCAGGATTGCCTCCATAAGTATGTGATCACTGATGCCATACGGGATGAAAATGTATTGAAATTTTCGATAGAATATATCCAGACCTTTAAGCGTAAGGATCAGGTTCAGGATATCAATGTAGAGGCTATTGATGAAGCGGAAGTGATGGAAGCCTCTCCTCGATTAAATAATATTGTTGATTATATCATCACCCACCATAAGCGAAAAACCCATAACCAACGTTTTACGGCCATCTTCTGTGTGCCCAGTGTGGAAGTATTGATCCGTTATTATGTATTGTTCAAGAAAAAAGCAGTAGAAGAGCAACATGATTATAAAATCGCCACCATCTTCTCCTATGGTGCCAATGATGAGTTATTGGGCAAAGATGAACAGGATAATACCAATCATTTCAATATCTCTTCAAGAGTGAGTATTGCGGCAGAAGATGCCGGACCTTATGGACAAGCCACCATCAAGCATCCTCGGGAGTTTTTGGATGACTTTATCAGTGACTATAACCAGACCTTTGGGTCTAACTATAGTACCAAGGACAGCCAGACCTTTTATAATTATTACCAGAATATTGCTAAGCGGGTGAAAAATCAGGAAATAGATATTCTTCTGGTGGTGAATATGTTCTTGACCGGTTTTGACAGCAAGCACCTCAATACCCTCTATGTTGATAAAAACCTACAATACCATGGATTGATACAGGCTTATTCCAGAACGAACAGAATCCTAGATGAGCGCAAATCACAAGGAAATATCGTCTGCTTCCGGAACCTGAAGAAAAACACCGATAAGGCTATTAAACTCTTTTCCAATATTGAAGCCAAAGATGAAATCATCATCGCTCCCTATGAAGAGTATGTACGAAAATTCAATGAGCTGTTTATCGATATGCTCAAAATCGCTCCTACCATCAATAGTGTTAACAGCCTAAAAACCGAGGAGGATGAGTTGGCTTTTATTAAGGCCTTTAGGGAATTGATGCGGGTACGTAATGTATTGAAGACCTTCACGGAATTTGAGCACGATGATCTTTCTATGACTGATCAGGGGTTTGAAGATTATAAAAGCAAGTATCTGGACCTTTATGATAAAACTCGCAGCCAAAACCAAAAGGAGAAAGTATCCATATTGGATGATATTGATTTTGAGTTAGAGCTGATCCACCGAGACGAGGTAAATGTAGCTTATATTGTTAAGCTGCTAGGTCAGCTAAAAGATGCCAAACCAGAAGAAAGGGAAAAGCAGCAAAAGGCTATTGTAGATATGGTTTCTGGAGATACACAGCTAAGAAGTAAACTCAAGCTGATAGAGAAGTTTATCAATGAAAACCTTCCCAAGGTACAGGATTCAGATGATGTATCGGATGAATTTGATGCTTTCTGGACCAAGGAAAAGATGCAGGCCATTGAGGACTTGAGCAAGGAGGAGCACCTTGATATGGAAAAGCTGCAGGGTGTTATTGGCAATTATATGTTTACAGAAAAGCGGCCTTTGCGGGATGATGTAATAGGGATGATGAAAAAACGACCAGGATTACGGGAGCGACGTACCGTTGCAGAACGGGTGACTGATAAGGTGTTAGGCTATGTAGAGACCTTTATCAATGGAGTGAGTAGGGTTTAGTAATCATCACTCTAGTTTTACATTGGGACCTTGGATAATGAAATAGGTTATTATTGGGAAAATTGGGAGATTATTAAGTGACGTAGTTTTTAGTATTTCATTAATTATTTTATGAGTAAACATTCGAAAGTATGCCGTTTGAATTAGGTGAGACTGTAATCTAAACTCTGTCTGAGACTTTGAAAATCAATTAAAGTTTATAAGATAGAGTGTTATGAGCGAAGAACAAGAATCAGCATTTAAGAAGAAAGTACTTGACCAGTTTTTATCAGGAGAGTCCCTGTTCGGCAAGAACGGTGCGCTGTCTCCGATGTTGAAGGAGTTTTTGGAGGAAGCCCTCCAGGCTGAGATGGACGAGCACCTTCGGGATGAAGATGCAGGCCACAGTGCAGGCAACAAACGTAACGGCAAGGGCAGCAAGCGTGTGAAGAGCAACTTGGGAGAAGTGGAGATCGAGACGCCCCAGGACCGTCACAGCAGCTTTGAACCTAAAATCGTCGAGAAGCGCCAGCGTATCCTTGCCGATAACCTTGAGAAGCAGATCATAGGGATGTACGGGCTTGGCAGTAGCTTACGTGACATCTCCGGGTACATCAAGGAAATGTACGATACGGAGGTCTCCACGCAGGTGATAAGCGATATTACCGACCGTGTCGTCCCGAAAGTCAAGGAGTGGCAGAACAGGCCGTTGGAAGAGGTCTATTGCATTGTATGGCTTGATGCCATGCACTTCAAGGTACGTGAGGAAGGGAAGGTACGCCATAAGGCCCTATACAATGTATTAGGGATCAACCGTGAGGGGAAGAAGGAGGTACTGGGCATGTACCTTTCCGAAAGCGAGGGGGCGAACTTCTGGCTACAGGTACTCAGCGATCTACAGCACCGTGGAGTACAGGATATCCTGATCGCCTGTACCGATAACCTTAAGGGCTTTCCCGAGGCGATCGGGTCGATTTTCCCGAAAACAGAGATCCAGCTCTGCGTGGTCCACCAGATCCGGAACAGCCTGAAGTACGTGGCCAGCAAAAACCAAAAGGAGTTTGCCGGTGACCTGAAGAAGATCTATAAGGCCGAGACAAAGGACCTGGCCGAATCGGCATTGTTGGAACTGGAAGAAAAGTGGGGGAAGAAATACCCCATAGTGATCCGTTCCTGGAACGACAACTGGGAGAGGCTGAGTGCCTTCTTTGCCTATACACCGCCCATCAGGAAGCTGATCTATACCACCAATGCGGTGGAAGGCTTCCATCGGCAGGTAAGAAAGGTGACCAAGACCAAAGGGGCATTTACCAGTGACATGGCACTTCTAAAGCTGGTCTATCTGGCCACGCAGCGGATCGAGAAAAAATGGACGACCCCTTTACAGAACTGGAGCTTGACAGTCCAGCAGTTGGCCATTAAATTTGAGGGGAGGCTCCGGTTGGACATCAATACGGAAACCTAATTATTTAGTGAGAATTTTTTCCCTTCCCGGGGGCTAGCCCCCGGGAAGGGAAAGGACAGAGTTGAGATAACACTCCCAATTAGGTAATATCAAGCTTCCCGCAGCAATGACAATTATTATCCTATTGATTTCTACATTAGGTTCAGGAATATTGATGATTTATGCCTTTAATAGACCTTTGTTTTTTGAACTTGAAACAGTCAAATTAATATTGTTAGCGACGTCTATTTCTACACCGATATGGGCATTTAATACTTTCCTCATTATGTATTTTGAATTTGCAGATAACAATCTTGATGAAGTAATGTATGTAAATAGTATTGTAGGGAGTTTTGTAACTTCCTTAGTATTTGCCTTACCTACTATTATAGCATTTTTATATCCTTATGAGGTTAAATATGCTGTCATAGCCATTATAGTCTTACAGTTCTTATTTTTAATGGCATTGATTTATGATAAGAAGGTGAGTGGTTCGCAAACACATTAGGTGTCCTAATTATTCCTAATATTATTCTAGTTAGACTTCCTATTAGTTTATAGTTACCAAAATATGCCACTAATCAATATAATATTTCCAAGAATTAATTTACCTGAAGGTAACGTATCCCCAAGACATCCCCTAGGTATCTATAAGGGAAGTACTAAGTAGGAGTAAAGAGGAGACATAGAGGGAACATCGAGGAGACATAGAGGGAACATCGAGGAGACGTAGTGGGAACGTCTAGGGAACGTCCAAATTTTATTTGGTGGTTATCTTATGTTCTTTTATTCAGGGATAGTATAGTTTTAACGGTCTTCATGAATGCCTTGCATTTCCATTGATGAAAAGAACCAAACCTGCCTGCTGCAGGCAGGAATCTAGGCCCGTGGAGCCTTCTTCAAATTGAGGAAATTTGGTTACCGATAACAATTCAATTGCCTCAATTTAATTTTGTGCCACTTGATTTTGGCTAAAAATGAGTAGATCTCGCTCGTCCACTTCGCGAGCTAACTCATTTTTTTAACGCCCCCATCAACTGTCACAAAACCGAATGCTCCAAAGGCCAATTAATGGGATTTCGATGAGTATTTCGTTTCTTCAGGGATCGGATAGTAGTAAAGAGGAGACATAGAGGGAACGTCTAGGGATTGTTTGGGTTTTATATTGTGGCTTTGGGAGGGGGGAAAGGGTAGGGGTTCTCCTATGGATGCTCCCATGCCTAGTGGAGATCCCCAGTGTCAAGTCAAGGTGTAAATGAAGTATAAGGTCTAACTGAAGCGAGTAATAATCAAGTTTAAGAAAAAATAAAATACACTTTTCGATATTATGATAATGACTCAAACTGAATTAATTATTTTAAATTTTAAAGAAATAAGGCGCAGAAGCATAGCACTCTGGCAGGGACTCCCCAAAAGCCATTATAATTGGAAACCTGATGAAAATGCAACAACTGCTATTGAAATGGTTAGGCACGTCCTAGAGGCTGACTACGGTTGGAATATTATCATTAATAATGGTGATATGTCAACTTACAGCACTCCATGGAAGAATAGACCCTTTCAGAGTGTTGAGGATGAACTTGAATTTGCTAAACCATATCGAGAAATATTTCTAAATAGTGTACAGAAGTTTTCAGACAGAGAGCTTATTGAAAACACTATTATTCATCCTGGTAATGGGGAATTGAAACCACTCGGACAATATTTATTACGAATAGGTTATCATGAATCTGTCCACGCAGGGCAATTTATTTCGTACCTGAGAGGAATGGGGGTAGAGCGACCATTTATTTGGGATTAATTTCTAAAAATTACAGTTAACAAAATCTGAATGCAAGTGGTCAGGCAGGGATGAACAGATAAACTATTAACTAACTTTGGACGTTATGGGAAGGTCTTAATTTTTTTTGGTGGTTTTAGAGGGGAAAAGGGCTGGGGCTGCCCTGCAAGCTGGCTACTCGCTAAAAACAGTCACTGACTGTTTTCTTTACGCTCGTCCCCCTATGGATGCTCCCATGCCTAGTATACCCCTAGTATACTATACGTTTACTTTTGGCTGAATTCTAAGAAACCGTTGTACTTTATGGATAGGTTAAGATTAGGCCCTTCGCTATAGATCTTTAATGTATAAAACTTTCACAAATCCATTTTACTGACCCAAAATATAAATCGGTGAGGCCATTATTTTTGTTAAAGATGTGTTTTTGAAATTAATAAATATGTATATCCGCAATTGCACCAGTAGCCAAATAAAATAACATTGACAGTTGGTGTCCATTGCTTCAATAGAGTTATTACTATCTATAAATTAGGTCAAAACAAACGGTTCTGACCATGAATATCATCAACTTCATCAATCGGTTTCCTGACGAATCTTCCTGTGTCGAGTTTATCAGGCAGAAAAGGGGCCAAGCTGGTATTGTCTGTAAAAGGTGCGACTGTACCAAGCATTATTGGTTGGCCAACAAAAAGTCCTTTCAATGCTCTTCCTGCAGCTTCCGAACAAGTATCAAAAGTGGTACGGTTATGGAAAACAGTAACCTTCCGATCAGGACATGGTTGTTGGCCATGACCTTCATTACAGCTACCAAGAAGGGATTCAGTGCATCGGAACTGCAAAGGCAGCTGGGCATGAAGCGATATGAACCTGTTTTCAGAATGTACCATAAGCTCCGCAAGGTCATGGGGAAACGCGATGATATCTACAGGCTTGAAGACATGGTCGAGTATGACGAGGCTTTTGTGGGCCAAGCCACCAAAAGCCCGAACAAGCTCAAACGAGGCAGGGGCAGCCAAAAACGGTCGATTGTGGCGGTAATGGCCGAATCAACGGTTTTGGAAGACCTTGAAACGGGCAAGTCCGACAAGAGCTGTAGATATTTTAAGATGAAGAAGATAAAGAACCTGGAGGCGAAAACTGCCCAGAATTTGGTCAGGGAATTTATTGATCCAAACTCCGTGCTTCAAACAGATATGAGCACCACCTTCTCAGACCTGAGTGATTGTATAGATGTGCATGTCAAGGAGATATCGGGAACCGAAAAGGGGCACTTCAACCTCAAATGGGTACACATTGCTATAAGTAACTTAAAGAAACACCTGCAGACATACCATATGATAAGTGAAAGAATGATGCAAAACTATCTTGACGAGTTCTGTTATAAGCTCAACAGAAGATATTTCGGTCAAAAACTATTTGACAGGCTCATCATTGCTGCTATTTATCCCTACTGGCATGATTGCGGATAATCATATTAATAAATTAGACCCTTCATTATGGCTAAGCGCTTTTATCAATGATTCTTATTAATCATGTCACAATTTAGCTTTCGGGCTGCTGAAGCGGCCAAGAGTGTCCGGCATAAACACTGTCCTGCCCGTATGGACCACATTTATTCCGTTGCCACTTGGCCTTGATTGCCCTCAAGCTGTATTACGTACCATAATTAATTTCTAACCATTAAATCGAAATGTTATGGATATCAAGAACAGAAATCTCGTGTCAAACCAAGTATCGGAAATAATTTTGAGCTATCAGCCAAAAATCAAATTGTCAAATTTGCCAAAAATCACTTCATCCAAGGAAGCATATGAACTGTTAATTGGGAATTGGGATCAATCCAAACTGCGATTTATAGAGCAGTTTAAAGTGATGTTGTTGAACCGGGCCAATAAGGTTCTCGGAATCGTAAATATATCTACTGGGGGTATATCTGGAACTGTGGCTGATCCCAAGTTGATTTTTGCCAGTGCTTTAAAGACCAATAGTTCAGCAATCATCTTAAGCCATAATCATCCCTCGGGAAATCGTATGCCTAGTAGGGCAGATAGGATACTTACCAAAAAGATAGTTGAATTGGGATTATTGATGGAACTGCCAGTAATTGATCATATTATTGTGACCTCTGAAAGTTATTATTCATTCTCAGATGATGGAGGGCTGTAAGGCCCTTTTTTTATTGCTGGTAATTTTTTAGTTTTATCCTGATCAAGATGATGTACTTTTTGCCGGACCATCTTGTATTCGTGCCTTTTCGATTTTTTAAAGGAGTGAAAATATTTTACCCTACTTGGGATTAACTGGTGAATAGTTTCCAAGCAGATAATGGACTTTATAGGGTTTACCAAACCATATCCATTTTATGCAGGAATTAACACCAGAGTTAGCGCAAAAAATATTGGAGAAACATGGACACTCTATTTCCTCATCAGAAGCAAGTAGCCTGCTCCATTTTATGGAAGAGTTGGCAATTGGTATTGTCAAGGTAGTATTGCGGAAGGAAATGGAATAAATAAAATAATATGATGGAAACGGCTGATTTGTATGTAAGGGTGAGTACTGACGAACAAGCTGATAAAGGATACTCACAACGAAACCAGGAAGAGGTGTTGGTAAGGTATTGTAATAATCATGGGATTGCTGTCAATCGTGTTGTTTACGAGGATTTTTCGGCGAAAACTTTTTTCAGGCCCGAATGGTCTAGACTTCTTGGACAACTTAAAGAGAAAGGGAATAAGAGTAACCTCGTACTCTTTACCAAATGGGATCGCTTTAGTCGAAATGCCGGAGATGCCTATATGATGATCAATACCCTCAAAAAATTAGGAGTAGAACCTCAGGCCATCGAACAGCCATTGGACCTATCAATCCCTGAGAATAAAATGATGTTGGCCTTTTATCTGGCCGCACCTGAGGTGGAAAATGACCGTGGAAGCTTAAATATATTCCATGGCATGAGGAGAGGCCTGAAGGAGGGGAGGTGGCTTTGGATGGCTCCCTATGGTTATGGAAACGCAAGGGATAATTTTAAACGTCCTGTCATTGAGATAGAGGAGGAAGAGGCGGCACATGTAAAATGGATTTTTGAAAACCTGGCAGCTGCCAATTACTCCTCAGAGCAAGTTTTACTACATGCCAGAAGAAGAGGGGCCAAACTGCATAAAAATAAGTTTTGGAGGATTGTTAGGAATCCTTTCTATTGTGGGAAGCTTTATGTCCCGGAATTCAATGAAGAAAAGGGACACTTTGTTAGGGCCCAACATAAACCCTTGATTTCAGAAGAACTGTTTTATCGTGTACAGGATGCTTTGCAGGTGAAAAAAAGAAAGCGGAGAACTGAAATAGTAAGTCCAGAAGTCATTCCGTTAAGAGGTTTTTTGAAATGCCCGAAATGCAGTAGGAACCTTACGGCAAGCGCTTCAAAAGGTAGGAATCAATATTGTTATTATCACTGTACATCAAAATGTGGAGTGAGGTTTAATGCCAAGGATGTAAATACTTCTTTCAGAAAATTCCTGTCGAAATTCAAGCCCAAAAAGGGTATGTTGGAATTATTTGAAATGGTCTTTAATCAAGCGTTTTTAGGTGAAAATAAAATCGACCTGAGTGAAAAAAGAAAGTTGAAATCAGCCATAGAAAAACTGGAACAAAAGATTTCCATATCCAGGGATTTGTTCATTGATGAGAAGCTGGATATTGAGGATTATCGATCGATAAAAAGAAGTTGTGAAGAGGAGATAGAACGCTTGGAAGCCAAAGGGACAAAAATCGGTATAATTATTATGCAAGATATTCCAGAGAAAGTCAAAAAGGCCCTTGAAATGACAGAGAGGCTTGAATTATTTTTTGATACAGCTGATTTGAGTATTAAAAGAAAGATAATTGGTTCGATCTTCCCAGAAAATATCGTCTTTGACGGTAAGCAACATCGAACCGCCAGGGTGAAAGAACTCTTTCAGGATATCTATCAGATTAACAGTATGATAACCTATAATAAAATAAGTCCAAAGTCGAAAAAATCAACTTTGGACCGAGTTGTTGACCCACTAGGGCTCGAACCTAGACTCTTCTGAACCAAAATCAGACGTGTTGCCAGTTACACCATGGGTCAGTTTTTATGTCTTTAAAGCCTTATTTGCCTTAAATGTGACACAAAGGTATGCGCTTTTTCTTTTAATGCAAAACCTGTTATGAAGTTTTTTTAAAGGGTTTTTGTAAGTCCCTTGGAGTCAGTAAAAAAAAATACCGGCACCAAGGGACCCTTTTGTGTTATTGATGGGAAGCTACCCATTCCTTGGCGTTGACGAATGCTTCTACCCAAGGGGTGATTTCATGGCCTTTTAGGTCCGCCGGATAGTACGGCCAGTTCCAAGGTGCCAATGAACGTTCGATATGTGGCATGATGGCCAAGTGCCTGCCATCTTTGGAGGCCAATCCCGCTACGGCATGGTCGGAACCGTTCGGGTTGCCAGGGTAGGCTCCATAACTGTATTTCATGCCGATGTTGTACGCATCCTGTCCTTTGGGAAGGGAGAATTTGCCTTCACCGTGGGCTACCCATACACCAAGACGTTGCCCGGAAAGGGATCCGAACATCACAGTATTGTTTTCAGGAATGTCCACGTTCACAAAGGCCGATTCGAATTTATGGCTTTCGTTGTGCAGCATCTTAGGTTTCTCATCGTGGTCGCGATTGATAAGTCCCAGTTCTACCATCAGCTGACAACCGTTACAAACTCCAAGGCTAAGCGTGTCAGGGCGTGCGTAGAAATTGTCCAAGGCGGTTTTTGCTTTTTCATTATAGAGGAAAGCCCCTGCCCAACCCTTGGCGGATCCCAGCACATCGGAATTTGAGAAGCCGCCCACGAAGACGATCATATTGACATCTTCCAGCGTTTCACGACCGGTGATAAGGTCGGTCATGTGGACGTCCTTTACATCAAATCCTGCCAGCCAAAGGGCATAGGCCATTTCCCGATCGCCGTTCACCCCTTTTTCCCTGATAATGGCCGCTTTGGTCCCCGAAATATCGTGACGGTAGGGATTAAGTTTAAAGGCATCATAGCTGCCTTCCCAGCCTTTGCCGAAGGTGAAATCCAATGGTTGCTGCTTATAATTGTCAAACCGGTCCTTGGCGAGGCGCTGTCCGCTTTGTTTTTGGTCCAATAGGTAAGATGACCTGAACCAGGTGTCCCGATGTGAGGGCACATCGAGGGACAGGTCTGCTCCTTCAAGGGTAACCTTACTGTCTGTAGTGACTTCTGCGATGGCAACATAGGAAATGCCAAGCCCGTCCAAGTTTTCTTTTACCTTTTTGGCATCATTAGCCTGGATGACCACTCCGGGGTTTTCTGCAAACAAGGCCTTGATGATGTCCTTTTCTTCAAGTTGGTCGATTTTGACGTTCAGCCCACAAGCCTTGGTAGGGAAGGTCATTTCCAGCAGCGTAGTGATCAGTCCACCAGCGGAAATGTCGTGACCAGAATGGAGCAGCCCTTTTTCGATCAATTGTTGCACCGCCATAAAGGCCTTTCCAAAGTATTCATTGTCCTGGATTGTAGGAGGCGTATTACCGATTTTATTGACCACCTGTGCAAAACTGCTTCCTCCCAGTTGAGCACCGTCCCTGGAGAAATCTATGTATAATAGTTCGGTACCTGCTACCGGCTTTAGGTCGGGAGTGACTGTCTTGCGGATGTCGGCACATTCCCCCACACTGGAGATGATGACCGTACCGGGCGAATAAACGGTCTTTCCGTCGGGATATTTCTGCGTCATCGACAGGGAATCTTTTCCTGTTGGGATGTTGATGCCCAAGTCTATGGCAAAATCACTTACGGCCTGTACTGCTCTGTATAGCCGGTCGTTTTCCCCTTTGTTTTTGGCAGGCCACATCCAGTTGGCGCTGAGCGAGATGCCGCTGAGCCCGTCTTCGATAGGCGCCCATACCAAGTTGGTGAGGGCTTCTGCGATGGCCAGCTTTGAGCCCGCTTCAGGATTGGCAAGTGCGGCCACAGGAGCATGTCCTATAGAAGTGGCGATGCCTTTTTTTCCGGTAAAGTCAATGGCCATGACGGCCACGTTGTTCAGCGGTACCTGAATGGCGCCGGTGGTCTGTTGGGTGGCCACACGGCCTGTTACCGAACGGTCCACTTTATTGGTGAGCCAGTCCTTACAGGCAACGGCTTCAAGCTGGAGAACCTCATGGATATATTGTCCAAGTTCAGTGGCCTGATAGGCAGGCTCTGCGAAATTTGTCGTTGTTTTTTGGTCGGTTAGGATGGTTTTGGGCGAGCTGCCAAACATATGGGAAAGGTCCCAATCGATTGGTTTTTCACCGGATTTTTTGTTTTCGAACTTGAAGTGCATGTCCCCGGTGGTTTCGCCCACTACATAAAATGGCGCACGTTCACGCTCGGATATTTTTTTCAAGGTTTCCACCTGTTCCTCACCGATGACCAACCCCATTCTTTCCTGGGATTCGTTGCCGATAATCTCTTTGGCGGACAGGGTAGGGTCTCCCACGGGAAGTTTGTCGATGTCGATGTTCCCGCCGGTATCCTCTACCAGTTCCGACAGGCAGTTAAGGTGTCCACCTGCTCCATGGTCGTGGATGGAGATGATGGGGTTATGGTCGTTTTCGGCCATGGCACGGATGACATTGGCCACCCTTTTTTGCATTTCCGGATTGGAACGCTGGATGGCGTTCAGTTCGATGGAATTGCTGAACTCACCGGTGTTTACCGAAGAAACGGCACTTCCGCCCATGCCGATACGGTAGTTATCACCGCCCATGATGACGATCTTGTTGCCTTTGACAGGGGTGTTCTTTAGGCTGTATTTTTCCCGGGTGAACCCGATGCCACCGGCAAGCATGATGACCTTGTCGAAACCAAACTGTTTGTCGTTTTCTTCATGTTCAAAGGTCAGTACACTCCCGGAGATCAAGGGTTGGCCAAACTTGTTGCCAAAATCGCTGGCACCGTTGGAGGCCTTGATCAGAATGTCCATCGGGGTTTGGTAGAGCCAATTTCGCTCGTTGAGGTCTTTTTCCCATCTTCTTCCTGCCTCGCTTCTGGCGTAAGAGGTCATGTACACGGCCGTTCCGGCCAATGGAATGGAGGCCGTTCCTCCTGCCAGCCTGTCGCGGATCTCCCCGCCCGCTCCTGTGGCGGCACCGTTAAATGGTTCCACGGTGGTAGGGAAGTTATGGGTTTCCGCCTTTAGGGAAAGGACGGTGCTGATGGTTTCCGGTTGGAAGTAATCGGCTTTGTCCTGGCTTTTTGGGGCAAATTGCTGCGCTTTTGGCCCTTTTACAAAAGCGACATTGTCCTTATAGGCAGAAACAATCTTGTTCGGATGCTTGATGGAGGTCTTTTTGATCAATTGGAAAAGGGTATTTTCCTTTTCTTCTCCATCGATGACAAAGGTGCCATTGAAAATCTTATGGCGGCAGTGTTCGGAATTCACTTGGCTGAAGCCAAACACCTCACTATCGGTCAGCGGCCTGCCAAGGCTTTTGCTTACCTTTTCCAAATACTCGATTTCCTCATCACTTAGGGCCAGGCCTTCCTGTGCATTATAGGATTTGATGTCTGTGATCGACAGCACTTCCTCGGGTTTTAGGTCTATGGTAAAGATATCCTGGCCGAGTCCTTCGTACTTTGCCTGGAGCATGGGGTCGATCTCCTGGCCTTCTTCCAAGAGGCTGAATTCTTCAATTCTTAGGATTCCCGCGATGCCCATATTGCCCGTGATTTCCACGGCATTGGTGGACCAGGGAGTGATCATTTCTTTTCTGGGGCCGGCATAGCTGCCTTCCACTTTTTCTTGTGCAAGCTGGGTGGCCTCTCCAAAGAGCCACGATAGCTTTTGGAGGTCTTCAGGTGCGACAGGTTGTTTGGCTTCTAGCGCGTAGATGGTGTTTTTTTGTGGGGATTGGAAAAAGAGAATCATGTCCGCTGTTATTGGATGACCATAAATTAAGGAGCAAAGGTACGCAAATGGTTGAAAACTTGGAAGAGCCCGTAAGATTTTATGTTGACCGTCTTGTAATGGATCGGGCATTCCGTGTTTTTTAATGGCTTTGCTTTTTTGTGGACGGATTTGCGGTAAGATCGTTTACCGTCAAGGGAAAATAATGGAAAAAAGCTGCTGCCCGACCGTGGCTTTACCGATAAAAGCCGGCGCTTTACCGAGAATATAATAAAAGTAACCCCGGCACATCTGGGCTTGTGCCGGTTCTTCGGTACCTTTGATAAAATCCTGAAGGGGCGGGCGGTCGCTGACGGACAGCTTTTTGAGCGTAATCGTACAGTCTGACCAGTGAAAGTTGGTGGAATGCCCAATGAAGGGTGGTTTTGATCTTTTGTAGGGTTTTTGAGGCAACCCATCAAGGTATTGAAATTAAAACGTTGGAAACTTTGAGGTTTCACAAAGTTTCCTCAGTTTTGCGTGAGTGAAAATTTAGAAGTGGACTGAGATTTTGGAATCACGCGAAAAGATATTGACGATTGCCATGGATCAATTTGCCCGATTGGGGGTAAGGTATGTGACCGTGGATGATATTGCCCGGGCTGCTGGTGTATCGAAGAAGACCATCTACCAGGAGTTTAAGGACAAGGCACAGTTGGTGCTGGAAGCTTTTAGAAACAAAATGCAGGAAGATCAGGAGTTTTTTATGAACCTCTATGATGAGAACAAAGGGGCGATATGGCATTTTGTGGAAGTCTCCAAATACATCCGGTCAAGGTATTCCAATATCAACCCCGTGGTGTTCAGTGAAATCCAGCGGTATTATCCCAGTTGTTGGAAGTTGTTTGAGGAGTTTAGGCAAAATTGTGCCATCAAGACCATTTCCGACGTCTTGGAAAAGGGGAAGAGAGAGGGGTACTTCAGACCGGAAATTGATGCGGATATCCTTGCCCTGGTCAGGATGGACCAGATTGCCAGTACATTTGATTCGGAAAAATTTCCACCATCGAAATTCAATGTACTGGAAGTCCAGATGGCCATCATGGACCATTTTATCCATGGGATTTTAACCGACAAAGGAAGAGAACTATTTTATACAATCAATAATCAGGATTAATTCATGCGTTTAACAACCAGATTCTCCCTTTTTGGCGTCTTGCTCGTTTGCCTGTTGGCAGGGCGGGTGTCAGCCCAGGAAGTGTTGGAGTTTACTTTAGAGGAAAGCGTCCAGTACGCTTTGGAAAACAACGCCGATGCCAAGAATGCCTTGCTGGAGACCTATGCTTCGAAAGCGTCGGTGGGAGAGCAGGTGGCTCAGGGACTGCCCCAGATCAACGGCAGTTTTGATTTTACCAAGAACGTATCCATCCCGGTGATGTTTTTGCCCAACGAAGGCCCTTTTGCCGATCCGGACAATCCGTCGGACGTGCTGCCGGTACAGTTTGGTGTCAACTACCAAAGTGGCATATCGGTAACGGTAAACCAGATGATCTTCGACGGCTCGTACTTTGTAGGCCTGAAGGCCGCCCGTACATACAGGCAGCTCAGTGAGTTTGACAAGGAAAAGACAGAAAACGATGTGATCGAAAATGTCAAAAAGGCCTTTTTTACGGTACTGGTAAACAGGGAGCGCCAGCAGCTCGCTGAAGCCAACCTGGCAAGGATCGATACCTTGCTCCAGGAAACCACGGTATTGTATGAAGAAGGCTTTGCGGAGAAAATAGAAGTGTCAAGGGTAAAGGTCCAGTATAATAATATCCAGACCGAGCTCGACAAGATCAATGCAGCTACTGAAATCAGTAAGCAGCTGCTGAAGGTGCAAATGGGGCTTCCAATGGAATATGAAATCCAGATGACCGAGAGTTTGAGGGACCTGAACCAGCCCCGGCAAATCCAGGAACTGTTGGGTAATCCGGGATACCGAAGGGTAGAGATGGACCAGTTGCAGACCAACTGGGAACTGGTAAAACTGGACCTTAAAAACAATACGGTCCAATATCTTCCCAGCCTGAATGCCAACTTTACCTACCAGCGAAACGGTGCGGGGCAGGAGTTCAATACGGTATGGGACAGTGAAAACTGGTTTACAGGGGCTTTTGTGGGCCTTACGTTAAACGTGCCGATCTTTGACGGGCTGGCCAAGGCCAAAAGGATCCAACAAAACCGCATCCAACTGCAGCAGATCGAAAATCAGATGGATATGCTGGACGACAATATCGAAGTGGAGCGTTTCCAGGCCAGGACAAACCTGCAGAACAACCTGAAAACCCTAGATGTACAGCGGGAAAACATGGAGCTGGCCACGGAAGTGTATGAAATCAGCCGGATCAAATATTCGGAAGGGGTAGGCTCTAACCTTGAAGTGGTGGAGGCAGACTCCGATCTCGTGGAAGCCGAGATCAATTATTACAGCGCATTGTACGATGCGCTGATCTCCAAAGTAGATCTAGAAAAAGCATTAGGAATATTAAGATGAAAAAATACATATACCACTATAGCAATATGAAAACCTTTTCCAGATTATCATTGGCATTAGCGGCCGCGATGACTTTTTCCTGCGGTCCGCAGGAATCTGAACTGGAGGCCAAAAAAGCCCAGTTGAAAGCATACAAGGATCAGTACCATGAACTGAAAAGCAGTATCTCGGAGCTCGAAAAGGAGATTGCCGCAGAGGATTCTACTTTTGCAAAAAACAATAGGAAGTCCGTGTTGGTGACCACGGTGAAGGCCCAAAACCAGGCCTTTGAGCATTACCTGGAAGTGACCGGATCGGTGCTTTCCAAGAAGAACGTCAACATCAGTGCCGAAGTGGCCGGAAGGATAGAACAGATCGAGGTACATGAAGGGATGCGGGCTGCCAAGGGCGAGGTATTGGTGAGCATTGATGGGGAATCCATCGATAACAATATCTCCGAGCTGGAAACACAACTGGACTTGGCCACTACCTTATATGAAAAGCAAAAGCGCCTCTGGGACCGGGAAATCGGCACCGAAGTGCAATACCTAGAAGCTAAAAACAGGGTGGAGTCACTGGAGAAAAACCTTGCTACCCTGAAAACGCAGAAGGACAAAACCACCATTCGCGCACCGTATCATGGTACGGTGGAAGAGGTAATGGTAAAACTTGGCGAGCTTGTGCAGCCGGGAATGCCGATTATCAACTTTGTCGGGGAGAGTGACCTGTACATCGAAGCGGACATATCGGAGGCATATGTTGGAGTGCTGGAGCAGGGCGATTCGGTAAGGGTGGAATTCCCGTCCCTTGGCCGAGACATCAAAACCAAGGTAACTGCGGTCGGAGCCATCATCAATCCTAGCAACAGAACCTTCAAAGTAGAGGTGTTCTTGCCTAGCCTGAAGCACATCAAGCCAAATATGATATCGGTATTGCGGATCAAGGATTATGAAAACAAAGCGGCCACTACCGTGCCTACCAACCTTATCCAGCGCGATAACAAAGGTGAATATGTCTATGTGGTGGACAAAGGACAGGCAAAGAAGCAATACATTACTAAAGGGGAAACCTATCACAGGGTCTCCGAAATCAAGGATGGACTTTCAGGAGGAGAAGTGCTGATCGACAAGGGATTCAGGGAAGTAGCTGAAGGTTCCAAAGTTCAAATCGTCGAAAGTTAATCATGGCAGAACAACAACAAGATAAGAATGTAACCAGGGAATTTGGGCTATCTTCACTAGCGGTCAACAACAAGACCAGTGTGATCATCCTTTCGCTGATCATCACGTTTATGGGCTTGTATGCCTACCGGACGATGCCCAAGGAGAGTTTCCCTGAAATCGTGATCCCTACCGTATATGTGGGGACCAGCTATCCGGGCAATTCACCTGTGGATATGGAAAACCTCATCACACGTCCCATAGAGAAGGAGCTTAAATCCCTCAAGGACGTGAAGACCATTGAGTCCACTTCCATACAGGATTATTCTACCATTATCATTGAATTCAATCCCGGTGTGGATATTTCCAGGGCTTTGCAGGATACCAAGGATGCCGTGGACAAGTCCAAAAGCGAACTGCCCACGGATCTGGACCAGGATCCCAATATCTTCGAACTCGATTTTTCGGAGATGCCGATCATGTTCGTGAACCTTTCGGGCAATTATTCACAGGAAGAACTGAAGGAGTTTGGCGAGTACCTGGAAGATGAGATTGAAGCCTTGCCCGAAATCTCCAGTGCTGACCTTACGGGTACCATCGAGCGTGAGATCCAGGTCAATGCCGACCTGTTCAAGATGGAGGCCATGGAGGTGAGCTTTGGGGATATTGCCGATGCGATATCTTCCGAAAACGTGACGATCTCCGGCGGAAATATCCTCAGTGGGGATTTCCGAAGGGCACTGAGGATCACAGGGGAGTTTGAAGACCCTGAGGAGCTCAATGAGATCATTGTCAAAAGTGAGGGAGGAAACATCATTTACCTCAAGGATGTAGCGGAGGTAAAGGATACCTATAAGGAACGCGAAAGTTATGCCCGTGCTTCCAAGCTGCCGGTGGTAACGGTCAATGTGATCAAAAGAGGTGGTGAAAACCTCTTGGCCGCCAGTGATAAGATAAAGGAAATACTGGATGAGGCCGAGACCAACCATTTTCCTTCAGACCTTAAGGTCAGCATTACCAACGACCAGTCCAAGGTGACCCGCAGCATGGTGGCCAACCTGGAAAACAGCATCATCTCAGGGATCATTTTGGTTATTATCGTGCTGATGTTCTTTATGGGCTTTAGAAATGCGCTGTTCGTGGGAATTGCCATTCCGCTTTCCATGTTCATTTCCTTTATGATCCTCAATGCATTCGGGGTGACACTGAACATGATGGTACTGTTTTCGATGATACTTGCCCTTGGCATGCTGGTGGATAACGGCATTGTGGTAGTGGAGAATGTCTATAGGCTCATGCAGGAAGGCAAGACCCCTATCCGTGCCGCCAAGGAAGGGGTTGGAGAAGTCGCCTGGCCGATCATTACCTCTACCGCCACTACAGTGGCGGCCTTTATCCCGTTGGCCTTCTGGCAGGACATCATGGGGGAATTTATGAAATACCTTCCCATTACCCTGATCATTGTCCTTTCATCGTCCTTGTTTGTGGGGCTGGTGATCAACCCGGTGGTGACAGCGATGTTTATGAAAATCCAGGACCTGGACAATGTGAAGCCCAAGAAACGGTCTTTTATCATTGCAGGCACCTTGCTGACCATTGCCGCCATTTGCTATATCGCCCAGGTGTTGACCATGGCCAATATTGCTTTGATTGCCGCCATCATTACGCTGGTGAATGCTGTTTTCATGAAAAAAGCCATTCGATGGTTCCAACAAGTGTTTTTGGTATGGCTGGAAGAAAAGTATGAAGGATTGCTGGCATTTGCCCTTGGAGGCAAAAAACCGTACCTGTTTTTCTTCGGCATGTTCGGGGTATTGATCTTCTCCCTGGTGCTGTTGATGGTAAGGTCTCCAAAAGTGGAGTTTTTCCCGAGCAGTGACCCTAACTACGTGAATATCTTTATCGAATATCCCATAGGTACGGACATTGAGGCGACCAATGCATTCAGTAAGAAAGTGGAGGACGAGGTGATGGAGCTGATCGAGCCGCACAGGGATATCGTGGAGGCATTTATCGCCCAAGTGGGCGAAGGGACGAGTGATCCTTCAGAAGGGCCGAGTATGGGCGTGACGCCGCACAAGGCGATGCTGACGGTGAGTTTTGTCGAGTACCAATACCGTAACGGCAAGAACACGACAAAGATCATGGAGGAGCTCCGAGAAGCCATGGCGAAATACCCTGGTGTACAGATCACGGTGGACAAGGAACAAAATGGCCCACCAGTCGGCAAACCGATCAACATCGAAGTGAGCGGTGAAGATTATGAAAAACTGGTGACTGAAGTGGAGGATATCCGGGAGTTTATCAAAGGGGCCAATATCGAAGGGATCGAAGAATTGAAGATGGACCTTCAGACGGGCAAACCCGAGCTGATCGTCAATATCGACAGGGAAAAGGCCAGGCGGTTTGGGCTGTCCACCTCCTCAATTGCCAATGAACTGAGAACGGCCATCTTCGGTCTGGAAGTTTCCAAGTACAAAGAAGGTGAAGATGACTACCCGATCCAGCTGAGGCTGGCAGAGAAATACCGCTATGACATAGGCGCCCTGGTCAACAAGAAGATCTATTTTATGGATAAGTTTGGCAATAAAAGGCATATCCCCATTACTTCAGTAGCGAATTTTGAATATAGCTCCACCTACGGTTCCGTGAAGCGGAAGGACCTGGACAAGGTCATTACCATTTACTCCAATGTCAACGAAGGGTTCAACCCAACGGAGATCAATAACAGGATCAGGTCACGGCTGGATGATTATGAGCTTCCCGATGGAATGGATATCAAGTTTACCGGAGAGCAGGAAGAACAGGCCAAGTCAATGGAGTTTTTGATGCGGGCGATGATGATTGCCGTGGCAGTTATTTTCCTGATCATCGTGGCCCAGTTCAATTCCCTGATGACGCCGTTTATCATCATGTGTTCGGTGATATTGAGTACCATAGGTGTATTTATCGGTCTGGCGACCTTTAATATGGACTTCGTAGTGATCATGACCGGTATCGGGATCATTTCCCTGGCAGGGGTAGTGGTAAACAATGCCATTGTACTGATCGACTATACCAACTTGGTAAGGGAGCGAAAACGTTCCGATCGGGGACTGGGAGAGGATGAGCACCTAACCTATGATGACCTGGTGGCCAGTATCGTCGAAGGGGGAAAGACCCGTCTTCGTCCCGTATTGCTGACCGCCATCACCACCATACTGGGCTTGATCCCGATGGCCATCGGAATGAACATCGATTTCTTTAGTTTGTTAGCTGATTTTGACCCTCAATTCTACGTAGGAGGTGATAATGCGGTTTTTTGGGGACCAATGGCCTGGACTGTAATATTTGGGTTAACCTTTGCGACCTTTCTCACGTTAGTAATTGTACCTGTCATGTATTTATTGGCAGACAAAATCAATATAGCTATTAGAAGAAAATAGTTTGTATAGATTTATTTAAAGGTTGGTGGTTTTTTAAGTGTTAAAACCTCCGGGACATTGCCCCGGAGGTTTTTGTTTTTTTAACCCGGATTATGCGTTAGGAATCGTAGTGAGAGCTGAAATTGCAAGAAAATCAATTAGTTTGGAGGTGTTAGCGTAGCACCGCTAGGGTTATGCTGAAAAATAAAGTGAAACGGCTGATTTTAAAGCAGTTCCAGGTCGTAACAGATAGGCTAATGCATATTTCGGGTTTAAGCAAAGGGGAAGGCCCATGGAAAGAACCAAAACAATTTAACGGATCAAGCAATTCCAATTTACCCCACTGCTCATACATATTGCTCTGCTAGTTCCGCATTTGAAATGCGAACTTGCTGGGACAGGCATTTGTAATGCCTCCTTGCGGCACAGCCCCCAGAAAGATGGCCTGGGCCTTGGTCACCTCCAGCTGGGGCCGAAATCAAGGATTGTAATAAAATATGCAGCGATCCAAATAGGCCAATGAAGAATTTTTTGGCTTGATCCGATATGCAGGAAAAATTTCCAGGAGGCCCGTCTATAAGGGTATTGCAAACTGCCTTCCAAAAAGTTCCTTGTTGCAAACTGGAAACAGTTTTCCTTAGGGGTTAACCTGCCCTTTGATACACCAAAATTTATGGTTAGACCTGATATGACGGTCAATCTACCGATTTTTTGTATTTATAGGAGCAGCCCTCAATACAAACCGTTGATATGGGGCGAAGGACCATATGGTCTTCCTCAAACGTCATGTGGTAGTTAAATGGATTGGGAGGGTCGCCCAAGTCACAGCCATAGGTGAGCACCAGTGCTTCTTCGTCAAGTTTATAAGTGCCTTCATGACACTAAAATTTGGTTTCCTGACCAGGACGGAAGGGTGAGCGGAAATACCACATTTCTGTGGCCATAAAAAGAGGCTGGCCCCTAGGCCAGCCTCTTGAAATGTTGTCATAAAGATCGTCTTATTCTTCTTTTGTCTCTGCCGGAAAGACATTGTTTTCCCTATCAATGTCAGCCATTCTCTTACTTGGGTCTATTTCCACTTTTTGAATTTGGGAAAAAGGCCTTTCAATGGTCACTTCTTTGGTGATGTTTGTCCAAGGCCAACGTTGGGTAAGGATGCGTTTTGGCATGCCTTCCTCTTCGGGCTTGTTGCCACGTTGGATGACCAAGGGAAGATAGACCGTTTCCTGGCTGCCGTCTTCGTAGGTAATGACCAGGTCAATGGGCATTGGCATCAGTCCATCACGTTGTAAGGTGATCTTGGTGCCGTCCCCGGCTGCTTCCACGGACTTTACGGCATAATCAATGGATTTGGTGCTATAAACCCAGTATTCTTTGTACCAGTCCAGCTCCAGCCCACTTTGTCTTTCCATTTCACGGATAATGTCATTGGTCTTGGGATGCTTGAACTTCCAATCGTTGAAATAGTTCAGCATTGCCCGGTCGCGGTTTTCCTCTCCGATGATATAGCCCAGTTGGGAAATAAAAACGGCACCCTTGGAATAGGCCGCAGAGCCGTACGCATAGTTGGTATGGTAATGGTCCGAGTGGGTCGTCATGGGTTCTTCCCTACCTGATTTTGCCAGTCTTTCATAACCTGCATAGGCTCCCCTTTGGGGGAAATCAGAAGGCTCTTCGGAGAAAATATTGGCCATGGTGAGGTTGGTGGCATAGGTGGTAAATCCTTCATCCATCCAGGGATAAAGGGCCTCGTTGGTAGCCAGGACACCTTGGAACCAGCTGTGCGCCATTTCGTGGACGGTTACGCCGACCAGGCTTGGTAGGGAGCGCTCTCCGGTAATGAGGGTGGACATGGGGTATTCCATGCCGCCATCGCCGCCCTGGATGATGGAATATTGCTTATAGGGATACTGTCCAAAATGCTCGCTCAAAAAGGCCATGGACTTCGGGGAGTATTCCTTGAGTTTTTCCCAGTTGCCTTCCGTCTTGCTGTTTTTGATGTACAGGTGGTGGATGGTAATGCCATTGTCCATCTGGATTTTGTCATGGGTATATTTCGGGTCTGCCGCCCACATGAAGTCATGGACTTGCGGGGCCTTGAAGTGCCAAGTGAGGGTCTTGCCCCTTGGCCTTTTTACCTTTTGGCCTTCTTCTTCATAGCCATATCCTATTTCCTCTGGGTTTTGCAGGTAACCGGTACCGCCCAGGATGTAGGACTTATCAATGGTGATTTTTACGTCAAAATCTCCCCAGATGCCGTAAAACTCCCTTCCGATATACGGGTTGGCGTGCCAGCCCTGATCGTCATAGTTGGCCATTTTTGGGTACCACTGTGACATGGAGTAACGGACGCCTTCTTTGTTGTCACGACCGGAACGGCGAATTTGCAAAGGAACCTGGCCTTCAAAATCCATGGAAAATTCGACCGTACTGTTGGGCAATATGGGCTCGTCCAAGGATACTTCAAGGATGGTGCCTACGTGCTCGTAGTCCACTTTTTTGCCGTCCATTTTGAGGGAATTGACCTTTAGGTAGCCGATTTCTTCAGGGGTAAGGTTGGAGATGCGGTCCTGTACACGGCGATCCGCATCCGCAATGGTCCTGGACCTTACATCCATCATGGAGTTGGGCTGGAAGGCATTGAAATAAAGGTGGTAAAAAACCCGGGAAAGGGTGTCAGGTGAATTATTGGTGTATTCCAAGGTCTGTTGGCCTTCATACTGGTTGCGCTCGACGTCCATTTCGACGTCCATCTCATAGTTTACGGCCTGCTGCCAGCGGGTAGTCTGGGCTTTCAGGCCCACGGTACAGCATAAACCGAAAGCTAATAAAGCGGTTGAACGTATTAATCTCATAGTTATAAATTTTTTCAAAAGTAAAATAAAAACTAAAAAACACCTAAACCGCTTATCAAAGCTTCAAGGGGGACAGGGCAAATGAAAGGAAGGGAGAATGGTCCCGAGGGCAGTCCTGTGCAGTACGGGGACAAATAATCGGTATGATTTTGGGGATGAAAATTTTTTTTGGGCATTTTCAAACAATTTGTCACTAAAATGGTTTTAATGGTGCTAAAACGATAAATCTTTGTTATGATCAAAATTGTCCCATTGTTACTGGGCGTATTGGGCGCTGCGGTTATTGCCATTGCCTGGAAATGCTATGACCTAAAGCAGCAGGTGGAGTGGCACAGCGTTGCCAGGTCGTATGACATCCACGTCGGTGCTGAAAAACCGGAAGCAATTAGAATAATGGGAAATCCGGAAGAAGTGGTTCCAAATGGCCTTGACAGTACCTATCGGTATCCAGTGCCCCTGACATCGAAAGAGGAAATCCAAATTGCCTTCGACTCCCTCCAACGGGTAAGCGAAGTAATCCACTTAAGCGATGGCAGGGAGCAATTGTAATCCGAAGGGAAGTTCACTGGTCCGGTTTGCAGCGGCCTGTTTTATCGAAACATTACATGATCACCCCATCAATCCTATTTCAGGGCTGTAAGCGGCGTTTGGCCCTCTGCCCATCAGTTTACCTTTGGCCATGTCCGTTGTGGAACATATCATTTCAGGCCTAAAATGGTCATGGTACCCTGTAGGCAACGGCCTGCTGAAAACTGTTCATGTCTTCCATGAGGGTGAATGGAGAAGTGATTGGATGAATACACCTTTGATCCAGAGCCAAGTCACACCTAAGCCTATTTGGAGATTGGATCATAGCATCGCTATGGTGAACCTGTCTGCCGCTAGATAGAATCGAAAACAGCAGCGAAGCGACTGATTTTGAAGTAGTGTCAGGTCGCCATACTTGTGCGCTGCGGCGTAGATAGGTTAGTGCATAATGCGGGTTCAAATAATGCCCTGATACCAGCAGGTCGTATCAACTGGCTATCACCCTGGTTAATCGTTCACCCTACCAATAGATATTATATGTCAATGTACAGCTCCAACAGCGAGTTAATGTTATACCAAGCACTGTCAAGCGGTTTTAAGGGCAGAATGGGACGTTCTCCTGTCAACCAGGAGGAGAAGGACCTGAAATTACTCAGTGCCATCCTGGTTGGCCCCAGGCAATCCCTGTTACGGGAGATCCCCAAATCCTACCACACGCTCACCGTTGCGTGCGGACCGCCACAAATAGAGTTGTGCCTGAGGAATAAGATGAAGGGAACAAGTAAGCGCGCAGGGATATTCGCTTTTTCCCACTATCATTTTTTTACTTTCCAGGAAGTGGATAAAAAGCGTACCACCTTGGAGGTCATTGCCTTGGCGCATCCCAGGGAGCAGCTGCCTTTGATCTTGCTCCATAAACCGAGAAATGTTTTTTGGACATGTTTTATGGACGTGTTCCTTGAAAATTTCTGATGCCTACGTTTACCTTTTTGAAATATCCCGGGCAAAAACCTTATTGATCCCCAAAAGAGACGGGGCAAGAAACGCCTGGTCCACGGTCAAGGGAGAAGCTCCTTGTCAACCAGTGGATCAAGGCCAAAGACGGTCTTGATGGGGTAGTGGTCGGAATAATCCACTTCCCGGAGGGTATTGAAGCGCAATGGAGTAAGGGATGGGTGGTAAAAGATATTATCGATCCTTAGGAAAAACAACACCTTGTTAAAAGTAAACCCAAAACCCTTACCGGCACTTTCAAAGCTGTTTTCAAGAATTGAGCGAATGGTAAAGTAGGTGTAACTATAGGGGACATCATTGAAATCCCCCATCAGAATGGAAGGGTATGGGCTGTTTTTGATATGTTCGGCCAGTAAATCCACTTGGCTGGCACGGCTTACCACGCCCCGGTTAAGCCTTCTCCAGGTTTTGCGGTAATTCTCCTTGATCCCGTCGATGTTGTTCAATTGGTCGGCCGGGATGCTCATGGATTCCAAATGTACATTATATACGCGAATGGTGTCCTGCTGTATTTTGAGATCCACAAACATCGCCCCGTTGGTCTTGCGGTTGTCAAAGAGTTTTCCCTCATTGACAATGGGGTACTTGGAGAAGATGGCCAATCCAAAAAAGCGTTTTCCTTTACGCTCTTCGACCGAATGGGCAGAGCAATGGTAATTTCCTTCCTTTCCAATGAGCTTGATGGCATTTCTGGAGGGGGTGGTGTTGTCCTGGTAAAATTCCTGTATGCCTATGATGTCCGTATGCTGTTCCCTGATCCAGTTGTATATATTGGGAACGACCTTGGGATCATCGGCCTTGTACTTTTCATAACTGAACATATGGGCATTATAGCTCATGACCGAAAGTCCCTCCCCCTCAGCAGGGGTGTTCCAGGTCAAGGTTACCCCGATAAACCGCCATCCCACAAGAATGGCCACAATTGGCAGGATGAAAAGCTTTCTTTTCATCAAGACCAAAATGACCATCAAGACCAAATTGATCAGGAGAAAAACAGGGATGAGCACTGGTACCAGCCCGGCATAGGAAAGTTGTTCCGGCGAGATATTTACACCAAAAAACAGGATCAACGAAACGAAAAACACGATGGATACCAGAAACCTCATAGTAGTGACAGCACGTAAAGGATAGCGAAAATACTAGAAGATTAATCGAATATCAAGAAGTTTACCATTGATGGGAACAAAATCAATGAAATTAGTTCCAAATGGCCAGTGGGCATGTGGACAGGGAGGGAAAAGGCCAGGGTAGCAGTATTGGTGGACATGGGGCGAACGGTACCGGGGAAGGGAAGGTACGGCGGAATTATTTGCCCAAAAAATAAGCGATAGTTTAAAAAATGTATAAATTCGTCTTAAATCAACTATTGTATTCTCTATGAAAAAGTTTGACAATTTATTTTTAGTGGGTTGCGTTTTGATGGCCACGTTGCTGTCAAGTTGTGGAGGTTCAGGAAACAAAGAAGAAGAATCGGCCAAGGAAGAGGAGGCCCAGGCCATGGAAATGAAAGAAGAAGAGCGTGTCAGCCCACTCGAAAAGTCAGTGGGCAAGGTGGGCGACAAGACCCTGTCGGTCCAATATGGCGCACCATCGGTAAACGGCCGCCAGATCTGGGGGAATTTGGAATCCTATGGAGAGGTATGGCGGACAGGGGCAAACGAGGCCACCTTTGTGGAAATCTCCGATGACGTGACCGTCGAAGGGAAGCCCCTGCCGGCAGGAAAGTATTCCATTTTTACCGTGCCGATGAAAGAAGGTGACTGGACGGTGATCTTCAATTCCGAATGGAACCTTGAGCACGGCCATTACCAATATAAAGAGGAGCACGATGTGCTCCGGGTAAACGTAACGCCGGAATGGTTGGACGAAAACCAGGAAGTGCTGAAAATTACGGTGGAAGACCCGGGCTTGGTCATCCGCTGGGAGAAACTTCGCCTGCCCATTGCGGTCCAATAAGGTAAACGCCCTTCACATCCATAAAAAAAAGCTCCGGCAATCCGGGGCTTTTTTTTATGGAACACTGTCCGTCCGGGTAAAAACAGGGGGAATTTGATGATTTGGAAATATTACCGCTATGATAAATTGAAAATACACTTTTAAGGCTTAAATTCGGGAATTGTTGCCCTGACATTACCTCCATGACGCCTGTTTTATGAAATATTTCGGTTTTTTAATAGTGTTTATCATTTCCCTGGTATTGGCAGTGGGCCTTTCGGTCAACTTGGGACAGGTACCCCCTTTGGGCTATTTGATGGATCCCTACCATGGGTTTTGGCAAAATGCTTATAGCGAAGACGACTTTGCTCAGGAAACTTTGGCACTGGAAGGGCTGCAGGCCCCTGTGACAGTGGTCTATGACGACCACCTGATACCCCATGTTTTTGCAGGAAACAAAGCGGACCTAATGATGGCCCAAGGCTATGTGACCGCAAAGCACCGTCTTTGGCAAATGGAATTCCAGACAAGGGCGGCTGGAGGGCGTATTGCCGAAATCGTGGGCAGTGCCGCATTGGACTTTGACAGGATGCAGCGAAGGAAGGGGCTGGGCTATGGTGCCAAGATGGGACTTCAGTTCCTGGAGGAGAACGAGCCCGCTACCCTCGAGCTGATCAGTGCCTATACCCAGGGGGTGAACCAATACATCGACCAACTGGACCTTTCCCGGATGCCGGTAGAGTACAAGATTTTGGACTATCGGCCCGAACAATGGACACCTTATAAGACAGTGCTGCTATTGAAGTACATGGCAGATATGCTGGTCGGGGACCGGGATATCGAGTTTACCAATTTGCGCCATGTCCTGGGCGAGTCAATGGTCAACAGGCTGTTTCCGGATATCCCCTCAGGCAATGACCCGGTGATCGAGGCCGACCATGTTTGGGATTTTGATCCTTTGCCCGTCCATCGGCCGGACAGCGTGGTGTACCCCGATTTTTCCCTGCTGATAGACCCCGTGCCTGCCCCGGCACCCGGTACAGGTTCCAATAACTGGGCGGTAGCGGGAGAGAAAACCAAGAACGGCCACCCGATATTGGCCAATGACCCTCACTTGGGACTTAATTTGCCGAGTTTGTGGTACGCCATGCAGCTGAGCATACCGGAATACACCGTAAAGGGCGCCACCCTGCCCGGAGCCTTGGGAGTGATCAGCGGATTCAATGAACAGGTGGCCTGGGGCGTAACCAACGCCACGCGGGATGTCAGGGACTGGTACGCCATCACCTTTAAGGACCATAACCGGCTGGAATACCGATACAATGACCAGTGGATCCAAAGTTCGGTCCGCGTAGAGGAGATTCCCGTGAAAGGTGAGGTGGCCTATCTGGACACCGTGATCTATACCCATTACGGTCCGGTGGTCTATGATGAAAACTTCCATCCCAATGACCAGAAAATGAATTTTGCGCTCAAATGGACCGCCCACGAAGGGTCCAATGAGCAACAGACCTTTTTGGATCTCAATGCGGCCCGCAACCATGGGGATTACCTTGCTGCGCTCGACCATTATACCGCCCCGGCCCAAAACTTTGTCTTTGCCTCCTCGAAAGGGGATATTGCCATGAAAGTACAGGGGAAATTTCCCCTTAAATGGCCAGAACAGGGAAAATATCTTATGGATGGGAACAATCCCGTATTTGAGTGGAACGGCTATATCCCATATGGGCAAAATCCTTCGACCCTGAATCCGGACCGGGGATTTGTGAGTTCTGCCAACCAGTATTCAGTAGGGGAAAGCTACCCTTATTATATTTTTGACAACAGCTTTGAGGATTACCGAAACCGGAGGATCAATAACCGGCTCAGGGAAATGGAGGACATTACCCTGGAGGATATGGAGGCATTGCAGTTTGATGACCTTGACCTACATGCCGCGGAGGCACTGCCCGTCATGTTGGAAAAGCTGAAACAAGATACTACCAGGAAGTTTGATGCGCAGGAACAGGCGTTATTGGGGGTATTGGAGAAATGGGATTACCATGCTGATCCAGATGTGAAAGGCCCCGTCGCCTTTGAGTTATGGTGGGATGCCTTTAAGGAGAGTGTCTGGAAATGGTTGGACCAAGGTGAGAGACCCATCGTCTATCCGGACAATTTTATGACTACCTCCCTTATGCGCGATGCGCCAAACGATAGCATATTTGACAATCCTGCCACTACGGGACAAACCGAAACGGTGGTGCACCACCTGCAGACAAGTTTTGACCAAGCATCCCGAGCGTACCAAGACCTCAAAGCAACGCACGGTGAAGACCTGGTATGGGCAAAATACAAGAATACCACCATCCAGCACCTGGTGGCCAACTTCTCGGCCTTTAGCAGGGAAGGAATATTTACGGGCGGCGGGCGCAGCATCGTCAATGCTACCAGTGAACGGCATGGTGCCAGTTGGAGGATGTTGGTGGAGCTGGGACCAGAAACAAGGGCCCGGGGAATCTATCCGGGAGGTCAGTCAGGGAATCCTGGCAGCAGGTTTTATGATAATTTTATCGAAACTTGGGCCGAGGGAAATTATATTGACTTTGGCCTAAGGACGCCGCAGGATGTAGAGAATGTGTTGTTTACCACCACCTTAAAACCAACTGACTGATATGAAATTCGCACTTTGGCTCGTGATTTACGTGATTGCAACGGTTCTATTGGGGCCGTGGCTTACCTATTGGATGATGATGTTGGTATGGGCCGCCATGGGAGCAGCCATAGGGGGCAATGGCAGCCGGGTGTTTTTTGCCGCAGGGCTGGGCGTTGGCCTGACCTGGCTGGGGCAGGGCTACTGGATCACCGTCAATACCGGTTCCCAACTGCCGGAGCAAATGGCCGACATCATGGGGATGGGCAATGGGGAGGTGCTGATGCTGGTCACCGCCTTGCTTGGGTTTCTGATCGGCGGGTTCAGCGCCCTTACCGGCAACAGGTTCCGCACGTTATTTGAGCGGAACACTCCTTATTATTTTGGCAGGTGATCGACCTGCGCCCGGTCCTAAAGGGCATGTCATGGAATTTTTTGAGGATTTCCGTATTTGGTTATTGTCATTACGGCATGCACCAAAAATGAAAACACACAAAAGGGTAAGTTCCGTAGGAACGGCAGATAATAATGCAAATAGGAACGTTTTTTAAATGCGTTTGCCCTGGGAAGGTCCCCTAAATTGTCAACTTTACTGGTAAGTTGCCACTATTCTTCAGCGTTATTTTGCCGAGATTGTGAAGATAGGCAGTCACCAATGACAACTATGGAGGATTTTTTCCCCTAGTGAAAATTCTGACAAGCTTCATTCTTGATCCCTCACAAAGCCAGATTCTTGCGCCAAAATCTTACACGTTCTAAGCAAAAATATTTTTTAATAAGGCGAAACTATTTTGGTAGTCTAATCGGTTAATCGTAATGTTACGATGTTATAAATAAAATATGGGACTAACCAAATCAGAATTGTTTTCAGATGTACAGAACGAGTTGGCTTTAACCGCCAAGGCGTTTGCACATCCGGCCCGTATTGCCATTATTCAATATCTTCTCAAGACAAACACTTGTATTAATAGCGATCTGGTACAGGAACTGGGTCTTGCCCAAGCCACCATCAGCCAGCATTTACGGGAATTGAAGGAAATAGGTATTATCCAGGGGGATATTGAAGGAACAAGAGTGTGTTATTGTATTAACCCGATTAGGTGGGAAGCGATAAAAAGCCAGTTTATCCGCATGTTTAACGAATTTACCCCTTCTTCCCCGGAAAATTGTTGTTAAAAAAATTTATATTCTTCCATCGTAATATAGCAATGTAATAAATCTTAAATAATTTCCGACACATAAAAAACAAAGCTATGAGACTATCAGAAATCAAACAAATCTTAAATCAATCAGATCAAATACAATTTCTTTTGCCTGATGGGGAAAAGGTGTCTGCCCATTTCCATGTCACCGAAGTAGGGCGGATCGAAAAGCATTTTATTGATTGCGGGGGTACGGAGCGAAGTGAATCTGTTATCAATTTCCAGCTTTGGAATGCCAATGATTATGACCACAGGCTCCATCCGGAAAAACTGACCAATATCATTACCCTTTCTGAAAAAGTTTTAAAGCTTGGGGATTGGGAAATAGAGGTGGAATACCAGGGTGAGACCATTGGAAAATATGGTTTGGATTACGACGGCAAAAGCTTTTTGCTGACAACCAAACAGACGGATTGTCTGGCCAGAGACAAGTGTGGGATACCGCAGGATAAGCTGCCCGTTGAGCAGGAAGCTTCATGCTGTACCCCCAATTCAGGCTGTTGCTAATTTCCCATTCTAAAAAAATACCTTTATTCAAATGTTATTTCCCAAAATAAAAGAAGTGGTTGATTCACTTGATGTCAC